>CAYOET010000055.1:0-7884 GCA_964402985.1 uncultured Bauldia sp. | reverse complement strand
GGCTGGGCTGGCTCGCGGAGAGGATGAAGGCGACTGCGAGAGTGCCGGCGCTCGCCGACCTGAAAAGGTGCATGAATCCCGCCCTGGTGCCGGGTTGCCGAGAGACTCGACGCGGCCGAAAACCTGAGCCCTGTTAGAGGCTTGGAGTTCGGCCAAAGTTTGTTCCGGGCCCGGCGCCCCCGCGGCGGGAAGGTGGGGGAATTAGACCCCCGGCCCCTGCACCGCCGTCACTGCGCGGCGGTTCTGCGACCAGCACGAGATGTCGTTGCAGACCGCGACCGGACGCTCCTTGCCGTAGGAGATCGTGTTCATCCGGTTCGGCGCGATTCCCCGCGAAATCAGGTAGTTGACGACAGCGGTCGCGCGCCGCGCGCCGAGCGCGATATTGTATTCGCGCGTGCCGCGCTCGTCGGCATGGCCTTCGATCAGCACGATCACGTTCGGGTAGAGGCTCAGCCATTGCGCCTGCCGGTCCAGCGTCGCCATCGCCTGGCCGCTCAGTTCCGGCGAGTCAGTGTCGAAAAAGACACGATCGCCGACGTTGACCCGGAAGTCCTGTGCGCTGCCCGGCACGCCGGCGCCGAACCCGCCGGCGCCCCCTGCCCCGGGATTGAGCGCCGGGTTGAGCTGGTTCGCGGCCTGGTCACTATCCTTGGAACAGGCCGACAGCGCCAACCCGGCCGCGAGGACGAGAGACCAACGGAAAAGACCCTTGTGATTGCGCATGCCCGTTAACTCCTCGTCTACCAAACACCTTGCGCTTAGCTAGCCCCGCTTTGGTTAACCGGACATGGACGCTCGTGGTTAACCAACCGTTACGGTCGCCCGCAAAGCCAAGCCTCAGTTGATGAGCGGGGACCACGCCGGGTCGGACGCGAAGGACGGCGTCACGACCCGCATCTCGTTGTAGCCGGTGAGGTCGATCGACCACAGCTGCGGCCCGCCGGTCGTCCCCGCCGTGTCGCGGAAGAACATCAGCACCCGCCCGTTCGGCGACCAGGTCGGCCCCTCGTTGTGGTAGCCGGTCACGAGGATACGCTCAGCCGACCCGTCGGGCCGCATCACCCCGATCATGAACTGGCCCTGGTCGCGTTTGGTGAACGCGATGAGGTCCCCGCGCGGCGACCACACCGGCGTCGAATAGCTCCCCTGCCCGAAGCTGATGCGGCGCTGGTTCGACCCGTCGGCGCCCATCACGTAGAGCTGCTGGCTGCCCCCGCGATCGGACTCGAACGCGATCTCGAGACCGTCCGGCGAGTAGCTCGGACTGGTGTCGATCCCGACCGTCGCCGTCAGCTGCGCCCGCTGCCGGGTGTTGAGGTCGAGCGTGTAGATGTTGGCGTTGGCCCCGTCCTGGAGGCTCATGATCACGCGCTGACCGTCGGGCGAAAAGCGCGGCGCGAAGTTCATGCCGCCGAAATTATCGACCAGTTCGCGCTGTCCCGTCTCGATGTTCATGAGGTAGACGCGCGGGCGCCCGCCCTCATAGGACATGTAGGTGATCTCCTGGCTCGACGGGCTGAAGCGCGGGGTGATCACCAGCTCGTTGCCGTTGGTGAGGTAGCGGACGTTGGCGCCGTCCTGGTCCATGATGGCGAGGCGCTTGATGCGCTGGTCCTTCGGCCCGCTCTCGTCGACGAAGACCACGCGCGAGTCGAAATAGCCCTGCTCGCCGGTGAGCCGCTCGTAGATCGCGTCGGCGATGATGTGGGCGACGCGCCGCCAATGGTCGGGCGTGGTGAAGAACTGCTGACCCGTCAGCTGCTGGCCGGCGAACACGTCCCACAATCTGAACTCGGCGCGAAGCCGTCCGTCGGGCTGGCGCACCACCGCGCCGGTGACCAGCGCCTGCGCGTTGATCACCCGCCAGTCGCCGAAGCGCGGCGGCACGTCGGTGCGCGTGATCTGCTCGATGAACGAGGCCGGCTCGAGCGGCTGGAAGAGGCCCGAGCGCCCGAGATCGGCGCTGATCACCGCCGCGATGTCGAAGCCATACTGCGCGTCCGGCCCCGTCGCGATGAAGGTCGGGATCGCGATCGGCACCGGCTGGATCGTGCCCCGCGTGATGTCGAGGCGAAGCTGCGCGCTCGCCGGCCCCGCGGCCGCCGAGAGCCCGAGGACGGCAATCGCGAGGACCGCCGCTCGCGCCAACTGCTCCGGCCAGCGCTTCATCGCTGCGGCACGGGGGGACAGCTGGCGGTTCATGTGTGCTCCTTCGCTCATGTGAATCACCCCGGGCCGAACATGTCGGTCGGATTGAAGTCGAGAATGATCTCCTGCCACAGAGCGTATTTGTCAGCTGGGAGATTGTATGGCGCGCAGGCGATGATCGCCCGCACCACGCTTTCCGGCCCGATCGCCGCATAGCGCCCGATGGGTCGGCTGACGATTTCCGGCTGGCCGTTGAGGTAGCCGTCCGGATTGAGCCGGATATGCACCTCGGTGCGGATCTCGTCGGCGCGGAGCGCGCCCTGCGGCATGCTCCAGCAGCTCATGATCTTCTCGCGGAGTGCGGCAAGCTCGTTCTGCGTCATCGCCGCGTCGAACCGGCCGTTGGTGATGCCGAGGCCCGGCGCTTCGGCTGGGGTCGGCTGGGTCGGCGAGGCGGGCGGGCTGCGGTCGATCAGCGCCGCGATCGCGGCCGCGTTGAACGGGTCGGGCGCGGGCGCGCTCACCGGCGGCGTCGGCCGGAGCGTCGGTGACGGCGCGGGCGTGGGCGGCGGCGTCGGGATGCTGGCCGTTGTCTGCGGAGCGGGGGTGCTTGGACGCCCGCGCGGGACCGGCGAGGGAACCGCCGGCACGGGCGGCGTCGGCTCGGCGGCAGCGACTCGCGATGGGGCCGGCGGCGGTGGGGCGAGAACCGGCGCGGGCTCCGGCGGCGGAACTGGTGCCGGCTCGGGCGCGGGCGACGGGATCGGCGTCAGCGCCGGCGCTGCCGCGACCGGCTCGGGGGCCGGAGGCGGTGCGGGTGCCAGTTCCGGGTCCGGGGTGGGACGCTGGGGTGGAGCGGGCGGAGGGGGCGGCGGTGGTGGCGGCGGAGGCGTCGGCTCTGGCTCGGGCGCAGCTTCCGGCGCTGGCGGATCCGGCTCGGCCGTGCGGCTGCCCGTGGCAAGGTCAGTGAATTCGGCGACGGTGACCAGTTCGACCGGCAGCGTCTCGACCGGCTGTGTGTTCTCGAGCGCGCGCGGGAGCGAGATCAGCCCCCAGCCGATGATCACCACATGGGCGACCGCCGAGACGACGACGCCGGTCCGCATCGCGGCCTAGCCTCCCGTCTCGGTGACTTGGACGAGGGCGAGATGCCTGAAGCCGGCGCCATTCAGAGCGCCCAGCACTCGCGAGATCGTGCCGTAGGCGACCGCCTGGTCGCCGCGCACGAAGATGCGCTCGTCGTAGCCGCCCGCGGCGATGGCGATCAGCTTGGGCACCAGCTCTTCGACGCTGATCTCGGTCTCCTGGAGGAAGATCTTGCCGTCCGCCGCGATCGTTACGGCGATCGGCTCGTTGTCCCCGCCGAGCGAGCGCGCGGCGGTCTCGGGCAGATCGATCGGCACCCCCACGGTGAGGAGCGGTGCTGAGATCATGAACACGATGAGCAGCACCAGCATGACGTCGACGAACGGCGTCACGTTGATCTCCGCCATCGGCTGGTAGCGTTTCTGCCGCCTGCCCCGCGTCGACTGACGGCTGAGCCCACCCGCCATCTCAGGCCGCCCGGCTGTCGGCGTGGCGGCTCTCGACCTGCCGCGACAGGATCGCCGAGAACTCGTCGGCGAAGCCTTCGAGCCGTCCACCAATGCGGCCTGCGGAATGCGTGAGCTTGTTGTACGCGATAACCCCCGGGATGGCGGCAAGGAGGCCGAGCGCAGTGGCGAGCAGCGCTTCGGCGATGCCTGGCGCGACCACCGCGAGCGAGGTGTTGTTCGACACCGCGATCGACTGGAACGAGGTCATGATCCCCCACACGGTGCCGAAGAGCCCGATGAACGGGGCTGACGCGCCGACCGTGGCGAGGAAGAGCAGCCGGCTCTCGATACGATCCATCTCGCGCGCGATGGTCACGTCCATCACCTTGTCGACGCGCATCGAGAGGCCGGCCGGAGCGCGCACGCTGCCCTCAAAACTCCGCTTCCACTCGCGCATGGCGGCGACGAACAGCGCCGCCATGCCGCGCGGGGATTTGCCGTTGAAGGTGCGGTAGAGGTCCTCGAGCGATTGGCCCGACCAGAACGCGGTCTCGAAATCGTTCATCTGTTTCCGCAGGCGGCGGAACAGGAGCGTCTTGTCGAGGATGATCGCCCAGGTCCAGACCGACGCGCCGAGAAGGCCGAGGATCACCAGCTTGACGACGATATGGGCCTGGAGAAAGAGGCCGATCAACGACACCTCTCCCGAGGCGACGCCGACCGGGATGACCTCGATCGGATTCATATGAATGACCTCGCGGATGCCGGGTTGCCGGAGCGGCTTTCACGGAGCGCTTACAGGGCCCGAGCCGGCCAACGAGGCCAGCGTCCAACACCGGAAAAGTCGCCCTTGCCTCGACTTGGTGTCTCGCCAGCAAGTTTGTCGAAATAAGGGCGTCGAGCGAAGCAAGACGCCACGCAACTCCTTGTGTTTGCTAATATCTCTATGGTTAAGGAAGGATTAAGACGGTTTCGGTGCAGATGTGCCGAGCCGGCTCTGCATGGCTGGCGACAGGCGCTTGGGCTTCCCGCGCTCGTCGACCAACGCGACCATCACCTCGGCGGTAACGAGAGCTTCGCCGTTCCGCATCACGCGTTGTGCCACGACCACCCGCGCCCCATGCAGCGAGGCGATGCGTGTCTCGACCTCGAGCACCTCGTCGATGCTCGCGCCCTTGAGGAACTCGATCGTCATCCGCCGCACCGCGAAGGCGGCGCGATCCTCCACCGCCAGCGCATTGTGGTGAATGCCGATCAGGCGCAGGAAGTCCGACCGCCCCCGCTCCATGAACTTGAGATAGGCCGCGTGATAGACGCGCCCCGAGAAGTCGGTGTCCTCGAAATAGACCCGCACCGGCAACACATGGCCGCCCTCGGTCAGCCGCCCGCCGAGGTCCGGCCACGCCTCAGCCATGAGCGCAAGCCGCGTTGTTTTCGGCCCCCGAACACGAACCGCCCGCGCACTCCTTAACCTCCCCCTCGAGGGGAGGTCGAAGGTGCGAGGCCTGCGGCCGAGCAGCTTCGGAAGGGGGGCGCCTCGTCTCAGCTCGCGACGGCTTTGCAGAACCGTTCACCCCCCTCCCGAAATCGCTGCGCGATTTCGACCTCCCCTCGAGGGGGAGGTTAGGGAGGGCGGCCTCACCTCTCATCAATGGCTACGGAACCTTCGCCTCGAAGGCGGCGCTGAGGCGGCCGAGCTGACGCCCGACCGGATTGTCGCTGATCAGGAAGGGCGAGGGCCGGTAGATCGCGATATCGATCTTGCGGATGCGCTGCTGGAGATGGAAGGAGCGATCGACCAGCTCCTGGAAGGTCACTGGCAGGCTCTCCCACATCGCGCTCTCGAGCCGCGCCTCTACCCCGCCGAGGCGCATCTTGGCCTTCTCGACGAGCGCCTGCTCGAGCGTCATCTCGCCCTCGTTCACCGAGCGCTGGAGAAGCAGCCACGAGGCGAGCCGCATCAGCCGCGTGGTCAGCCGCATCGACTCGGTGGCGTAGGCCGCGGCGATCGCCCGCGGCAGGACACGCGATTCCTCGCGGCCGACGCCGTCGAGATAGGCGGCGGTCTCCTCGACCAGGCCCATACCGTCCTTGAAGAGACCGCGGAATGTGTTGGAGCCGGCAAAATGCGCGCCGAACGCGATCGGTGCGCTGAGCGGTTTCCGCCTGCCGAATTCCCTGTCGTGCATCCCCGCGTCCCAATTCGCGACTGCCCTGCCGAGCTTGGCAAGGTGAATGCCATCTTAACGGAGCTTGGGACTCAAAAAAGGAGCCGCGTGGTGCGGCTCCAGGGGATCCAACAGGGAGGCGTCAAGAAAAGAAGATGGCCCAATCGCCATACGTCCATCTCTGGACGTCCCAGTAAGCTCCTATAAACGCTAACGACTCCTTAACGGGCGGACATTGGTTAACGCCGCCTTAGCCGGCGATGGCCGCGCCGCGCCGGAATCGGATATCCGATCACAACTCCGTGAACGGGCGTTCGATCGATCAGCGGCGGAAGAAATTGTCGGCGGAGCTGCGGCTTTTGCGCTTGGCCGCGATCGCCTCCTCGAGGCGCTTGATCTCGGCTGCGAGCAGCCCGATGCGCTCCTCGAGTTCGTCGACCGAGAGGCGTGAAAGGTCCTCCCCGATCGTGTGGATCTGGGGCTTCTTGACCGGTTGTTCTTCCTCGAAGAGCGGCATGGGCAAAAGATAGCCGCGCCCGCGTCGGTTGTCAGGCGCAACGCTCAAGGCTAAAGCGCCGTCATGACCGCCCTCCCCGCCACCATGGCCGCCATCTCGGTTCCCACCCCCGGTGGACCCGAAATGCTGGAGCCGCGGCCCCACCCCATGCCCACCCTAGGCGATGGCCAGATCCTGGTCCGCGTCCACGCCGCCGGGGTCAACCGCCCCGACGCGCTGCAGCGCCGCGGCGAGTACCGCCCGCCCAAGGGCGCCACCGAGATCCTTGGCCTCGAACTCGCCGGCGACGTGGTCGCCCTCGGCCCAGGCGCCAACCGCTACGCCTTCGGCGACAAGGTGACGGCGCTGGTCGCCGGTGGGGGTTACGCCGAGTTCTGCGCCGTCCCCGAGTCGACCGCCCTCCCCATCCCGGCCGGGCTCTCTATGATCGAGGCAGCCGCCCTCCCCGAAGCGGTCTTCACCGTCCAGATGACGGTCTTCGACATGGGCGGCCTTGCGCCCGGCGACACCCTCCTCGTCCACGGCGGCACGTCGGGCATCGGCACGACCGCGATCCAGATGGCCAAGGCCTTCGGCGCCAGGGTGATCGCCACCGCCGGCTCGGAGGAAAAATGCGCGGCCTGCCGCCGCCTCGGCGCCGACCGCGCGGTCAACTACAAGATCGAGGACTTCGTCGCCGCCACCAAGACCTTCACCGAAGGGCGCGGCGCCAACGTGATCCTCGACATGGTCGGCGGCGACTACATCGCCCGCAATTTCGAGGCGGCCGCCGACTACGGGCGGATTCAACAGATCGCCTTCATGGGCGGCAACACCGTCGAGGCCGATTTCCGCAAGCTGCTGCGGAAGAATCTGACCTTCGCGGGCACCCTCCTCCGCCCCCGCTCCGCTGCGTTCAAGGCCAAGCTCACGGCCACCGTCGAGGAGAAGGTCTGGCCGCTCATCGCGAGCGGGGCGATCCGCCCGGTCATCGACTCGACCTACCCCCTCGACCGCGCCGCCGACGCCCACCGCCGCCTCGAATCCTCGGCGCACATCGGCAAGCTGGTCCTCACGATCTGACCGTCCGACGGTCGGCCACAGCGGCTCGCTTACCGCTCCACTAGGGCGTCCAGGGGCACGTCGAGTTCCTTCGCAAGGGCGATATAGAGATCAACCGTGCCCCGTCGAGCGCTGGTCTCGATCGCGGCGATCGTCGACTGGGCGACGCCGATTTTCATCGCGAGGTGGAGTTGGGTAACGTCGCGAAACTCTCGGAAAGCGCGGAGTGGGTGCTCCCCTGCCTCGATCCTCGCCCAAAGTTCCGCGGGGAACGCAGCTTCGCCTTTTGTGCGATCGACAACGCGGGCGATGTCCTCATCCTCGTTCGCCGGCGCCGCCTCCGCGCGAGCGCGGAGGGCGTCATATTCGGCACGAGAAAGCACGACGAGTTCCTCCCCCGACGGGCTTCGGATGGTCTGTGGTCTGGCAGCGGCCTTGGTCATGGCTTCCGTTTCCTAGCGGTAGATCCGGC
>CAYOET010000054.1:0-10194 GCA_964402985.1 uncultured Bauldia sp. | reverse complement strand
GTCCTGGACATGGGCGGAGATGACGGCGAGGTCTTCCTCGTCGAAAGCGACGAGTTTGAGCTGATCGGCAGTCCCTGGGGCGTCTACCATCTGACTGACATCACTGGGTTAATGCGGCTCCTGCCGCGTTCACCCCAGAGGTAGTATCTCACGGCCGAAACGGCAACGGGGGTGTGCGAAGTTCCCTGACTGCGTCGATTGGCAACCAGCCGTCGACAATGCACCGACCGTCATCCGAATTGGATGTGAAGAGGATTCGCTTGCTGATTCGAAAGCGCATCGTCGGCTCCACGCCGAACGCACTTCCCTCGCGATAGAGAGCGTCACCGAGACAGGACCGGGCGATCTCGGAGTCGCTTCGAAACCCGCGCAAGACTTCGACATCCAGAAGCGATCGGACGACATAATCTCTCGCCGAAAAGGACCGGCGACGGCCGATCCTTCCTTCCGACGAAACGTCGAGTGTGTAGATGCGAATGAAGTCCGTACACAACGCCCGCGGATCGATCGCGGCTTCCTGTGTGGACAAAAGGCTATTGGCGCAATCGAGAATCCTCGTCCGCTCCATGCGCCAATCGCTGGAGGCAAGGAAGAACAGGCCGACCACGAAGACAATCGCTCCCACCACCAGAGTGGCGGCGCGCTTCTGAAGGTCGTCCAACCGCTACCCCGAGATGCGCTCGATCTCGGCGCCGACCGCACCGAGTTTGGTCTCGATGCGCTCGAACCCGCGGTCGAGGTGGTAGACGCGGTTGATGGTCGTCTCGCCCTGAGCGGCGAGGCCGGCGATCACCAGCGACACCGAGGCGCGGAGGTCGGTCGCCATCACCGGCGCGCCCTTGAGGCCGGCAACGCCCCGGACGGTCGCGGTCTGCCCGTCGAGCTTGATGTCGGCGCCGAGCCGCGCCAGCTCCTGCACGTGCATGAAGCGGTTCTCGAAGATCGTCTCGCGGATATGCGAGGTGCCCTCGGCGCGGCTGACCAGCGCCATCAGCTGCGCCTGGAGGTCGGTCGGGAAGCCGGGGAACGGATCGGTGACCACGTCGACCGGGGCGAGCGCGTGGCCGTTGCGGCGGACGCGGATGCCGTCATTGGTCTCGTCGATCTCGGCGCCGACGGCGCGGAGGATGTTCATCGGCTCGGCCAGCGTATCGGCCCGCGCGCCCTCGAGCACGAGGTCGCCGCCGGTCATCGTCACCGCCATCGCGTAGGTGCCGCTCTCGATCCGGTCCGGCATCACCGCGTGCCGCCCGCCCTCGAGCCGCGGCACGCCCTCGATCACGATGGTCGAGGTTCCGGCGCCCGAGATCCTGGCGCCCATCTTGTTGAGGCAGAGCGCGAGGTCGACGATCTCCGGCTCGCGCGCTGCATTCTCGATGACGGTCTCGCCGCTGGCGAGGGTCGCTGCCATCATCGTGACATGCGTCGCGCCGACGCTGACCCCGGGCAGAACGATGCGCGCGCCGCGGAGCCCGCGCTTGGTGGTCGCCACGACATAGCCCGCGTCGACGTCGATATCGGCGCCGAGCTGTTTCAGCGCGTCGATGAAGAAATCCACCGGCCGCGTGCCGATCGCGCAGCCGCCCGGCAACGAGACCCGGGCCTCGCCCATGCGCGCCAGGAGCGGCCCGACCACCCAGAAGCTCGCCCGCATCTTCGACACGAGCTCGTACGGCGCCGTCGTGTCGACGATGGTGCGCGCGGTGAAATGAACGGTCTCGCCCGGATAGATCTCCGGCCCGGGCCGCTTGCCGTCGACCTGGTAGTCGAGCCCGTGATTGCCGAGGATGCGCTTCAGCTGTTCGACGTCGGCGAGGCGCGGCAGGTTGTCGAGGGTCAGCGTCTGGTCGGTGAGGAGGCTCGCGATCATCAGCGGCAGGGCCGCGTTCTTGGCCCCCGAAATCGGCACGCGGCCGTTCAGCCGGTTGCCCCCCACGATCCGGATACGATCCATCCAACCCTCGCTAAGCCACGCCGGATTCAAAGGAATCAGCCCGGCGCCTGAACCTTCGATGTAGGCCCGGATCGTGATCGACTCAAGGCAAGCTCAATCCTCCGGCTTCGAAGCCGGCTGAGTGTTGCCGCCCTGCTCGTCCGGTGAAACCGGCCCCGCGTCTGCAGCTTCCGCGCGAGCTGTCTTCCGGCGCCGCAGATTCTCGCGCAGCGCGGCGGCGAGCCGGTCCTGCCGCGCTTCGGCCGGCGATCGGGACGGCTTGGTTGGCTTGTCGACCATCCCGCCGACCCTATCGCTTCGCAAGGTTGCAGCGAAGGCGGATTTACCGACCCGTCAGCCCTTCTTGGGACGCGGCGTTGCCCGGCGGGATTCGGCGCTGAAGGCGCGTGTACCCTTCGTGGCCGGCTTCGCCTCTTCGCCGTGCGGCTTGGCGAACCCGCGCGCCTCGACGATGACGCCGTCGAGGTCATCGGGATCGACGCTGTGGTCCGGTATCCGCCGCTGCGGTAGCACCTTTGCGGTCGGCACCACGAAGCTGTGCCAGCCCTCGGCCGGATCGCTGCTCATCTGCCGCAGCTCGAACGCCGACGCGGCGACGAACGGGATCAGCGCCCGCGGCCCGAAGAGGTCGGTGTCGACCCCGAACACGGCGAAGTAGTCCGGCTTCCACCAGTCGGTCCCGTTGGTCGTCAGGGTGAAGCGGCCGCCCTCGATGTCTTCGCGGCTGAAGATCGCCGCGAGATCGACGACGTAGAACCCGGCCCCACCGTGATCGAGGTCGTCCTGCGGCGTCCCCGGCAGATTGTAGTTGAGCACCAGCCGCCCCGGCACCCCGCACTGGAGCGTGATCTGGTTTGGCGTCCCGCTCTCCTCGAAATCCGTGCCCGGCCCGATCGCGGCGGGAAACATCGCCGGATAGGCGTCGGTCGCGACGATCACGATCAGCCTTCTCGCCCGGGTCGCGTCGCGCCCGCGGTCGACCGACGGCAGGAAGAGGATCTTCTCGCCCTCGCTTGTGTCGCTGCTGATCCACACGCCGTTGCCGGGCGGCGTCAGCGGCGTCGCGAGATCGAGGAAGGCGGCGAGCGGGATCACCCGCTCGTCACCGAGCTGGCCCGAGATGCCCCACACGATGACGTGCTCCGGCGACCACGCGTCGTCGCCGCTCGCCCACAGCTCGAAGGTGAGGTTCGCGGAGTCGAGTTTGATTTCGCGCACGTCGAAACGCCACACGGCGCCGGCGCCTCGCCGCACCATCGAGTCGCCGCCGAACAGCGGCTTGGTGAAAACGATCGCCCCGTCCCGCTTCACGACCAGGACCGGCAGATTGTCGGTTTCGGCGTCCGCGGTGTTCCGGGTGCGCGCCGCGACATAGAGTTCAGCGAGGGTCGGCATCGGTTTTCTCCGCCAGCCAGAATGCGGCTTCCGCCAAGGCTAGGGGCGGGAGAAACCCAGTCAACACCTGGTTTTAGGGGTATCGACTGACCTTACGCCGGCACGTTTGGCCCACCCGCAGAGCTGATCCTCCCGCCTCGCGCATGACACGCTGACCGTCATCCTGTACCGAGCGCCGAGCCAGCCTTCGGTTGGTGCACGGAACGGGTGAATGCCGTACTTCCCCCTCGCCTGGGTCCTCTGGACCGTCCTCGCCGCCGCCACTCAGACGGCGCGCAACGCCACCCAGCGCAATCTCGCCGTCACCCTCGGCACGGTCGGCGCGACCCATGTGCGCTTCCTCTTCGGCCTGCCCTTCGCGCTGATCATCCTCGGCGGCGTCTTGCTTTACACGGGCGCCCCCTTCGCTGCGCCTCGCGCGTGGTTCTGGCCCTTTGTGGCCATGGGCGCTTTCGCGCAGATCCTCGCAACCGCCCTCATGCTCGCCGCGATGCGCGAGCGGAGCTTCGTCGTCGCTACCGCCTACACCAAGACCGAGCCGGTCCAGGTCGCGCTGTTCGGCATCGTCTTCCTCGGCGAGTTCGTGAGCCTGTGGACCGCGATCGCCATCGCCCTCGCCACCGCCGGCGTCATGGTGATGTCGTGGCCGCGCGCCGGCACGCCCTCGGGCAGCCGCCGCTCGATCCTCTACGGCGTCGCCGCGGGCGGCCTCTTCGCGCTCGCCGCGATCGGTTTCCGCGGCGCGGTGACCTCGTTCCCTTACGGCACGCAAAACCTCGTTGCGGCGACGGTGACCCTCGTCGTCGCGCTCTTCCTTCAGGCGGCGAGCCTCTCCCTCTACCTCGCGATCCGCGACCGCGCCGTGCTCGCCGCACTCCTCCGCTCGTGGCGGCCCTCGCTTCGCGCCGGGCTGTTCGGCGCGCTCGCCTCGGAGTTCTGGTTCCTCGCCTTCTCGCTCGCGAGCGCCGCGAGCGTGCGCACCCTCGGCCTCGTCGAGGTCGTCTTCGCCCAGATCGCCGCCGCGCTCTGGCTCCGCCAGAAGCCACCGCTCCGCGAGATCGCGGGCGTCGCGCTCCTGGTGGTCGGGGTCATCGTTCTCGTCCAGCACGGCGGCGAGGCCGGCTGACCCGTCAGATGCGCTCGGCTCGAAAATCCTCCGCCCACATGTCGCGGAGCTCGACGAGCTTCTTCTCCGGCGACAGCGCTGTCTCCTCCTCGGTGAGGAGGGCGAGCACCTCGTAGGAGAACGCGCCCTCGCCGTGCCGCGTCCACGCCTCCTGCAGCGACGCCGCCCGGCAATTGCCGAGCCGCAGCGAGAACCACAGGCGGTTGGCATGGGTGTCGGCGGTCCGGCTCTGCCCCACCCACACCTGCCCGGTCGCCGAGCAGCGCACCGCGAACGCCCCCATCGCCGGCTTCCGCTCCTTGTAGGCGCGAACCGCTTCCTTCTTCGCTTCGGACTTCATCGGTGATGCTCGCTGGCCGAACCGGTCCCAACCGCTAGCGCCCGCCCGCCGGAAACGCAAAGGGCTCGCGCCTTTCCCATCCATGCAAGTTTAGCCGCGGCCGGACCTATCGCCTGCGACAGCAGCGCGCGTCCCGGCCGGGGACGCCAAACAAACTCAAATCGGGCGCAACCGCTTTACCGATCGCAACCCACGTTGGTGAACCGCACGGCGACCAACCGCCCCTCGCGAAGCGATGCGGCGCGCTGAGCCTCAAATGGGTGCGTTCGCGCTCCAGCCAAGGCTCAGGTCGCCCAACGCCTGCCGCTGATTGCGCGCCATTCCTGGCCAAGGGGAGGGACCGCATCGGCGGCTGATCTGGTGCTGCCGGCGTGGATTGAACACGCGACCTCTCCCTTACCAAGGGAGTGCTCTACCACTGAGCTACGGCAGCAGACCCGGCTTGGCGTGAGGCGGGACGCCAAGGCCGCGGCTGTACTGCCATAGCGGCCTCCCCGCTTCAAGGCTGCTGGCTGCGGCGGAACGAGAAAGCCCCGCGGTTGCCGACGCTAGTGTGTCTGCCGTCTTCCGGCGGCGCGCACGCCGTAGCCCGGCGTATCCTTGGTGTGCATGTTGCTGAGCGCCATGGAGATCAGCTCGGGCGTGAACTCGGGCGGCACGCCCTGGAACTTAGCCGCCGACTTGACCTGCTCGATGATGAATTTCGGCTGGTACCCGGCCAGCGCGAAATCGTTGTGCTCGCGCAGCTCGGTGATCACGTCGTTGATCACCTCGTCGCTGGCGTCGAGACCCATCGCCGCCGAGGTCAGGCGGAAGATCCGCTTGTACTCGTCGGGGCTCGGCGCGCCGACTTCGAGCTTGTAGGGGATGCGGCGCAGGAACGCCGGGTCCATGAGGTCGGCGGGCGCGAGGTTGGTCGAGAAGATCACCAGCTCGTCGAAGGGGATCGAGAAGCCCTTGCCGGTATGCAGCTTGAGGTATTCGACGCGGCTCTCGAGCGGCACGATCCAGCGGTTGAGCAGCGCTTCCGGCGTCACGATCTGGCGGCCGAAATCGTCGATCACGAACACCCCGCCGAGCGCCTTCACGTGGAGCGGCGCTTCGTAATACTTGGCCAGCGAGTTGAAGCTGAGGTCGAGCATTTCCATGTTGAGCTCGCCGCCGACGACCACGAACGGGCGGCGGCACGCCACCCAGCGCCGGTCGAAATCCTCGCTGCGCAGCGCCGTGCCGCGCATCGCCGGGTCGCTCGCCGGCTGCACGCTCTTGTGCACGCTCGGATCGAAGACCTTGATCACCTGGCCGTCGACCTCGAAGCAGTACGGAACATAGATGACGTCGCTGAACACCGTGCCGATCCGCTCGGCGACCGAGGTCTTGCCGTTGCCGGGCGGCCCGTAGAGAAGGATCGAGGCGCCCGAGTTGAGGGCCGGCCCGATCTGCTGGATGAAGCGCTCGGACACGATCATGTTCGAGAACACGCGGCTGATCGCGGCCTTCCCGACATGCTCGTTGCCGATGCGCTGCCGGCGGATGCGGTCGGCATAGTCGCCGAGCGGCACCGGGGCCGGGCCGACATATTGGTTCTGCGCCAGCGCATCCATCGCCCAGCGCTTGCCCTTCTCGGAGAGGCCGTAGCGCGGCTCGGACAGCGGGTAGCCGCTTTCCGCCCCGCGCACGTCGAGAAGCTTGCGCTCGTTCGCCTGCTCGATGATCAGCTGTACGACGCGATTGGTGAGCTTGAGGGTATCGCTGAGTTTCGACGGCGTCTCCGCGTTGGTCGCGTACATCGCCTTGACGAAGAGGTTGAGGAGGTCGGCGAGCTGGAGGCCGGTCTGCGCGATGCTGCGCGGCGCCGGCGGCGCCGCCCGCATCACCGCATCGAGCTCGCCCGCGCTGATGATGCCGAGCGCGACGAGGTTTTCGCCGAGGAGCCCGCCCGCCGCCTTCTGCCGCTCGAGTGCGTGGGCGACGTCCGTCTGCGTGACGAGGCCGTGCGCGACTAGAAGATCACCGAGAAACACCCGCTCGCCCTCATCCGTCCCGTTCGATCCGCCGCCGAAAAGGGGTCCCGCCGCGCCCGATCGGAATCGTCCGTCGCGAGCCACCCAAAGTCTCGTCGATAGGGCCGGAAAAACCTTAATGCCCGGATAAGCGACGCCGCAAATTTATGGTTAACTTTGGAGCTACTAGCCTGAAGTCGACGGTACTTCCTTGTTGGAAGAACGGCCCAGAGTGGCGACGAACCGCTATTCGCCCTCGGCCGCGGCCTTGTCCTTCGACACCAGCACGGTGTCGATGCGCCGCCCGTCCATGTCGACCACCTCGAGCGTGAGCCCCGGCAGGCGCAGCTTCTCGCCCGGCTCCGGCAGATGGCCGAGCCGGTCGAGGACGAGGCCGGCCACGGTGTCGAACTCGCGCTCCTGGACGAGGTCGGGATTTCCGATCAGCGTCTCGAATTCGTCGATCGGCAGCATCCCGTCGATCAGCCACGAACCGTCCTCGCGCGTGCTGACCAGCGCCCGGTCGGCGGCGTCCTCCTCGCCCTCCGGGAGATCGCCGGCGATCGCCTCGAGGACGTCGGTGACGGTGACGAGGCCCTGCACGGTGCCGTACTCGTCGACCACCAGCGCGACATGCACGCGGTCGCGGCGGAAGAGGTCGAGGAGCCGCAGCACCACTGTCCGCTCATGGACGGCGAGCGGCGGCTCGACCATCTCCCCGAGGTCGAAGGGCGCGGAGCTGGCGATGACGCCGAGGAGGTCCTTGGCGTGGACGAAGCCCATCGGGTCGTCGATCGACCCGTCGCACACGAGGATGCGCGAGTGCCGGGTCTGCGCCGAGGCGCTGACGATCTCCTCGCGCGTCGCGGCGCGGTCGATCCACACCACATCGGTGCGCGGCGCCATGACGAGGCGCACCGAGCGGTCGGCGAGGCGCAGCACGCCCTCGATCATCTCGCGCTCCTTGGGTGCAAACACGCCAGCCTGAGTCCCCTCGGCGATCAGCGCCTTGATCTCGTCCTCGGTGATCGTCGACTCCGACACGTTCTTGAGCCGGAGGATGGAGAGGATGAACTCGGTCGAGATACGCAGCAGCCACACCGCGGGCGCTGCTGCGCGCGACAGGACGCGCATCGCCGGGGCGACCGTCGCCGCAGTCAGTTCCGGATTGGCGAGCGCGATGCGCTTTGGCACCAGTTCGCCGATCACCAGCGACAGATAGGTGATCATCGCGATGGTGATGACGATGGCGATGACCTCGCCGTTGCCCTGGAAGATCGGGAAGCGGTCGAAGAACGGCCCGAGCCGCCCGGCGAACGTCGCTCCGCCGAACGCGCCGGCGATGATCGCGACGAGCGTGATGCCGATCTGGACGGTCGCCAGGAACTTGCTCGGATCGTCGATCAGCTTGAGCGCGGCGCCCGCCCCGCGATTGCCGTCGCGAAACATCTGCTCGAGCCGCGAGCGGCGCGAGGAGACGAGGGCCAGTTCGGACATCGCGAGGACGCCGTTCAGCACCATGAGCGCGAGGATGACGAGGACTTCGAGGGCGAGATTCATTGGGGCCGTGGACCCGTCAGCGCTGCTCGGAGCGCCGGCCTGGCGCGGCGGTACTCACGCCGTCGCTGCCCAGCTTTGCAAGGACGCGGCCAAGAAAGGCGGCGAGATTGTCGGTGACGAAGTCTGCCTCGTTCGATCCGTTGGCATCGTCCCGAAGCTTTAGCACAACCTCGCGCGTTCCGGGCGGCACGACGAGGGTTGTCACCATCGCGAGCCGGTTCGGCACGATGAGGTTGCGCGCCAGGTCCTCGAACAGCGCCACCGCGCCCGGCTCGACCTTGATCTCGCCGAGCAGCCGTTCGTAGACCGCCGGGCTCGGCTTCGGCAGGTGCCCGGCCCAGGCGATGTCGAAGATCTCGTCGAATTGCCCGGTGACGCCGAGCCGCTCGCCGACCTTCTCGGCATGGCGCTTGGACCCGTTGGTGAGGATGTATTTCTTGCCCGGCAGCGCCGCGATCCGTTCGGCGAGGAGCGGATTCGCCTCGATCGACGAATGGTCGATGTCGTGCACATATTCGAGGAAGTCGTCGGGCGTGATGCCGTACTCGGCGACGAGCCCGGTCAGCGTCGCGCCGTAGCGGTCCTGGAATTCCTTCTGGATGCGGTGGGCCTCGTCGGGGCCGGTATGGAGAAGCCGCTCGACATAGTCGCGGATACGCTTCTCGACCTGCGGGTAGACGTCGACATGCGCCGGGTAAAGCGTGTTGTCGAGGTCGAACACCCACGCCGTGACGGGCCGGAAGCGGGAAAGCGAAGCGCCTCCGGCGGACGGAGGGCGGGCCTTGACGGCACTCGATTTCATGGCGTGATCAGCGTGCCCGCGCCCAGCTCGGTGAAGAGCTCGAGGAGGACGGCATGGGGCGTCTTGCCGTTGAGGATAACGACGCCCTCGACCCCGCGTTCCAGCGCCTCGATGCACGTCTCGACCTTGGGGATCATTCCGCCCGAGATGGTGCCGTCGGCGATCAGCGCCTTGGCCTCCGTGACCGTCAGCTGGCGGATCAGCTTCTTGTTCCTGTCCAGCACGCCCGGCACGTCGGTGAGGAAGAGAAGGCGCGCTGCCCCGAGCGCGCCGGCGATGGCGCCGGCGAAGGTGTCGGCGTTGACGTTGTAGGTGTGCCCGTCCTTGCCCGGCGCGACCGGCGCGATCACCGGGATAAGGTCGGCCTTCAGCACCATGTCGATGACGGCGCGGTCGACCTTGGTCGGGTCGCCGACGAAGCCGAGATCGACCAGCCGCTCGATATTGGACTCGGGGTCCCGCTCGCGCCCGCTGAGGCGCTCGGCGAAGACCATGTTGCCGTCCTTGCCGGAGAGCCCGACCGCGCGGCCGCCCTCGGCGTTGATCGACATCACGATCTCCTTGTTGATCGAGCCGGCGAGCACCATCTCGACCACCTCGATGGTCTTCTCGTCGGTGACCCGGAGCCCGCCGCGGAACTCGCTGACGATGCCGAGCCGCTCCAGCATCGAGCCGATCTGCGGCCCGCCGCCGTGGACGACCACCGGATAGACACCCGAGGTGTGAAGGAGCGTGATGTCGCGCGCGAAGGCCTTGGCGAGGTCGGCGTCGCCCATGGTCGAGCCGCCATACTTAACCACGACGATCTTCTCGTCGTAGCGCAGCATGTAGGGGAGCGCGGTCGAGATCAGCCGCGCCCGGGCTACGTAATCGGCTTCTTCGTCCATTCCTCAGGCCTTACGACAGTTACGCCCCGGACGTGCCGGGGCGGGCGGGTTCTATACAGGTTTTGCCGTGACGCCTCAAATACAGGCCCTGCCCCTCCTCCCCTGGAAGGGGGAGGTCCGTCAGCGC
>CAYOET010000053.1:0-8932 GCA_964402985.1 uncultured Bauldia sp. | reverse complement strand
AGCGGAGCAGCGCCGAGACTTCGGCGGTCGAGGTCGGCAGGACCACGGCGAGCGGGATGCGGCGATAGGCGGTGAGCGCGTCGGTCTCGTAGGCGCGGCGCTCGTCCTCGGAGACGATCAGCCCGTCGGTGCCGACGATCGCCTGCAATCCGGCGAGGATCGCGTCGCGGCGCGCCAGAATCCGCGTGTCCGGCTTCGGAATGGCAATAGCCGTCAACCCTATTCCTCCGCGTGCCCGGGGCGCTCGAAGGCGCGCCGGATTCGCCTGACCATCAACCATACCAGAAGGACCACGGGAAGGACGGCGAGAGCGGTGACGAACTCGGGATCGATGGCGTGGTTGATATAGGTCACGGTCTTGGCCAAATAGCTAACGAGGCCAATGACATAGTAGCTGATCGCGGCGACGGACAGGCCTTCGACGGTCTGCTGCATGCGGAGCTGGATGCGGCCGCGGCGGTTCATCGTCTCGAGCAGCGCCTTGTTCTGGCGCTCGAGCTCGACGTCGACGCGGGTGCGGAGGAGCTCGGCGGCGCGGGCAAGCTTGGCGGCGAGGTCGGCTTGGCCGGTGTCGGTGGCCTGGATCGTGCGCATCGCAGGGAGAAGCCGGCGATTGAGGAACACCGACCAGGTGACGTAGCCGTCGAGCGGCTTCTCGTCGATCACGTCGAGGCGGGCACGGACGATCTCATAGTAGGCTCTACTCGCGCCGAAGCGGTAGCCGGTCGAGGCGGTCGCCGCCTCGAGGTCGGCGGCAAGGCCGGTGAGGTCGGCGAGAAGGTGGCGATTCTGCTCGAGGTCGCCACTGAGGCGAATGCGCTCGCTGATCGAGCTGAGCTCGGTCTCGATGCGGCGGATCACCGGGGTGAGGCGCTGGGTCTCGGGCAGGCCGAGGAGCGCCATCGTCCGGTAGGTCTCGATCTCGAGGAGACGCTGCACGGTCGAGCCGGGCTCCTGCGGATACATGCCGGTGTCGACGACGAGGATGTCGGTGCGGCCGTGGTCGTTGGGGCGGAAGTCGGTGGCGATCAGCGCGCGGCCGCCATTGACCAGCGAGACTGCGAGCGAGGCCGGGTCGAAGGCGGCGAGGCGCTCCTTGAGCGGGACGTCGTCGGCGACGAGATCGAGGCGAGCGGCGACGATGAGCGGGCCGGGCGGATGGAATTCGCGGCCGAACAGGGCGGGGAGCGGGTCCTCGCCCTCTTTCGGCGGCGGCATGTCGAAGCTGTAGGTGGTGAACTCGGCGTGGGTCTCCCAGCGCAGCCAAGCCTCGCCCAGGGGGAGCACCATGTGCCGCGTGTTCGGGCCGGGCTTGGACAGGCCCTTGGCCTCGCAGCGGGAGGCCAGGCGCTCGCGATCCTGCGCAGCGCTCTCCGCGGTCGACATGAAGGCATAGTGGATGACCGTGCGCGGCGTCCTCAGGGGGTGGAAGGGACGCGCGTGCAGCTCGCCCAGCACGGCCTCACGCAGCGGATGCTGGACGAAACGCTTCGTCCAGTCCTCGGCGCTCGCGCCCGAGCCGTTGTCACGCATGCCTTCCCCTCGTTTCAGCTGAAGCTTGGTTGAGCGCTATTCTCTCTCGCCTTGTGGAGGCGCGTCCATCCCCTGTGGCGGGAAGGCGCTCCCGGGAGCGAAAGATGAGCCTTTCGGGCTACGAGGGAGGCTGAAACAGCCGACGCGACGCGTGATATTGAGGGGCAACGACCCGAATTCAGGCCGAAGCGCGCACCCCTCCCCGCCATGATTCAACCCGAAGCAGCTCCCGCCGCAGGCGTTCTACCGCCGATCCCGATCTATGTGATCCACGCCTCGTTCATGACCGAGCGGCGGGCGTCGATCACTGAGCAGCTCGGCCGCTTCGCCCTGCCCTTCGAGTTCGTGTCGGGAAACGAGCCGGGGGCGTTCGACCCGGAATTGGTGCAAACTTATATCGACCAGTCCGGGCGCCAGCCGGTGGGGGTGCGCTCGTGCTTCCTCAAGCACGTGACGGCCTTCGAGACGATTCGCATGCGCCGGCAGGAAGAGGCGCTGATCCTCGAGGACGACGTACTCCTGGAACCGGACTTTGCGGAACGGCTCGACGCGGTGCGGCGCGAGGCGCATGGGCTGCCGCCGCTCCGCTCGCTCCAGCTCGGCGCGGCGAACAACCGGTACACGCCGCCGCACCTTCTCCAACCCGGGCAGCTCCTCTACCCGGCGCGGCGGGTGCGGGCGTGCGAGGCCTATGTGATCGGGTGGCGCGAGGCGGAGCTCTATCTCAAGGCGCTCGCGGCTAAGCCGACCGGCTATCCGATCGATCTCATCCTCAACAAGCTCCACCCGCAGCTCGGGATTGGCGTCTACTGGGTGGAGCCGCCGCTCCTCTTCCAGGGCAGCATGACCGGGCGCTTCCGGAGCGGGATCGAGCACGCGCCGCGGCGCCGCAACCGGCTCTACAACCGGATCAAGTTCACCGCCCAGCGGATCGGGAAATACCACTTCCGCCGGCTGCTGACCCGGGTGCTGCCGTCGCGGCGTCCGTGAGGCGCGGCGGATTGCGGTTGAAAAAACCGCGCCGTGCGGTCAGGCATAGAGGCAATGAAAGCGTCCCCCTCCCGGCCGCGCGTCGGCCTCTTCGTCACCTGTCTTGTCGATCTCTTCCGGCCGACCGTGGGGTTCGCTGCGGTGAAGCTCCTCGAGGATGCGGGCTGCACGGTCGAGGTGCCGAGCCAGACCTGTTGCGGGCAGCCGGCCTACAATTCCGGCGACCGCAAGAACGCCGCGGCGATCGCGGCGCAGGTGATCGAGGCGTTCGCCGGGTACGACTATGTGGTCGCGCCGTCGGGGTCGTGCGCGGGGCAGCTGCGGGTGCACTATCCGCTTCTCTTTGAAGACGCGGCGATGAAGGCGAAGGCCGAGGCCTTCGCGGCGCGGGTCTACGAGCTGACGAGCTTCCTCGGCGACGTGCTCGGCGTGCGGCGCGTCGAGGCCTCGTTCGCCGGCGCGGTGACCTATCACGATGCCTGCTCGGGGCTTCGCGAGCTGGGCGTGCGCGAACAGCCGCGGGCGCTCCTCTCCTCCGTCGCCGGGCTGACGCTGACCGAACTCAAGGACAGCGACGTCTGTTGCGGGTTCGGCGGGACGTTCGCGGTCAAGTATCCCGAGATCTCCGACCGGATCGTCGAGAAGAAGGCGGCTTCGGTCGAGGCGAGCCGCGCGCCGACGCTGCTCGCCGGCGACATGGGCTGCCTCCTCAACATGGCGGGCAAGCTCCGGCGCGAGGGCTCGGCGGTGCGGGTGCGTCACGTCGCCGAGGTGCTCGCCGGGATGGCCGAGGGGCCGGCGATCGGCGAGGGTCCATCAGGAGCTCAGTCCGACACCCTCTAAAGTTGCCCTTCCGATGCATGCACCCTAAGATGGCAGTCGATAACCAGGCGCCATCTCAGGGGGAAACAACGTGCCAAATCTCGGAATCTTCGAGAAACTATCGGGTGTGCCGGTTCACTATGACCGCTTTCCGCCTTCGTCGGGCTTTGGATACGGCACAAAGGGAAAGCCGCACACATTTCGCGCCGAGCCGGGCTTCATCGTCGAGCTCGAGGGATTCGTGAAAGCGTTGAAGACGTACTCGGCAAGGTTCGGCCCGCTCCAGGTGATCACCTCGGCGGGAGCCTATGTCGACAAGCCGGGGTATCACGGGCTGGGGCGGGCGTTCGACCTCGATGGCCTGTTCTGGCGGGACCGGACGCTGGTCACCAAGCAGTTTCCCGACGAGCCGATCCTCTATGTCGCCGTCGAGTCGGTCATCCGCCGGCATTTCGGAACGGTGCTCAACTACGACTACAACGTCGATCATCAGGACCATTTCCACGTCGACAACGGCACGACCGTCTCGTTCTCGTAGATGTCGAAGTCGCGAGTCACCTACCTTCAGTACACGTTGAAATTCGTACACGGCATGGAGCTGGAGGTGGACGGCGTGTTCGGCCCGACATCGAAGGAGAGCCTTCGCATCGCGCTCAAGGACGCCGGGCTCGCCCCCATCAACACCTCGGCAAACTGGCTCAAATATCTTGACCATGCGGCCGTACATCTGTTCGCTGCGGCCTGACGCGATCTAGTCGGGTGCCCTCCGCGACCCCCGACGCGAGTTGGGGGATGCGGTGGCGATGCGGGATGTGAACGACCTTCCCGTGCTCCCCTTCGCGACGCGCGCGGCCTTCGAGAAGTGGCTCGGCAAGAACCACACGAAGGTCACGGGCGTCTGGCTGCAGTTCGCCAAGAAGGGCTCGGACGTGCCCAGCCTCACCTACGCCGAGGCGGTCGAGGTCGCGCTCATCCACGGCTGGATCGACGGGCAGGCCAAGCCCTTCGACGAGCCCTATTGGCTGCAGCGCTTCACGCCGCGGCGTGCGCGCAGCAAGTGGTCGCGGATCAATCGCGGGCGGGCCGAGAAGCTGATCAAGGACGGCGCGATGAAGCCGGCCGGCCTCAAGGAGGTCGAGGCGGCCAAAGCCGACGGACGCTGGGAGGCGGCCTATGCCGGCCCGAAGACCGCCGAACCGCCGGAGGACCTTGTGGCAGCGCTCAAACGCAACAAGGCGGCGCGGCTCTTTTTCGAGACGCTCGACAGCCGCAACCGCTTCTCGATCATCTACCGGGTGAGCGACGCGAAGAAGCCGGAAACGCGGGCGAGACGCATCGATCAGTTCGTGACGATGCTCGCCGAGGGGAAGAAGATCTATTGATGGACCCTGATGCTTTCCCGGCGAAAGCCGGGATCCATGCGACGGTTGCTCCGCTCGGCGGTGGTCTGGACCCCGGCTTTCGCCGGGGAAGCGGCCCTCGGTTTGGGGCCGCGCGATGGAGCTGACCTCGCCCCAGTTCAAGGAAAACGCGCGGGCTGCACTCGGGGACGAGCTGTTGCAGTCCGCGCTGCTGCAGGTCGAGACGGGGTTTGTGAAGCGGCGGGCGGCGGCGGTGGCGGCGCTGCCGGAGTTCGAGGCGCTGCGCGACGAGGCGAAGGCGATCAAGGAGCACAGCCTCGCTTTTCTCGACCTTTACCTCGAGGCCTATGAGGCCAAGGTCCTCGAGTCGGGCGGGGTGGTGCATTTCGCCGAGACGGCGGAGGAGGCGCGGAAGACCGTCCTCGACATCTGCCGGAGCGTGAACGCCAGGACCGTCACCAAGGGCAAGTCGATGGTGGCCGAGGAGATCGGCCTCAACGAGTATCTCGAGGCGGCGGGACTCGAGCCGGTCGAGACCGATCTCGGCGAATACATCATCCAGCTCCGCAAGGAGGCGCCGAGCCACATCATCGCGCCGGCCGTGCATCTCCGGCACGAGCAGATCGAGGCGACCTTCCGCGCGGCGCATACGGCCCTCCCCGCAACCCGCGACCTCCACGAACCGGTGGCGCTGCTGGCCGAGGCGCGGGCGATCCTCCGCAAGAAATTCCTCACGGCCGATGTCGGGATCACCGGGGCGAACTTCCTTGTCGCCGAGACCGGAACGTCGGTGATCGTCACCAACGAGGGCAATGGCGACCTCACGCAGACGCTGCCGCGCGTCCACATCGTGCTGGCGACGATCGAGAAGGTGGTGCCGACGCTGAGCGACGCCTCCAAGCTTCTCCGCGTCCTGGCGCGCTCGGCCACGGGTCAGGAGTTCTCGGTCTACACGACGTTCTCGACCGGGCCGCGGCGCGCGAGCGACGTCGACGGGCCCGAGCAGTATCACGTGGTGATCATCGACAACGGCCGTTCGGCGATGCTCGGCGGGGAGAACCACGAGATGCTCCGCTGCATCAAATGCGGCGCGTGCATGAACCATTGCCCGGTCTATTCGTCGATCGGCGGGCACGCCTATGGCGGCGTCTATCCGGGGCCGATGGGCGCGGTGCTGATGCCGGCGCTGGTCGGGATCGAGAAGGCCAAACACCTCCCCAACGCGTCGACCTTCTGTGGGCGGTGCGAGGAGGTGTGTCCGGTGAAGATCCCGCTGCCCAAGCTGATGCGGCACTGGCGGGAGAAGGAGTTCGAGCGTCACCTCCAGCCGGCGACCGCGCGGGGCGGGCTGGCGTTCTGGGCCTTCTTCGCGCGGCGGCCGAAGCTGTATCGGCTGGCGACGCGGGTGGCGATGGCGGGGCTCGCGATGGTCGGCCGGCGGCGGGGGAGTTTCCGGGCCTTGCCGCTCGCCTCGGGGTGGACGCGGCATCGCGACTTGGCGGCGCCGGAGGGGGCGACCTTCCAGGCGCAGTGGGCGAAGAGGCGGAAGCCTTGAGCGCGCGCGAGACGGTGCTCGGCAAGGTGCGGCGCGGGCTGCGGGTGACCGGCGGAGAGCCGGAGAGGCGCGCGGCCGTGGCCGACCGACTGGCGCATCCGCATCGGGGACTCGTCCCAGCGCGCGCGCAGCTCGATCCCGCGCGGCGGGCCGAGCTGTTCGTGACGATGGCGGAGCGGGCCCAGGCGTCGGTCGCGCGACTTGGGTCGGCGAACGAGCTGCCCGAGGCGGTGGCCGAGTATCTCCGACAGCACAACCTGCCGGCCGCGATCCGGCGCGGGAGCGACGCGCGGCTCGCCGCCCTGCCGTGGGACCGCGTGCCCCAAATCGCCGTCGCGGTCGGGCCGACGACCGGCGGCGACCTCGTTGGCCTCAGCCACGCCGAGGGCGGGGTCGCCGAGACCGGGACGCTGGTCCTCATTTCGGGCGCGGAGAACCCGACCACGCTCAACTTCCTCGTCGAGCACACCATCGTCGTCCTCGACGAGAAGGACATCGCGGGCGACTACGAGACGATCTGGGAGCGGCTCGCCGACAAGCATGGACACGGCGTCTTGCCGCGCACGGTGAACCTCGTCACCGGGCCCTCGCGCACCGCCGATATCGAGCAGATCCTGATTTTGGGAGCGCACGGGGCCAAGCGGCTCCATATTCTCCTCGTCAGGTCTGACAGGTGAGCGATTGATCCTCGGGAATTCATCGACGCCACCGGGATTGCGGATCTACGCGATCGGCGACGTGCATGGCTGCAACGGCCTCCTCGGGACGGTTCATGCCAAGATCGTCGAGGATCTGCACGCGAAGCCGGCGGGCGACTACCGCATCGTCCATGTCGGGGACTATGTCGACCGCGGGCCGGACTCGGCGGGCGTCGTCGACCGGCTGATGAAGCTCAGCCGCGACAACCCCAAGATCGTCTGCCTCAAGGGCAACCACGAGGCGATGATGCTCGAGTTTCTCGACGACCCGCGCGCGAGAGGCTTCCTCAGCAATGGCGGGCTGGAGACGACACGCTCGTATGGGGTGAGGCTGCCGTTCCCGAGCAGCCTCGATCCGGCCGCGGTTCGGGCTGAGTTCGCGCGGCTCATCCCGCGCGAGCATCTGGACTTCCTCCAGGGGCTCAAGCTTTCGGTCCGTTTCGCGGACTATTTCCTCTGCCATGCCGGCGTCCGGCCGCAGGTCGCGCTGAACCGGCAGAGCGAGGAGGACCTCCTGTGGATCCGCTACGACTTCCTCGACGACAAGCGTGAGCACGAGGCGGTGGTGGTGCACGGCCACACGCCGAAGGAGGAGCCCGAGGTGAAGCCGAACCGGATCAACATCGACACCGGCGCCTTCGCGACGGGACGGCTCACGTGCCTGGTGTTGGAGGGGAAGAGCTACCGGTTCTTGTGAGCGACGGTTCCTCCCGGCCGACGATCCCACCCATCTTGTCATCGCCGGGCTCGTTCCGGCGATCCAGCATGCCGCCACGCCGAGATTGGTGTTCGAGCGCCGAGGGGACTGAACCGTGGATTGCCGGAACAAGCCCGGCAATGACGGACGTTGAATATTCTAGCCCGGCGAGATCGCAGGCAGGCGAGCCTCGTAGGTGCGGAGCGACGAAAGATCGCCGCGCCATTCCAGGGCGCCGGTCTCGGCGAGAACGCGTGCGCGGCCGGCGAGCGGGATATCGCTCGCCTGGTGGAGGTCGTCCTCCATCAGACGGGCGAGGGCGTCGCCGACGATCCGCGCTGCCTTGCGCCACTCGGTGGTCGCGCAAGCGAGGAGAAGAGGATCGAATTGGGTGATCGGAGCGGAGAGGAGAGCGCCCTCGCTGTCGATGATGCGGAAGGCGCGTTCTCGGCGACCAACTGGTTCCAACGCGCGTGGTGGGCTTCTCTCGACACCGGATCGAGATCGACGCCCGTGTCGAGGAGGCGGGCGAGATCGGCGTTCGAGAGGATGGACGGACTGATTGCGCGCATCCGCAAATCCGGCTTCGCAGGGCCGCCGACGACGATCAGGTCGGTGACGTCGATGACCTTGCACGGCGCGCTTCCGAGGTGAGAGAGCCACCACAGGAAGCCGGCGTAGGTCGGGGCGCTGCGCCGGGAAATCCAGGCCACCGGCGTGATTTCGGGCGAGCAGGAGGCCTCGAGGAATGGCGCCGAGTAGGACACCTCCAGCTCCCACTCGGAGAAGCCCAGCTCGTCCTCGACCCACGCGACCCGGGCCGCGTCACCCGACGCGATCGGGCCGAAACTGAAATCGTCGTGCGGGGTGACGACGTGCTCGGTTCGCCCGAGTCCGGCGAGGGTCTGGCGGAGCGATCCTGCGCCGGACTGGCCGAACATGACGTGGAGGAGAGGCTTGGACAGGTCGTCCTCTGGTTGAGGGGCCAGCGCGTTCAGCTGTCCGCGGAAACGAAAAGGCCGCCGCGGTTGTCCGGGCGGCCTTGAGGCAGCGGGGTCGATCTGGGCGCCGCCTACTCGCGCGGCTGCGGGACGAAGCGGAGGTAGGGCTTTTCGGTGCGCCAGCCCTCCGGGTACTTCTTCCTGGCCTCCTCGTCGGAGACGGCGGGGACGATGATGACGTCCTCGCCGGCCTTCCAGTTCACGGGGGTCGAGACCCTGTGCTTGGAGGTCAGCTGGAGCGAGTCGACGACGCGCAGGATCTCGTCGAAGTTGCG
>CAYOET010000052.1:0-5637 GCA_964402985.1 uncultured Bauldia sp. | reverse complement strand
CGAGGATCGGCGAGACGACGTCGGTCTACTCGACGTATCTCGATACGACGGTGGTGAACGTCGCCCTCCCCTCGATGCGCCAGGACCTCGGCTTCTCCGAAGCCTCGCTGGCCTGGGTGGTGAACGCCTATCTCCTGACCTTCGGGGGCTTCCTCCTCCTCGCCGGACGGTTCGGCGACCTCTTCGGCCATCGCCGCGTGTTCATGATCGGCCTCGTCTTCTTCACGCTCGCTTCGGCGGCGTGCGGCGTCGCCAACTCGCAGGGCATGCTGATCGTCGCCCGGGCGCTGCAGGGCGTCGGCGGCGCGGCCGTCTCGGCGGTCGCGCTGTCGCTGACCATGGTGCTCTTCACCGAGCCCGGCGAACGCGCCAAGGCGATGGGCATCTTCGGCTTCGTCGCCTCGGGCGGCGGGTCGATCGGCGTCCTTCTCGGCGGGCTCCTCACCGACACGCTCAACTGGCACTGGATCTTCCTCATCAACGTGCCGGTCGGCATCGCCGTGTTCGCGCTCGCCCTCTCGCTCATCCCCTCGATCAAGGGCCAGGCCGGCAGCCAGAGGCTCGACCTCGCCGGCGCTGCGACCATCACCTTCTCGCTCCTCCTCGCCGTCTACGCCATCGTCAACGGCAACGAGGTCGGCTGGCTGTCCGCGCAGACCCTCGGCTTCCTCGCCGCGGCCGCGATCCTCTTCGCCGCCTTCATCGCCATCGAGGCGCGCGTGCCGTCCCCGCTCGTCCCGCTCGGCATCTTCAAGATCCGCACGGTCAGCGTCACCAACATCGCCGGCATCCTCTGGTCGGCGGGCATGTTCGCCTGGTTCTTCCTGTCGGCGCTCTACCTGCAGCTGGTCCTCCACTACAGCCCGCTCCAGGTCGGGCTCTCCTTCCTGCCGGCGAACCTCATCATGGGCGCCTTCTCGATCTGGTTCTCGGCCAGGATCGTCATGCGCTTCGGCATCCGTGGACCGCTGGTCGCCGGCATGCTGCTGGTCGCCGCCGGGCTTCTTCTCTTCGCCCGCGCCCCGGTCGACGGGAGCTTCGTCCTCGACGTCCTGCCAAGCATGATCATCCTCGGGCTCGGCGTCGGCATCGCCTTCAACCCGGTGCTCCTCGCCTCGATGAGCGGGGTGCCGGCGAAGGACGCCGGCCTCGCCTCGGGCGTCGTCAACACCTCCTTCATGATGGGCGGCGCGCTCGGCCTCGCCATCCTCGCCAGCGCCGGCGCGGCGCGCACCGAGGGGCTGGTCTCGGCGGGCATCGACCAGACCGTCGCCCTTCTCTCGGGCTACCACCTCGCCTTCCTGATCGGCGCGGTGTTCGCCCTCATCGCCGCGGCGCTGGCGGCCTTCCTCCTCCCCAAGGGCATGACCGTGTCCGCGGGCGAAGGCGCGGGCCACTAGGGGTTCGCCCCTCCGCCCATTCCACGGCAGCTGACAGGGGCGCTTCCCACCCGGAGGCGCCCTTGCCACATCCGCTCTATGTCAACGGCACGTCGGGCTGCTGCAGTTGACCTATGACGACCTTGTGGGCTGGTCGTTCGGCGACAACGGCTGCTGCCAGTTCTGGATCAAGCCCGACGACCTTCGCCGCCAGCGTCGGTCGGCGGTGAGGATGACCATCGAGAGCCACTAGAGCGGTTCTGCCGCCTCTGGTTGCATCCGGCTGATGGGACCGGCGGCTCGCCGCCGGACGGGCTTGTCGAATACCGCTGCGATGTGCTGAAGATAGGGCGCGGCTAGTCCTTGGAGCGTTTGGAGGCGCTCCTCGGGGGTACGAGTTGAGTTCCGTCCGGTCGCGTTCCTTCCAGAAAACCCTGTCCCGTCTCAAGGATTTGGTCGCTCGTCGCGACGACAGCGCGGGCGTTCGGCTCCTCGCCGAGCGGGAGTCCGAGAGGCCAGCGCGGAAGCGCCGACCCGACCAGCTCGTCCTCGTTTCCTTCGACGATTGCGGCGACCTCGGCCGCTGGGCCACATGGTCGGAATTCGCCTCCCGGCACCCTTCGGTCGCGTTCACGTTCTTCGTCAGCGGCGCGAGCTTCGTGCCGGACGAGGCGTGGGAGGACTACCGCGGACCGGGCCGGCGACCGGGTGCCGCGGAGATCGATTTCGGCGGCACCCCGGACGACGTGCGCCAGCGGCTCGAGTATGCAAGCGCGCTCGCGGCCAAGGGCCACGAGATCGCCTCCCACGCCGTCGGCCATTTCAACGGCCA
This sequence comes from uncultured Bauldia sp., assembly GCA_964402985.1. Lineage (GTDB taxonomy): Bacteria > Pseudomonadota > Alphaproteobacteria > Rhizobiales > Kaistiaceae > JADYYB01. The sequence continues at coordinate 3,426 of CAYOET010000052.1, read as the reverse complement.
GCGCTGGACCCGGCGCGACTGGCTGGATGAGTTCGACGCCTTCGACGCCTGCCTCGCCAAGGCCGCGCGCAGCCTCAGCCCCCGCGGAGCGGCGCAACCTCTCGCCGCGATGAAGGGCTTTCGCGCCCCCTATCTCGGGCACGGCGACGCCCTCTTCGAGGCGCTCGCCGAGCGCGGCTTCCGCTACGACGCGAGCGCCCCCAATCAACAGAGCTGGGGCGCCCGCGACCACAACGGCCTGTGGCGCTTCGGCCTCTCCGCCTTCGCGCTCGAGGGCTTCGACCGGCTCACGACCGGAATGGACTTCAACGTCTGGCAGGCCCACCAGCAGGTCGGCTGGAGCGCCGAGCCGGGCCCGCTCCACGGCTGGAACATGCTCGAGTCTTATCTCGCGGCGTTCCGCACGCGCTACCTCGGCGACCGCCGGCCGCTGCAGATCGGCCAGCACTTCCTGGGGTTCAGCAAGGGCGCTTATGACGAGGCGCTGATGCGCTTCATCGAGATCGCGTCCACGCTGCCCCATGTCCGCTTCGTGACCTACTCGGCCCTCGCCGACACCCTCGAGGCCAACGCGCCCTCGGGCGTCGCCGCGCGGGCCGGCGCGGCGCGGACATCGCCGGCGCGGAGGCCGGTCGAAACCGCCACGGGCTAGCTGAGCGCGTTGGCGAGCTGCTGCTTGGTCATCTTCGAGCGGCCCTCGACGCCCTTCTTCTTGACGCGGGCGTAGAGGTCGGCCTTGGTCGAGGGAGCGTTGCGGGCGCGGGTCGCGGCAGCACGGCGGCCGGCAGCGGTGGTGCGGGTGGCATTCTTGCCGCCCATCGCCGGGCTCGACACGCGATCCCCGCGTGCGCCGACCTTCGAGCGCCCTTCCTTCTCCTGCTGAGCGGTGCGGCCGGTCGCCTCCTTGGCGCGCGCGCGGGCGAAGGACTTCTCGTTCTTCTTCTCGCTCTTGAACTTGGAGGAGCCGGACTCGGACAGCGCGATGGCGATGGCCTGCTTGCGGCTCTTGACCTTGCCGCCCTTCCCGCCCGGCCCGCTCTTCAGCTCGCCATGCGCGAACTCATGCATGACGCGCCCCGCCGTCCGGCGCTTCGCTGGGGTGGATTTGGGCATGGGACGAACTCCTCGCGTGACGTGTCACCTCCCGGGCGAAACGCCAGCGGGCGCAAGGGGTTCCGAGTCGGAAGCGATCGCCGCCAACGGCTCGAGCCGGCGTTCCGTCACAAAGCGAGGCCGGCAACGAGTGCGTCGAGGTCCTCTAGCCCAGCAACTAGCTTCTCGACATCCTCCAGTTCGGCTTTCGGATCGATCTGCTGCTGAGCTTTCACAGCCTTATGCGCCACATCACCACGCTTTTTCCCAAACTCATCCAAATTTGTGACCCATGTTGGATCGAGGTCCTCCTTCCGTATGCCTATGGGCAACGTCAGCTTCTTTAAGTTCGCTTCGCGAATTCCGTGGTTCCTTTCGTGTAATCCAGCATACTGCTTAAAAGCACGCTCCACTACCTCCTTTATCGACTCCTTGACTTTCAGCCTAGTTGACTCAGCAAAGACCGGCGCAGGATCGTCGTCATCGACATCAAAGCCACGGTGATAGTGTGCCAATAGGCACAGCAACAGGTCAGATGGAGTCCTTGTGCTACTCCATTGCGACATGCCACGCCGAGCTATCCCAAATGTTATATCTTCTATGAATGCCTCAATCTCAGCATGAACCAAGACACGGTATCCTCGTGTTCGGTCGAGTTGCCGAGCACTATAGTCGCCGGTCGCCGAGAACCTTGCCGGCAACATATGCTCCCGAAGGGAACGCAATCTCCGCTTTAGTTCTTGAAAACGCTTCGAGGCAGCCATGGAGGCTATTCCGAAAGCGCAACGGGTGACTGCAAATTGAGGCCGAGCAAGTTATTAAGCGCCTGCGCCCAGACCGAGAACCTCAAGAATGTCGCACCAATACTCTTCGTAGTTCGTTCGAGGGACGCCAAGAAGTTCGCGTTCCCTTCGCACAAGGCCTTAAAGGCGGCTTCGATCTCGCCGCCTCGGCCCTCGGCGGCCGCCCGCACGGACGGATTGGCAAAGAAGTGCATCAGGATGTCGAAGATCGCGCGATTGAACGGACGCTCGTAGCCGCGCGCCGTCCACTTTCTGCAGACGTTGGCGCCGAAGACAGCTTTTGAGGTTGCGTATGCCGCCTCAAACTCAAGCAGGTCCGCCTTCATCTCATCACCCTGGGCACCCCAGGATCTATTGAGGCCCTTGCACGTCTCATCAAGAAACCCCTTCAGGTCACCACTGTAGGTGTGCCCAAAGTATCGAAATGCGTACCAACGAATTAGCAACTCCGTGTCTCGCATCCTGAAGTCTGGCTTCTTGAGAGACATTAACTCCCGTAAGGCTGGACTCTCTCCCGAAGTGATGTCGGCAAACTCAACGAATGGTCCCGGGTGCAGGGCTTGCCTCAATTCTTGAGGAGAAAGAGGCACACTCCCGGTATTGAGTCGTAGAAATACTTGATAGAGGAACTCCTCGCTCCCCCAATTCTTGATAACAACCGTTCTAATGGGTTGGTTCTCAAAGGCCGAAAGATCATCAGAGCGTTGAATGTCGGTTCTAAGGTCGTGCAGCGTTAGCCCACGCAGGTCGGTCCGTATTAGTAGGCCCGACAGCCGCAGGGGTTGAAAGACCTCATCGGCTGGGTCTGCCGCAAACTGTCGGATGCTAAGTAACCTCTGCTTCCCGTCGATAACGACATACGCTCCGCGCTTCGTTTTCGATTCGGCAAGTACTAATTGTGGGATGGGCAATCCCAAAATCAACGACTCGATGAAGCGGCTCTTCCGTTGCTGTTCCCACGCGTCGCGTCGCTGAAATCGCGGATTCAGCTGGATGTTTCCCTTGTTGATCTGACTAATGATCGTCTCGGTGGTCCAGTCGGTTCCGCTGACCACAGCCTGCGACACGGTAGCCGTATCAACCTTTTTGATATCGTCGAGATTCTCGGCTTGGCCTTCATCTTCAAGGAAGTCGTTTTCTTGTCCTGACATGAGATCGGGCCCCCTTTGCGGATGTCGGCACGGCAGTCTTTGTCCGCTCGGCAATGTTGTGCAAATTCAGTTGGGTTCTACTCCCACTCGATCGTCCCCGGCGGCTTGCTCGTCACGTCGTACACCACCCTATTGATCCCCCGCACCTCGTTGACGATGCGGTTCGCCGCCCGGCCGAGGAAGTTCATGTCGAAGGGGTAGAAGTCGGCGGTCATGCCGTCGACCGAGGTCACCGCGCGGAGCGCCAGCACGTGGTCGTAGGTGCGGCCGTCGCCCATCACGCCCACGCTCTTGACCGGCAGAAGCACGGCGAAGGCCTGCCAGATGGCGTCGTAGAGGCCGGCCTTGCGGATCTCGTCGAGATAGATCGCGTCGGCCTG
>CAYOET010000051.1:0-10891 GCA_964402985.1 uncultured Bauldia sp. | reverse complement strand
CGAAGTCATCGTCGCCACGATGACGGTCGCCTACAAGATGATCCGCGAGTCCTTCACCAGCCGGGTCACCCTCGACCGCGCGATGAAGACCATCCGCACCGACTACCTCGACGGCCCGTTCCATCACCTCACCAGCGTGTGGACCTTCCCGCCCGAGGAGGGCGACCGCACCACGGTCGGCTTCAACATCGACTACGAGCTCCGCTCGTGGATGCTGCAGGCTCTTCTCGGCGCGATCTTCGACAGCGCCTTCCGCCGCTTCGTCGAGGCCTTCGAGGACCGCGCCAACGCCGTCTACGGGATCAGGGAGTCTCCTCGGCGAGCCGCCGGATCAGCGCGAGCGCCTCGCGCGTAGCCGCCTCGCGGATCCCCGCCCGCTCGAGCTTCGGCGAGTAGCGCTTTTCGACGTGGATGGTCTCGCCGCCGCGTCGTGCCGCGCCGAAATGGACAAGCCCCACCGGCTTCTGTTCCGAGCCGCCGGTCGGCCCGGCGATGCCCGTGATCGACACCGCGATATCGGCGTGCGAGTGGGCGAGGGCGCCCTCCGCCATGGCCCGCGCCACCTCCTCGCTGACCGCGCCGACCTTTGCGATGAGCCCATCCGGCACGCCCAGCATCTCGGTCTTGGCGCTATTGGAGTAGGTGACGAACCCGCGGTCGACCACTACCGCCGAGCCCGACGCGCTGGTCAGCGCCGCCACCACTAGCCCCGCCGTGCACGACTCGGCGGTCGCGACCTTGAGCCGCTTGTCCTCGAGGAGGGCAATGAGCGCCGGAATACCGGCCAGGATTTTCGCGTCGATCATGCGCGGTCCAACGGCAACCGGATCGTCGCCGTTCCGATCGCGGCGATCCCTTCGCCCCGGCCGATCGTCCCCAGGCCCTCGTTGGTCGTCGCCTTCACCGCAACGCGGCCGACATCGATCCCGGCGATCGAGGCGATCCTCGCCCGCATCGCCTCGCGGTGCGGCCCGATCTTCGGCGCCTCGGCGATGAAGGTGAGGTCGAGATGGCTGATCCGTCCGCCGCGCGCCCGCACCCGTGCGACCGCCGCGAGCAGGAACCGGTCGGACGAGACCCCGCGCAACGACGGGTCGCTGGGCGGGAAATGCGCGCCGATGTCACCCTCGCCGATGGTGCCCAGGAGCGCATCGGTGAGGGCATGGAGACCGACATCGGCATCCGAGTGCCCAATGAGGCCGTGGCTGTGCGGGATCGACACCCCGCCCAGCATTACGCTCGACCCAGGCCCGAAGCGGTGGATGTCGTACCCCGTGCCGACCCGCACTTCTCCGAGCCGCATCAGTTCTTCCGCCCGGAGGCGCGCATCGGCCGCAGAGAAATCGTCGGGCGTCGTCAGCTTCACGTTGGAGCGCTCCCCGCTCACCAGCTTCACACTCGCCCCGGCCCAGCGCGCAACGCCCGCGTCGTCGGTGAAGCTGAGCCCGGCCGTAGCGGCGCGGCGATGGGCCTCGAGGATCAGCGGGAGCGCAAATCCCTGCGGCGTCTCGGCGGCGTAAAGGTCCGTTCGGTCGACCCAGCTCTCTGCCGTCCCGTCCGGCCCGCCGCGCACCACCGTGTCCGTGACCGGCGAGGCCGGCAGCACGGCGTCGCTGCTCGCGAGGGCCTCGCCGACCCGTTCGATCAGCGCCCGACTCGCGAAGGGGCGCGCGGCGTCGTGGATCAGCACATGCGTCGCGCCCGCCACGGCCAGGGCTTCGAGCCCCAGCCGGACGCTCTCCTGCCGTGTGCTCCCGCCGACAACGGGGTCGCGCAGCTTGGGGGAGGGCTCCACCGCCGCTGCGAACGCCGCCCGGTCGTCGGCATGGATCACCGGCAAGACTAGGCTCACGGCCTTGCTGGCGAGGAACGGCTCCAGGCTCCGCGCCAGCACAGACCGCTCACCGATCGTGCGGTACTGCTTCGGCCCGCCCTCGCCGGCGCGCGTTCCGCGCCCCGCGGCGACGATCAAAGCGGCAATGTTTTGCGCTGGCGCGCTGGACATCTCGGACCTCGAACGCGCCTCGGACGGCGCATTTCATCCGCGCTCGATTTGGGGGATGCGGTCAAGTGCCTCTTGCCGCAACGCAACATCTGGCTAAGATATGGGCAAATGTCGTACTGCCCAAACAATAGTCACAGGGGGATCTGCGGCGGCACCCCGCGAATCTGGCGGTTTGCAAGGAGCCCACGATGAACCTCTCGACCCGGTCGCGCTCGATGACCAACGCAGCTGACGCCCTCAACCTCGGTCCGTCCGCGCTCCTTGATGCCTTGCCATACCCGGTGATTCTCGTCGGCGCTGACGATCGCATCGTCGAGGCGAACATGGCAGCCCAGACGTTTCTGCAGGCCTCGACCTCGTTCCTGCGGCGCAGCTCTCTTGCCAGCCTCGTGCCATTCGGGAGCCCGCTCCTCGCGCTCATCGAGCAGGTCCGCGAGCGCGGTGCGCCGGTCAGCGAATACCGCGTCGATATCGGCTCCCCGCGCCTCGGCGGCGAGAAGGTGGTCGACATCTACGCCGGCCCCGTTCACGAGCGATCCGACACGGTGTTGGTGATGCTGCAGGAGCGCACCATCGCCGACAAGATGGACCGCCAGCTCACTCATCGCGGCGCCGCGCGCACCGTCACCGGCCTCGCCGCGATGCTCGCCCACGAGATCAAGAACCCGCTCTCCGGCATCCGCGGCGCTGCCCAGCTCCTCGAAGCCGGGGCGAGCAGCGACGACCGCGTCCTCACCCGCCTCATCACCGACGAGGCCGACCGCATCGTGAAGCTCGTCGACCGCATGGAGGTGTTCTCCGACGAGCGGCCCATCGAGCGCGACGCGGTCAACATCCACGTCGTCCTCGAGCACGTGAAGCGCCTCGCCCAGTCCGGCTTCGCCCGCACGATCAGGATCGTCGAGGAGTACGACCCCTCGCTGCCTCCGGTTTATGCAAACCGCGACCAGCTCATCCAGATCTTTCTCAACCTCCTCAAGAACGCCGCCGAGGCGATCGGCGACAACCCCGACGGCGAGATCGTTCTCAAGACCGCCTTCCGCCCCGGATTCCGACTCTCCGTCCAGGGTTCGACCGACAAAGTCACCCTTCCGCTGGAATTCTGCGTGAAGGACAACGGCCCCGGCGTGCCGGCCGACATGGTGCCGCATCTCTTCGACCCCTTCGTCACCACCAAGGCCAACGGCACGGGCCTGGGTCTTGCACTGGTTGCGAAGATCGTCGGCGACCACGGGGGGGTGGTCGAATGCGAATCGCAACCGCGGCGGACGACGTTTCGCGTTTTGATGCCCGCCTATCCAGGCGCGGCCGAGAGGGAAGAATGAATATGGCTTTGGGCAGCATCCTCGTTGCCGACGACGATTCCGCCATCCGGACTGTGCTGAACCAGGCCCTTTCGCGTGCCGGCTATGAAGTCCGCCTGACCTCCAATGCCGCCACGCTGTGGCGGTGGGTGAGTCAGGGGGAGGGCGACCTCGTCATCTCCGACGTGGTGATGCCCGACGAGACCGCCTTCGATCTCCTGCCGCGCATCAAGCGCGCGCGTCCGGATCTCCCGGTCATCGTGATGAGCGCGCAGAACACCTTCATGACCGCGATCCGCGCCTCCGAGCGCGGCGCCTACGAGTATCTGCCCAAGCCCTTCGACCTCAAGGAGCTGATTACCATCGTCGGCCGCGCCATGGCCGAGCCGAAGGGCAAGGCCCGAGCGCTCCCGCCGGACGAGGGCACCAACGACATCCCGCTGATCGGCCGCTCGGCGGCGATGCAGGAGATCTACCGCGTCCTCGCCCGCCTCATGCAGACCGACCTCACGGTCATGATCATGGGCGAGTCCGGCACCGGCAAGGAGCTGGTCGCGCGCGCCCTCCACGACTACGGCAAGCGACGCAACGGCCCCTTCGTCGCCGTCAACATGGCGGCGATCCCCCGCGACCTCATCGAGTCGGACCTCTTCGGCCACGAGAAGGGCGCCTTCACCGGCGCGCAGTCGCGCAGCGCCGGCCGCTTCGAGCAGGCCGAGGGCGGCACGCTTTTCCTCGATGAGATCGGCGACATGCCGATGGACGCGCAGACCCGTCTCCTCCGCGTCCTCCAGCAGGGCGAGTACACCACCGTCGGCGGCCGCACCCCGATCAAGACCGACATCCGCATCATCGCCGCGACCAACAAGGACCTCCGCGTCCTCATCAATCAGGGTCTCTTCCGCGAGGATCTCTTCTACCGCCTCAACGTCGTCCCCATCCGCCTCCCGGCGCTGCGCGAGCGCGCCGAGGACATCCCCGACCTCGTCCGCCACTTCTTCAACCTCGTCGAGAAGGAAGGCCTGACCCGCAAGCAGGTCGAGCCCGGCGCGATGGAGCGCCTCAAGCGCTACCGCTGGCCGGGCAACGTCCGCGAGCTCGAGAACCTCGTCCGCCGCCTCGCCGCGCTTTATTCACAGGATGTCATCACCGAGGCGGTGATCGAGTCCGAGCTCGGCCAGACGGTCACCATCGCCCCCGAAAGCGAGCAGCCGACCGAGGACACGCTCACCGGTTCGGTCGAGCGCCATCTCAACAAATATTTCGAGGGCTACGGCGAGGGCCTGCCGCCGCCCGGCCTCTACCATAGGATTCTGCGCGAGATCGAATACCCGCTCATCGGCATAGCTCTAGCTGCCACGCGGGGTAACCAGATCAAGGCCGCCGAACTCCTCGGCCTCAACCGCAACACGCTGCGCAAGAAGATCCGCGACCTCGACATCCAGGTGATCCGCTCGGCCCGTTAACCGGGCCTGTTGCACTCTCGCCACATTGCTGTTGCAATCGGGCGGAATACCCACGCTTTCGGCCATGCCGTAGCGTGGTGCAGCGGGAGAGCGAGTGACCACCACGGCGGAGCCTTCGTCCCTATCGATCGACGGTTCGCGGGCCGCCCCGGGCGGCGGCGGGCATAGCTTCGCGCGCATCGCCCGGATCATCGGCTACGTCACGATCATCCTCGCGCTCGCCGTTGCCGCGCTGAGCTTCTTCCACCTCCTCGACCTCACCCCGATTCGCCCGACGGTCGACACCGTGTACTGGGTCTACCGGGCGAACGTCGTCATCATCGGCCTCCTGATCCTCCTCACCGGATGGGAGGCGGTGGCCCTGTTCCGCGCCCGGCGGCGTGGGCGATCCGGCGCCCGCCTCCATGTCCGCATCGTGGCGCTCTTCAGCCTCGTAGCGGTCGTGCCTGCCGTGCTGGTCGCGGTGATCTCTGTCGTGACCATCAATCGTGGCCTCGACGTGTGGTTCTCGCAACGCACCGAGGAGATCGTGAATGCCTCCGTGAACGTCGCGAGCGCTTATCTGCGCGGCCACGAAATCACCCTCGGCGTCGACATGAAGCGCGCGCAGGAGGAGTTCGAGCGCGCGATTCTCGACGGCGATCAGGCGCGCTTCCAGATCTTCGTCGACCGCGTCGCCGAGTTCCTCCGCGTCCCCATGGTCGCCGTCCTGCAGCGCGACGGGACGGTTATCGCCCGGTCGTCGAACTCCGACGCGAACCTGCCGCTTCCTCCGCCGCTCGCCTTTGACGCGGCCGACACGATGACCGAGGCCTATGTCGGCGGCGCTACCGACATCACGCCGAACCTCATCCCCGGGCTCCTCAAGCTCGCCTCGGTCTCCGACCGCTACGTCTATATGATCCGCGCCATCGATCCGGTGGCCTCGAACTTCGCCCAGCTGGTCTTCCGCGGCCAACGCGACTATCAGGGCATGCAGGAAGCGCGGCAGCCGGTGACGATCGGCTTCGGCGTGATCTATGTCGGCACCTCGCTGATCCTGCTCCTCTCGGTGATCTGGATCGGCATCGCGCTCGCCAACCGCATCGCCGCACCCATTGGCAAGCTGATCGACGCCACCGACGCGGTCGCCAAGGGCAATCTCAACACCAGCGTACCGGTGCGGAATGCCGACGGCGACATCGGCACGCTCGCGTCGACGTTCAACAAAATGACCGCGCAGCTCCGCGGCCAGCGGCGCGATCTCCTCGACGCCAGCGAACAGATCGACACGCGGCGGCGCTTCACCGAGGCGGTGCTCTCGGGGGTCACCGCCGGCGTCATCGGCGTCGACGGTGCGGGCGTGGTGCGCATCGTCAACCGCGCCAGCCTCCGTCTCCTCACCGTCGGCCAGGATTCGATGCTCGGCCGCCCCGTCGGCAAGCTCGTGCCGGAACTCGCCCCGCTCGTCGCGACCGCGTTGACGAGCGACAAGCCCGAGACCCGCGGCCAGGTAGTCGTCAGCCGCGCCAATCGCGAGCGCACCATCAACGTGCGCATCACCCGCGAGAAAACGGATGCCGACGGGCAGGGCCACGTCATCACCCTCGACGACATCACCGATCTGGTGACGGCGCAGCGGAGCTCGGCCTGGGCAGACATCGCGCGGCGTATCGCGCACGAGATCAAGAACCCCCTGACCCCGATCCAGCTCTCCGCCGAGCGCCTCAAGCGCCGCTTCGGCAAGGTCATCGTCGAGGACCGCGCGATCTTCGACCAGTGCACCGATACGATCATCCGCCAGGTCGGCGACATCGGCCGCATGGTCGACGAGTTCGCGTCCTTCGCGCGAATGCCGAAGCCGGCCTTCGAGGACAAGGATCTCTCCGAGGTCGTACGTGAAGCCGCGTTCCTCATGCAGGTTGCGCAGCCCGACCTCACCATCGACGTGAGGATCGATCAGAGGCCGCTTCTCGGCCGTTTCGATCTCCGGCTGCTCAGCCAGGCCTTCACCAACGTCGTCAAGAACGCCACCGAGGCGATCGCAGCGGTTCCCGAAGCCCAGCGCGGAGCTGGCCACATCACCGTCGAGGCGCGCCACGCCGACGACTGCGTGATCGTCGAGGTCACCGACAACGGCGTCGGTCTTCCCAAAGAAAACCGCGACCGCCTCCTCGAGCCCTACATGACCACTCGCGAAAAGGGGACCGGTCTCGGCCTTGCGATCGTGCGGAAGATCGTCGAGGACCATGGTGGCAAGATCGAACTCCTCGACGCGCCGGCGGTCGCGGAAGGGGGCAGGGGAGCCCTCATCCGCATCACACTCCCTGGGCTTGCCCGCCCGTCGCCGGTCAGCCAACAGACTGAAGCCAACAAGAACAGCCAACCAGCTCTTACCGGTACCTAATGGCCTCTGACGTTCTCATCGTTGACGACGAAGCAGACATCCGCGAGCTCGTGGCTGGCATCCTCGAGGACGAGGGCTACACCACCCGCACCGCCGCCGAGGCCGATGGCGCGATCGCGTCGATCGAGCGCCGCCGGCCCTCCTTGGTGTTCCTCGACATCTGGCTGCAAGGCAGCCGCATGGACGGGCTCGCGCTTCTCGACGTCATCAAGCTGCAGCACCCCGACCTGCCGGTGGTGATGATCTCCGGCCACGGCAACATCGAGACCGCCGTCGCGGCCATCAAGCGCGGCGCCTACGACTATGTCGAGAAGCCGTTCAAGGCCGACCGCCTGGTGCTGATCGCCGAGCGGGCGATCGAGACCTCCAAACTCCGCAAGGAGGTCAAGAACCTCAAGGAGCGCGCCGGCGACGGCTGGCGGCTGGTCGGGCAGTCGTCGCCCGTGAACCACCTCCGGCAGATGATCGAGCGCATCGCGCCGACCAACAGCCGCATCATGATCTCCGGCCCCTCCGGCTCGGGCAAGGAGCTGGTCGCGCGTCTCATCCACGAGCACTCGCAGCGCGCCACTGGTCCCTTCGTCGTCCTCAACGCCGCGGCGATCACCCCCGACCGGATGGAGGCCGAGCTCTTCGGCACCGACCAATTCGATGGCCGTCCGCGCAAAGTCGGCGCGCTCGAGGAAGCACACACCGGCACGCTCTACCTCGACGAGGTCGGCGACATGCCGCGCGAGACGCAGAACAAGATCCTGCGCGTCCTCGTCGACCAGACCTTCCAGCGGGTAGGGGGGAGCGAGCGCCTCAGCGTCGACGTCCGCATCGTCTCCTCGACCGCCCGCGACCTCGAGCGCGAGATCAGCGAGGGCACCTTCCGCGAGGACCTTTTCCATCGCCTCTCCGTCGTCCCGCTGCGCATTCCCGCCCTTGCCGAGCGGCGCGACGACATCCCGCAACTCGTCGACTATTTCGTCGACCAGATCTCGAAGCAGACCGGCCTTCCGCTGCGCCGGGTCGCCCCCGACGCGATGGCCGTCATCCAGGCGCATGACTGGCCCGGCAATATCCGCCAGCTGCGCAACAACGTCGAACGCCTCCTCATCCTCGCCCGCGGCGGCGCCGAGGAGGAGATCTCGGCCGACATGCTGCCCGCCGAGATCGGCGAGATGCTGCCCGCCACGCCCGGCCGCGCCGGCGGCGAGCACCTGATGTCGCTGCCGCTCCGCGACGCCCGCGAGATCTTCGAGCGCGAGTACCTCACCGCGCAGGTCGCCCGCTTCGGCGGCAACATCTCGCGCACCGCCGAGTTCGTCGGCATGGAGCGCTCGGCTCTCCACCGCAAACTGAAGTCGCTGGGCGTCGGGTAATACAGGGAGGGGGCGCGCCAAGCGCGTCGTGATCCGCGGCGCGGGCGAGGTCGGCGGCCGACTCCTATCGTTTCCCGCCGCTGCTGAGTTGAACGGAGCATGGCATGGCGCGCATCGCCTATGTGAACGGCCGCTACCTTCCCCTGGCGATGGCGTCGGTCTCGATCGAGGACCGCGCCTTCCTCTTCGCCGACGGCGTCTACGAGGTGGCCGAGGTGCGCGAGGGCTCGCTGATCGACGAGGACCGCCACCTCACGCGCCTCGCCCGCTCGCTGCGCGAACTCCGGATCAAGGCGCCGATGGGTATGGCCGCGATCGGCACGATCCTTCGCGAGGTGGTGCGCCGCAATCGCGTGCGCGACGGCATGGCCTACCTGCAAATCACCCGCGGGGCCGGCAAGCGCAACCATGCCTTCCCCGCCGCCACCACGCCCCCGACGATCGTCGCCACTGCCTATGCCAGCGACCCGGCCGCGATCGAGAAGAAGGCGGCCGCCGGCATCTCGGTGCTGACCGTCCCGGAGAACCGCTGGGGCCGCGTCGACATCAAGACCGTCTCGCTCCTCCCCAACGTCCTCGCCCGCCAGGCCGCGCTCGACGCCGGCAAGTCCGACGCCTGGTTCGTGACCGCGTCGGGCGAGGTGACCGAGGCCGCCGCCAGCAACGCCTGGATCGTCACCGAAGGAGGGGAGGTGGTCACCGCCCCTGCCGACGACGGCGTCCTTCGCGGCGTGACGCGCATGGTCCTCATCGACCACCTCGCCGAGACCAACCTTCGCCTCGTCGAGCGGCGTTTCTCGCTGGACGAGGCCTTCGCCGCCACCGAGGCCTTCATGACTTCAGCAACAGCGGCCGTCCTCCCGGTGGTGAGCATCGACGGGCGGCCAATCGGCGACGGCACGCCCGGCCCGGTGAGCCGGCGCCTCCGCTCGCTCCTCCGCGGCTCACCGCTAAAAAGCGCTCCCTATGCGGGCCCGAAGCGCACATTTCCCTAGGAATGTGGTAGCTTCGCCGCGGGATGGAAGGAGGTGACTCGCGAGAGAGCTAAAGTCTGCGCCGCCTACAAAAAAGAAGCTGAGATGAAAAACAAACTCACCAGTCTGGGGCTGCGCTGATGGCTGATCGCGTTCAGAATCTCCAAGATACGTTCCTAAATCACGTCAGGAAGAACAAGACACCCCTCACGATCTTTCTTGTGAACGGGGTGAAACTGCAGGGCATCGTCACCTGGTTCGACAGCTTTTGCGTACTGTTGCGACGCGATGGTCTTTCCCAGCTGGTCTACAAGCACGCGATATCTACGATAATGCCCGGGTCACCCGTTCATCTCTTCGAAGCCGAAGAGGGCGGTAAGCCCGGAGAGGCGGGAGCCAGTCAGGCAGCGGATTGAACGAAGACACCAGCCGCCTCGGCCTCGGAAGTAACGGGGCCAACCGCACCGCAACTCGAACGATCGTGGCGGTACCCTTGCCGCCACGGTCGGCCGGTGGCGGTTCAGCGGACACGGCGCGCCGCGAACCGTCCGCACGCCTCGAGGAGGCGGTTGGGCTCGCGCACGCGATCGACCTCGAGGTCGTCGACCAGTTCCTGATTCCGATCGCCGCCTATAAGCCGGCGACCCTCATGGGCTCCGGCAAGGTCGCCGAGATCGGGACGAAAGTGGCGGCCGGAGAGGTCGGCCTCGTCATCGTCGACCACACGCTGACGCCGGTCCAGCAGCGCAATCTCGAGAAGGAGTGGAAGACCAAGGTCATCGACCGCACCGGTCTCATCCTCGAGATCTTCGGCGAACGCGCCCACACCCGCGAAGGGCTCCTGCAGGTCGAGCTGGCGCACCTCAACTACCAGAAGGGCCGCCTGGTCCGCAGTTGGACCCACCTCGAACGCCAGCGCGGCGGCTTCGGCTTCCTCGGCGGCCCCGGCGAGACGCAGATCGAGGCCGACCGCCGCCTCATCCAGGAACGCATCAAGCGCATCGAGAAGGAGCTCGAGGGCGTCGTGCGCATGCGCCGGCTCCAGCGCGACAACCGGAGGAGGGTGCCTCATCCGATCGTGGCGCTGGTCGGCTATACCAACGCCGGCAAGTCGACGCTCTTCAACACGCTGACCCAGTCGGAGCAGTTCGCCCAGGATCTCCTCTTCGCGACCCTCGACCCGACGCTGCGCAAGATGAAGCTCCCGCACGGGACCGAGGTGATCCTCTCCGACACCGTCGGTTTCATCTCCGATCTGCCGACCCATCTCGTCGCCGCCTTCCGGGCCACGCTGGAGGAGGTGATCGAGGCGAGCGTCATCCTCCATGTCCGCGACATCGCGCATCCCGATACCGAGATCCAGGCGCGCGACGTCGAGAGCGTGCTCAC
>CAYOET010000050.1:0-13522 GCA_964402985.1 uncultured Bauldia sp. | reverse complement strand
CTCGAGGGGGAGGTTAAGAACCGGGGGCGCCATCGGGACCGGGCTAAGCATTGGGGAGGTGGGCGGCGAGGGCTTCGAGGACGGCCATGCGGACGGCGACGCCCATCTCGACCTGGTCGCGGATGAGGCTGCGGGCGCCGTCGGCGACCTCGGAGGCGATCTCGACGCCGCGGTTCATCGGGCCGGGATGCATGACGAGCGCGTCGGGCTTGGCCCAGGCGAGCTTCTCCTCGTCGAGGCCGAAGAAGCGGAAATACTCGCGCACCGAGGGCACGAACGAGCCGTCCATGCGCTCGCGCTGCAGCCGCAGCATCATCACGATGTCGGCGCCGGCGAGGCCCTTCTTCATGTCGGTGAAGACCTCCACGCCCATCCGTTCGATTCCGGAGGGGAGGAGGGTCGACGGGCCGACCACGCGCACGCGGGCGTTGAGAAGGTTGAGGAGGATGATGTTCGAGCGCGCGACACGGCTGTGAAGGACGTCGCCGCAGATTGCGACCGTCAGGCCCTCGATGCGGCCCTTCTCGCGGCGGATGGTGAGAGCGTCGAGCAGCGCCTGGGTGGGGTGCTCGTGGGCGCCGTCGCCGGCGTTGATGACCGAGCAGCCGACCTTCTGGGCGAGGAGTTCGACCGCCCCGGCGGCGTGATGACGGACGACGAGGATGTCCGGGCGCATGGCGTTCAGCGTCATCGCCATGTCGATGAGCGTTTCGCCCTTCTTGGTCGAGGAATTGCCGACGGCCATGTTCATGACGTCGGCGCCGAGGCGCTTTCCGGCGATCTCGAAGGAGGACTGGGTGCGGGTCGAGGCTTCGAAGAAGAGGTTGATCTGGGTGCGGCCGCGCAGGACCGATTTCTTCTTCTCGACCTGGCGGCTGACGGCGATCTCCGCCTCCGCCGCGTCGATGAGGCCAAGGATTTCCGTGGCGGTCAGCCCCTCAATGCCCAGCAAATGTCGGTGCGAATAACCGATCGCGGGCAAATTCGAGGAGGCGTTCATTGAAGCGATGGCTATAGGCGGAGTCGGCGGATGGGGCAAGGACGCGCTTGGCCCGGATGGTAAACCGGTGAATAGCGCGGAAAATCTCGCGGCAGCGTTACGAAAGGTCGGGCTTGGTCAGCCGGTCGAGCGCGCCCTGGAGGATGTAGGCGGCGGCCATCTTGTCGACGAGCTCGGCGCGGCGTTTTCGGGAGCGGTCGGCCTCGATCAGCGTGCGGGTGACGGCCGCGGTCGACAGGCGCTCGTCCCAGAACACGATCGGCAGCGTGGTCTTGGCGGCAAGATTGCGGGCGAACGCGCGCGTCGCCTGGGCGCGCGGGCCTTCCGAGCCGTCCATGTTGAGCGGCAGGCCGAGGACAAATCCGCTCACCCGGTACTCGTCCGCGATGGCGAGGAGGCTGACCGCGTCCTGCGAGAATCGGGTCCGCGCGATGAGCTTGAACGGGGATGCGATGCGCCGCCCGGCGTCGGACAAGGCGACGCCGATCGTCTTGGTGCCGAGGTCGAGGCCGAGAAGGGGTCCCGTCGCCGGCAAGCCGGAGAGGGGATTCGGATCTTGCGTGGCGATCATTCCCCTGCGGCTAGCACGGGAGGGGTGGTCTCACCATCCCTGCGCCGCTCGCCCGCTGCCGACAGAAGCCAGCGGACGGCGGCGAGCGCGGCGAGCGCGCCGATTGCCTCAGCCACCACGAACGGCGCCACGTCGCTCGGCCGGATGCCGGCGAAGGTGTCCGTAAACGCCCGCGCCAGCGTCACCGCCGGATTGGCAAAGGAGGTCGAGGATGTGAACCAGTACGCGGCGGCAATATAGAGCCCGACCAGCGCTGCCACGCTCGCGTCGCGGCGCGGCGCGGCAATGAGGACGAGGGCGAGGAGACCAAAGGTCGCCGCAAACTCGCCGGTCCACTGGCCGAGGCCTGCCCGCGCGGTTGTTGCGGCCTGGAGGAGCGGGAGATCGAACATCAGATGCGCGAGAAGGACGCCGGCCAGCCCGCCAGCCAGCTGCGCGGCCACATAGGCCAAGGCGGCGTGGGGCGGCAGTTCCCGGCGCGCGAGCGCGACGAGCGAGACCAGCGGATTGAGATGGGCGCCGGAGATCGGCCGGAGGAGCGTGATGAGCACGACCAGCATCGCGCCGGTCGAGAGCGCGTTGGCGAGAAGCGAGACCGCGTCGTCGGCCGAGAGCGCGTCGGCCATGATCCCCGACCCGACCACGGTGGCGAGGAGGGCGGCGGTGCCGGCCGCCTCGGTGGCGACCCGCCGAGGTAAGTCGAAGGCCACGCGAACGATCTATGCGCGCTCGGAAGCGGGCAGTTCACGCCGCTCGCCGATCTCGCGAAGGCGCTTCTGCAGCGACAGGCGGTCGATGCTGGCGAGCGGCAGGTTGGTGAAGATCGATATGCGGTTCATCATCATCCGGTAGGTGTCCGCAAAGGCAGCGCGCTTGACTGCCTCGAGGCCCTCCACCGCGGCCGGGTCGGGCACGCCCCAATGGGCCGTCATGGGCTGGCCGGGCCACAGCGGGCAGGTCTCGTTGGCGGCGTCGTCGCAGACCGTGAAGACGAAATCGAGTTTTGGCGCGCCCGGCTCCGCGAACTCGTCCCAGCTCTTCGAGCGGAAGCCGGAGACGTCGTAGTCGAGGTTGCGGAGGAGGTCGATCGCATAGGGATTCACCTGGCCCTTGGGATGCGACCCTGCGGAGAACGCCTGGAAGCGGCCGCGTCCGAGCCGGTTGAGGATCGCCTCACCGAGGATCGAGCGGGCGGAGTTGCCCGTGCAGAGGAAGAGAACGTTGAACACGCGGTCGGTCACGACACCGCCTCCTTGGACTGGGTCTTGATCTTGATCTTCGGCTTGATGCCGCACAGCTCGGGCCGCCCGTCGCAGCAATCGTCGGTCAGGAAGGTCAGGAGCCCGCGCACGTTCTCGAACTCAAGCGCGTAGACGACCCGCCGGCCCTCGCGCTGGCTTTTCACCAGTCCCGAGCGCTCGAGCGCCGAAAGGTGGAACGACATCGCTGTCGGCGGGATGTCGAGGGCCTCGGCGATCTCGCCCGAGGCCATCCCGTCGGTTCCTGCCTTGACGAGAAGCCGGAAGGCGCGGAGCCGCGCCTCATGGGCGAGCGCCGCCAGTCGGTTGATGGCTTCCGGTTCCGTTTTCATGCGACTCTACAAACATAGTTGGAGAATTGAAGCAAGCGCGTTCCTTGCAATCAGACTGTCACATGCCACCGCTACGAGGTCCCTCACGGCCGTCGAGCGGGCAGAGACTCCGCGCGGGCGCAATCCAAAGGGAGCATGGGAATGTCAAAGATGAGGACTGTCCTACTCGCGGGGGCCTCGCTGCTGGTGAGTGCCGGCGCCGCTTACGCGCAGTCGACCCTTCCGCAGGTCAACAACAGCTACTTCATGGCCGGCCAGGACGCGCTGCTCGCACATCTCGCCCAGCAGCCGAACGTCAACCGCGCCAAGAACATCATCCTGTTCATCGGCGACGGCTTCGGGGTCTCGACCCTGACCGCCACCCGCATCTACGAAGGCCAGTCGCGCGGCGTCGACGGCGAATCGAACAATCTGACCGTCGACCTCCTGCCGTACTCGGCGCTCTCCAAGACCTATTCGAACGACGGCCAGGTCTCCGACTCGGCCCCGACCGCGACCGCCATGGTCACCGGCATCAAGACCAATAACGGCGTCCTCGGCGTCGACGGCACCGTCGCCCAGGGCGATTGCGCCGCCTCCCAGGGCCACGAAGTCACCACGATCTTCGAGCTCGCCGAGCGCGCCGGCCTTTCGACCGGGGTGATCTCGACCGCGCGCATCACCCACGCCACCCCGGCCGCCGCCTACGCCCACACCGCCAACCGCGACTGGGAAGCCAACTACCAGCTCCCGGCGGACGCCACCGCCTGCACCGACATCGCCGCCCAGCTCGTCGGCTGGCAGGCCGGCAACGGCTTCGAGGTGATCATGGGCGGCGGTCGCGACCGCTTCTTCCCGAACACCCTCGCCGACACGGAAGACACCACCGCGATGGGCCGCCGCACCGACGGCCGCAACCTCGTCGAGGAGTGGCTGGGCGACTCCAACTCGTCGGCCTATGTCTGGAACGCGGCGCAGCTCGGCGAAGTCGATCTTGCCAACACCACCCGCCTCTTCGGCCTCTTCGAGCGCGACCACATGGAATACGAGCTCGATCGCGCCCGTGACGCCGCCGGCGAACCCTCGCTGGCCGAGATGACCACCGCGGCCCTCGAGGTCCTCCAGCAGAACGACAACGGCTTCATCCTCATGATCGAGGGTGGCCGCGTCGACCACGCCAGCCACGCCGGCAACGCCGCCCGGACCCTTGCCGACGCGGTCGCCATGGACCAGGCGGTCAAGGCCGCTATGGCCGCCGTCGACCTCGACGAGACCCTCATCATCGTCACCGCCGACCACAGCCACAGCCTGACCATCAACGGCTATCCGGCCCGCGGCAACCCGATCCTCGGCCTCGCCGCCGACGCAGGCGGTCTCCTGATGGGCTCGGACAACAAGCCCTACACGACTCTGCTCTACTCGAACGGCCCGGGCGCAATCCCGGGCGAGCGCGCCGACCTCACCAATGTGGACACGACCTCGCCCGACTATATTCAGCAGGCCACCATCCCGCTGGGTAGCGAGACGCACACCGGCGAGGACGTCGGCATCTTCGCCACCGGCCCTTACGCGCACCTCTTCTCGGGTGTCGTCGAACAGAACTACATCTACCACGTGATGGCGTTCGCCTCGCAGATCCCGGCTCGCGCCTCGGCCAACAGCCTGGCCCTCGCCCCTTAGTAGCGGCGCGTAAGACCGGGCGGCGACGAACCGCCCGGTGTCGCCAAACTGTCATCCGGAGGTCTCATTTCGGTGCGACCCTCCGGATGTTTTCTTTGTCCCTTTTGACAATGCGAGGAACGAGCCGATGAGCGGATTGAGACGGCGCGACGCGCTTTTGTCACTCGCAGGACTGGTGGCATTCGCCGGAGTCATTCGGCCTCAGTCAGCCAGCGCGGCGGCGACGCCCTTCACCTTCAACAGCATCTACGCGAAGGATAACGTCCTCTCCGACGCAGCCCTGGCGCTGACCGGGCAGCCGATCACGATGCGCGGCTTCATGGCACCGCCGCTCAAACCGGACGTCCCGTTCTTCGTGCTGACCAAGCTGCCGATGACCATTTGCCCGTTCTGCAACGACGGCGCCGAGTGGCCGGAGGATATCGTCGTCGTCTATCTCGAGGGCGAGCTGAACTTCGTGCCGTACTACGCGGCGATCGAGGTCGAGGGCCGGCTCGATACCGGCTTCATCACCGATCCGGGGACCGGTTTCGTGTCGCTGGTCAGAATGCAGGGCGCGCGCTACCGGACTCTGTAGGGCATCAGGCATCCGGCACAGGGCATCCGGATGCCGGTTGCCTGGTGCCGAACGCCGTCTAGGCGCGGTATTGCTGGATGCGCGTGGTGCGAAGGCCGGCAAGGCCGTGCCGGTCGATCGACTGCTGCCAGGCGAGGAACTCCTCCACGGTCAGCGTATAGCGCTGGCACGCCTCGTCGAGGCTCAGAAGGCCGCCGCGGACGGCTGCCACGACCTCTGCCTTCCGGCGGATGACCCAACGCTTGGTCTCTCGCGGCGGCAAGTCGGCAATCGTCAGAGGGCTGCCATCGGGGCCAATGACATATTTGACCCGAGGCCGTGCTTGTTCGGTCATATACTCCACACCAGACCAGAACTCGTCTCGAGCGGGACCGTACGGCGTTCACTTTAAAAATTGCCTAAGCCATGAGCAAGAATTCGGTAATATTTCTAGGTATTTGGCGGCGAGGGGGCGGCTGAATTGAGGTTCCGGTAGAGGCTGAGGGGCGTGAGAATTGTCTCCGGGTGGCTGTAGCCTTCGGCTTCTCCTGTCCGGATGGTAAAGGCAATCACTCGGGGCGACGAAGCGCTCGAGGCCCCTGATCCAGCCGAGGAAAGCCTCGCGCACGACGGTGCTGACCTCGTCGTCCTGCCGCTCGCGGTAGGTATTGCGGCGACATGGCAGCGGCAGCCGCACTCCAGGGGTCGGTATCGCGGACGACGAAGGGCCTGGTGGCGTCGCTATCGACGGCGCGCTCGGAGGCGTGCCGGGCCTCCAGGATGCGCTCGCGCCGCAATTCGCTTGAGGAGGCGGCGTATAACTTGAAGATTCGGGCTCGAAGGGTTAGGTCCGGCCTGCGAAGCCGCGCAAGCGGCTATCGCCAAGCCTCCGGCAAGCCACGCATCATGCTGAATTCGCTCGATCTTCCCCGTGCCCCCGCCGACACCCGCGTTGTTGTCGCGATGTCGGGCGGGGTCGACTCGTCGGTCGTCGCCGGGCTGCTGGCGCGCGAGGGCTACGACGTAATCGGCATCACGCTGCAGCTCTACGATCACGGCGCGACCACGCACCGGAAGGGCGCGTGCTGCGCCGGGCAGGACATCCACGACGCGCGGCGCGTCGCCGAGACGCTCGGCATCCCGCACTATGTCCTCGACTACGAGGAGCGCTTCCGCCGCTCGGTGATCGAGCCCTTCGCGGCGAGCTACGTCGCGGGCGAGACGCCGGTGCCGTGCGTGTCGTGCAACCAGACCGTCAAGTTCTCGGATCTCATGGGCACAGCCCGGCAGCTCAACGCCGACGTGCTGGCGACGGGCCACTACGTGGCGAGCCGGCCGGTCGGCGGGCGGCGCGCGCTGTTCCGCCCCGCAGACGCAGAGCGCGACCAGACCTATTTCCTCTTCGGCACGACTGCCGAGCAGCTCGATTTCCTCCGCTTCCCACTCGGCGGCCTCGGCAAGGCCGAGGTGCGCGAGGAGGCGCGGCGGCTCGGCCTCGTCGTCGCCGACAAGGCCGACAGCCAGGACATCTGCTTCGTGCCCTCGGGCCGCTACAGCGATCTCATCGAGAAGCTGAAGCCGGGAGCGGCCGAGCCGGGCGATATCGTCGACCTCGCAGGGCGGGTGCTCGGCCAGCATGCCGGCCTCATCCACTATACGGTCGGCCAGCGCCGCGGCATCGGCGTCGCCGCCGGCGAACCGCTCTACGTCGTCCGCCTCGAGCCGGCGACGCGGCGCCTCGTCATCGGGCCGCGGAGCGCGCTCGAGACGCGGCGCATCGTCCTTCGCGACGTGAACTGGCTTGGCGAGAAGGCGCTCGGCGACCCGTCGCGAGGCGGGGAGGGGATCGACCTCTACGCCCGCGTCCGCTCGACCCGGCCGCCGAAGCCGGCGGTGGTCTCGCTCGCCGACGACGGCCGCGTCGTGGTCGAGCTGCCGGACGGCGAGACTGGCGTCGCGCCGGGTCAGGCCTGCGTGTTCTACGCGAGCGGGGAGGCCGGCGCCCGGGTGCTGGGCGGCGGCTTCATCGCTACGACCGAGAAGCCCGCAACGGCTGCTCGCAAGGCGGCGGCCGCCTTCGCGTAACCCTACGGCGTCGGCGCGTTCGGGTCGGGGCGCAGGGAGGGGGGCAGCTGCTCGCGGCGCGAGGCGTTGTCCGGCATCACCGCACCGGTGAATACCGCGCCGGTCTGTTCGGTGGCGCGGAAGATCGCCGAGGTGAGGACGCTACGCGAGAAGTCGGCGTTGGTGAGGGTCGATCCGCCGAGATCGACGGCGAACATATAGGCGCCGGTGAAGTTCGCGCCGGTGAGGTCGGCGTTGCGCATGATCGCGTGGCCGAGGAAGGCGCCGGTGGCGTTCGCGCCCGGCATGTCGGCGCGCAGGAACGTCGCGTTATAGAAGTCGGTGCCCTCGAGGGTGGCGTTGACGAGGCTCGCGTCGTTGAGGAAGGCGTCCTCGAGATCCGCATATTGGAGGTTGGCGCCGTCGAGATTGGCGCGGGTGAGCCGGATCGATCCGAGGAACGCCCCGCTGAGGTCAGCGCCGCTCAGATTGATGCCGCTGGCGTCGGCCTCGAACATCAGCGCGCGCGGCATCTTCGCGTTGCTGAAATTGGCGCGGAGGGCGATCGTCTTGTTGAGGTTGGCCGCCTGAAGCGTCGCGCCCGAGAAGTTGGCGTCGGTCAGGACCGAGCGGTGCAGCGAAGCGTTGGTGAGGTTAGCGCCGGAGAGGTCGGCGCCGGTCAAGTCGCGGCGCTGGAGCTGCGCGCCGGTGAGATCGCATCCCGGGCAGTTGATGGTGGTGCCGGCGAGAAACGCGTCGCGGTCCTGCGCCGCGGCGGTGCTCGTGCCGGCGGACAAGGCGGCGGCCATCGCGAAGGGGAGGAGGACTGAGAGGCGCATTCGGCTGGACCTTGAGGGACAGGATTGTTTCGGACGGGAGAGCGGCCGCCTAGCGCAGGGAGTTGCGGACGAGGTCGCCGATGATCGTGCAGCGCGCGGCGTCGGGCTTGTCCGGCCAGATCTCGACCGGTGCGACTTCCGGCAAACAGACGAGGTTGACGACATCGGTGGTCATCCAGCCCTCGCGAAGGCCGATTCCGGTTGCGTAGTTGTCGGCCGTCGCTTCGTCGAGGAAGAACATGTTGGTGCAGAACTGGTAGTAGATGAAGAGCTTCACCCCGTGCGGCAGGGGGTCGAAGCGGGTCCCGTCGATGACGATCTCGAGACCCTGGTTGCGCTCCTGGATCAGGAACTCGGCGCTGCGCGCGACCACCGTCTGCGCCTCGCCGCAATTGGTCGACTGCTGGTCGATGAAGAAGTCGCCTTGCTGGTAGACTTGGCCGTCCTGCGCGAATGCCGGGGCCGTCAACAGTGCCGGGAGGGCGACGAGCGGGGCGGCGAGCTTCATTTCTGTCCTCGGTGTTGTGTGTTGCGGGGAGCGCGATTCCTAGGGAGCCGGGGTCGGGGCAGGGGTTTGCGGCGCGAGCACGTCGGCGGCGATGACCTCGACGCGGGCGGTGCTCTCGAACTGGTTGACTGTGCCGATGCCGGTGAGCGGGTCGACCGCGAACTGGCCGCGCTTGTAGAAATAGCGGCGCTCGATCCGCACGTGACGTCCGTCGGGAAGGTCGGCGACGCAGTTCTGCTTGACCAAGCGCCCTTCGATCGGGGTCTCGCCATCGGCGGCAGGCAGGTCTTCGCACGCGAAGAGGCCATACCCGAAGAGGCCACGCATCGCGTCGCCGAGATACTCGGCGTCGATGCGGGCGACGGCGTCCTCGCGGGGATCGGTGACGATGCGATAGCCCTGCACGACGCCGCGGGCGTCGACGAGGATCGAGTAGATGACACGGTGGTTGTAGAGGACGTTGACCGCCGACGGGCCGTACATGTCGAGCTGCGCGCGATAGGCGCGAGACACGTACTCCGCCTCGTCGTCCTCGGTGAACCAGACCTCGTAGAGCCCGGTCGCGGCGTCGGGCCGGCATTCCGCGAAATCGGCGAAACTGGCGAGGCGCGAGGAGGGCGGCCCGCCATTGGTGCCGCAATGCGGATCGAGGAACTCGGCGCGGAGTTCGGCCACCGGCGTGCCGGGCAGCAGCTCCCAGATGCGGGCCTTGTCGTATTGGGCGGCGGCCGGAAGCGTCGCGAGCAGCCAGCTGGACAACGCAGCAATTCCGGCCAGCACGATCCGTGCCGTACCGACCGGAGCAATCCGGTCAATCATCACGCACTCCCTGAACCCATCTGACGACGGAGCGGCCCGCTGTCCCGGCTCTTGGTGTGAGCGTTGTACCATCACGAACCAAGAGGGGGAGCCGAGGCTCCCCCTTTCGTTGTTCAATTGCGCGAGACGATCAGTCCCGCAGGCCGAACACCACGGCGGTGGCGCCGCGCTGCCAGAGGCCGTTGCCGTCGCCGCCGGCGGTCACGCCGAAGTACTGCTTGCCATCGACCATCCAGGTCGAGAACGGAGCGGTGATCTCCATGCCGACATTGAACGTCCAGATCGGGGCGAGGGTGTCGGAGTCCATGATGAACACCTCACCGCGCACCGAGCCGGCGAATACAATATTGCCGGCGGTCGAGAGCGTACCGGTCTCCGGACGGCCCTCGCCCTCGCGGACGTACTCGGCCATGCGCTCGCCAGTGTCGACGTTGAAGGCGATGATCGTGTGGGTGGGTCGGACGGCAGGCGGGGTGCGTTGGACCGAGGTCCCTGCGCCCATGCCCACGTTCAGGGCCTCTTGCGGAGGACCTTCCTTGCCTGGCCAATTGGACAGGGTTGCAGCGCCGAGGCAACCTTCAGCGAACTGGAGGTACGCGACGCGACGGGTCGGATCGAAGGACGGCGGGTTCATGCCTTCCGGACCACCCGACCATGTTGGGCAGGAGTCGCCGGTGGTTTCGCCGCGAACCGGGCCGACGCCAGCATAACGCTGCACGCCAGCACCCGGAACGTAGTCGACCGGGCGGCCGGACTTCGGGTCAATGCCGGCGGTCCAGTTCACGTCGGTGTGCGGGTTGGCTGAGATGAAAGCGCCGGTCTCGCGGTTGTGCGTGTAGAAGTAGCCGTTGCGCGAGAAGTTGCCGACCACCTTGGTGCCGTCGAGCGCGTCGAACAAGAGACGGTTGCTCGGCGAGTCGTAGTCCCACTGCTCGTTCGGGGTTTCCTGGAAATACCAGACCTTCTCGCCGGTATCCGCGTTCACCGCGATGGTCGAGGCGGTCCACAAATTGTCGCCGGGACGGAAGGCGGGGTCGAAGGTCGGGTGAGCGTCGCCCGTGCCGTAGTAGACGAGGTTGAGGTCGGGATCGAACGCCTGGTGCGTCCAGACACCGCCACCGCCGGTGCGCCACGCCTGGTGGTCGTCTTCCCAGGTCTCGTGACCCGGCTCGCCCGGGAACGGAACCGAGTACGACCGCCACACTTCGTCGCCGGTGTTGGCGTCGACGCCGACCACATAGCTGATCGTGCCGCGCTGGCCGCCGGTCGACTCGCCCTGCATCATGACGTCAAGACCGCCGGCCGTGCGGACCACCAGCGGGGCGGAGGTGAAGCCCTGCGTGTCGGGCGAGGGCGTGCCGTATTGCGGATCCGGCGTGACTGGAGTGGGGACGTCGAAGACCACCTCGCCGGTGTCCGCGTTGACGCGGATGAGGCGGGTGTCATTGGTGCCGACGAACACCCCGTCGTCATAGAGGAACGCCCCGCGCTGGGTGCGCGACTTCGTGATCTCAGGGTTGAAGCGCCACAGCGGCGTGGCGCGGTCACCCGTGGTGACGTCCCATTTCATGAGACGTGCCCACGTATCGACAGTGTAGAGGAAACCTCCATCTGCGAGGATCACGCCCTCTTCCTTGCCGTTGAGGGTGCCGCCGGTGGAACGACCACCGAGCGAAAACATGAACTTGACCTCGAGATCGCCCACGTTGTCGCGGTTGATCTGGTCGAGCTGGGAATAGCGCCAGTTGCTGTAGTTGCCTCCATACTGGAGCCAGTTCTCGGGCTCCGGATTGACGAGGCGCTCGAACGGAACTTCGGCGGCGGCCGGCATAGCAATGCCGGCGACCCCCGCTGCCGCTAGTGCGGCAAGGGCCTTTATGCGTGACTTCATTGCAGTCCTCCTGTGTGGGCTTCCCCACGGGTGCACTTTTTTTATCAAATGCAGCTGCGCGGACCCCCTGTGGCCGCGGAGCTGCAACATTCCGTCAGGCGGTGCCTCGGCTGTCAAGTCGAACCCTGCGCCCTGGCTATGATGCCGCTTGTGCGGGACCCGGCTCTTGGAGGCGACGTACCCCGTCCGGCGTGGATCGCGGGGGGTTGAAATGCCAAGACTCGGCACCATGTGAATGGCAAGGGCAGATCAAGTCTGCTCTCCTGACCTGGCCCGGCCTCTCCCACCCCCCAAGAGAGGCCGGGCTTTTCATTTGTGGAGCAGGCCGCGGCCGCGGTGCAGCTCGAGCGGCGTTTAGCTAGAACCAAGCGGCGAGAGCGGCGGGTGAGGGTATGGCGTCTGGTTCGGTCGAACGGGTGCGGGCGGCGCTGGTGGCGGCCGGCCATGAGGGCGATATCCTCGAGTTCGCGGCGAGCACGAAGACCGCGGCGGATGCCGCCGCCGCCGCAGGGTGCGCCGTCGCGCAGATCGCAAAGTCGATCGTGCTGCGGGCCGGAGAGCGGTCGGTGCTGGTCGTCACCTCGGGCGCCAATCGCGTCGATCCCGCGAAGGTCGCCGCGCTGATCGGGCGGCCGGTCGAGCGCGCCGAAGGCTTGTGGGTGCGCGAGGTCACCGGTTTCGCCATCGGCGGGGTGGCGCCGGTCGCCCATCGCACCGCGCCGATCGTGGTGATCGACCGCGATCTCGCGGCGCTCGATCCGATCTTCGCCGCCGCCGGGTCTCCCAACTCGGTGTTTCGGACCAGCTTCGAGAAACTACTCGCCCTGACCGGCGGCACTCCTGCCGACGTCAGGGAGGAGTCATAAGCGAGCCGGTCGGCCGGGGAGGCCGATCGAGCGATCGCTTGCGCTCGGGTGGGCGCGTGACCGAGCCTACCGGTGGGCAGCAGACTGGGTCTATACTTCGCCTTCCTCCCGGGAAATCCGCCATGCCAGACACCACACCGACGCTCCCATCCGGCCGAGGCCGCACCGCCGACGCGGCGGCCGTCCAGGGCGAGAGACGCATCATCACCGCGCTGTTCTGCGACGTGGTCAATTCGACCTCGCTTGCCGAGCAGCTCGACCCCGAGGATTGGACGGAGCTTCTCAACGAGGCGTTCCACGACCTCACCGCGCCCATCGTCCGCTACGAGGGCACGGTGGCCAAGCTCCTCGGCGACGGGGTGCTCGCCTTCTTCGGCGCGCCGACTTCGCACGAGGACGACCCGCGGCGAGCGGTGCTCGCGGCGCTCGACATGATCGAGGCGAGCCACGTCGTTCGCGGACGAGTCAAGGCGGAAC
Organism: uncultured Bauldia sp.; assembly: GCA_964402985.1. GTDB lineage: Bacteria > Pseudomonadota > Alphaproteobacteria > Rhizobiales > Kaistiaceae > JADYYB01. The sequence goes on along the minus strand of CAYOET010000050.1, from coordinate 681 downwards.
GCGGCCTCGACTTCGACGTCCGCATCGGCATCAACACCGGACCGGTGGTGGTGTCCGATGTCGGCGCCGACCGCGGGATGGACGCGTTGGGCGACGCGGTCAACGTCGCCGCGCGGATGGAGCAGGCGGCCGCTCCGGGCACGATCCTTCTCTCGGTCGACACCTACCGGCTGGTGGCGCCGCTCTTCGACGTCGAGTCGCTGGGCGAGATCGAGCTCAAGGGCAAGGCCGAGCGCATGCCTGCCTACCGCGTGATCGGGCCCAAGGCCGAGCCCGGCCGCGTGCGCGGCATCGAGGGGGTGAGCGCGCCGCTGATCGGCCGCGACCGGGAGTTCGCGCAGCTGCGCGCCGCGATCGCCAATGTGCGGGCCGGGCGCGGGCAGATCGTCGGCCTCCTCGGCGAAGCCGGGCTGGGCAAGAGCCGCCTCCTCGCCGAGCTCAAGAAGGATTGGGACGAAACGACCGAGGGCGGCTGGATCGTCATGACCGGCATTCCCTACGATGCGGCGCGCCCCTACGGCCTCTTCCAGAACTTTGCGCGCGAGATGTTCGGCGTGCAGTTCGACGATCCGGTCGAGGTCGTCCACGAGAAGATCGCGGCCAGCCTTCGTGGCCACGGCAAGGACGAGGAGACAGTCGCGCTGTGCTCGACGGCCTTCGAGCGGGTGATCGCCGCCAAGA
>CAYOET010000049.1:0-8645 GCA_964402985.1 uncultured Bauldia sp. | reverse complement strand
ACGACGAAATTCTCGAACCCGAAATCGCTGTAGGTCGAGAGGATGAAGTCGTTGATCTTCAAGCACTCTTCGGCGAACTGGTCCTCGGTGCAGAAGATGTGCGCGTCGTCCTGCGTGAAGCCGCGCACCCGCATCAGCCCGTGGATCGCGCCCGACGGCTCGTAGCGATGGACCGTGCCGAACTCACCGAGGCGGAGCGGCAGGTCGCGATACGATTTGAGGCCATGCTTGTAGATCTGGATGTGGCCCGGGCAGTTCATCGGCTTGATCGCGAACCAGCGCTTGTCCTCGGCCTCGTCGCCCGCCGATTGCGCCGCGAACATGCTTTCGCGGTACCACTCCCAGTGGCCCGAAATCTCCCACAGCGACTTGTCGAGGAGCATCGGCGCGTTGACCTCCTGATAGCCCTCGGGCTTCAGGCGGCGACGCTCATAAGCGATGAGTTCCTGGAAGATCGTCCACCCCTTCGGGTGCCAGAAAACCACGCCCGGCCCCTCTTCCTGGAAGTGGAAGAGATCCATCTCCCGGCCGAGGCGGCGATGGTCGCGCTTCTCCGCCTCCTCGAGCATCTTCAGATACTCGTCGAGCTGCTGCTTGGTGGTCCACGCCGTCCCGTAGATGCGGGTCAGCATCGGGTTGTTGGAGTCGCCGCGCCAATAGGCGCCGGCCACCTTCATCAGCTTGAAGGCGTCGCCGATCTGGCCGGTCGAGGCCATGTGCGGCCCGCGGCAGAGGTCGAACCATTCGCCCTGGTGATAGATCTTGAGCGCCTGGTCGGCCGGGATCGCATCGACCAGCTCGACCTTGAAGCGCTCGCCCTTGTCGCCGAAAACCTTCTTGGCCTTCTCACGGTCCCACTCCTCGACCGTGAACGGCTGGTTGCGCCTGATGATCTCCCGCATCTTGGCTTCGATCTTGGGGAGGTCATCGAGCGTGAACGGCTCGTTGCGGAAGAAGTCGTAGTAGAACCCGTTCTCGATCACCGGCCCGATGGTCACCTGCGTGCCCGGGTAGAGCTCCTGCACCGCCTCGGCCATGACATGCGCCGCGTCGTGCCGGATCAGCTCCAGCGAGCGCGGCTCGTCACGGGTCAGGATGCGGATCGTCCCGTCCTCGGTGATCGGCGCGGAGAGGTCGACGAGCTTGTCGTTGACCGTCGCGGCCGCGGCCTTCTTGGCGAGGAGGGTCGAGATGCTCTGGGCGACTTCGCGGGACGTCGTGCCCGGCGCGAAATCGTGAACGGAGCCGTCGGGATAGGTGAGATGGATCATCGTCTTCTCCTGCTCACTCCTGCACACCAGCGCAGGTAAGCGTCAGCCCGGCCAAGGCGGCCGCGGGCGGGAGATAGGACGATCAGTCCGGCAAGTCCAGCCGGGTCTTGCGGTCGATGTGGTCGCCCGTCCACTGGCCGTAGCGCCACGGCACGTACCAGTTTGCGTTGCCCGGCAAGGTCTCCGGCACCGGGTCGAAGCCCGAGGCGCCGTTGGGCCCGCAGCGCTGGATGCGCGCGAGGCCCATCCAGCTCCCGGCCCAGAGGCCATGCCGGCGGATCGCTTCTTCCGTGTAGCTGGAACAGGTCGGCAAATACCGGCATTGCCGCCCGATCAGCGGCGACAGCGTCCATTGGTAGAGCTTGATGAGGCCAACGCCGAGCCAGCCCGGAAGCGTCCGCGGCGACGGCAATGCGTCGGCGGCTCCTTCATTGCTGTGCTCGTGGTCGTGGGCCATCGTTCCCAATATAGATCGGCGGCCGGGACTTGCCGAACGCTTGGCGGATCAGGGCCGAGCGGCTAAGAGCGCTGCGACCCCCACCCGGACGGACTCGTGCCGCAGGCGATCGTCTTCCTCACCCACATCCTCAACCATCGCATCCGCTCGCACTATGCGCGGTTGAAGCGGGAGGCGGCGCCGTATGCGACCACGTTCTTCTGCTATCACGCGACGGCGAGGGCGGCCCTTCCGGACTGGATGTTCGGGGTCGACATCGTGATCCGGCCGGAGGACGGGGAGCGGCTGCTGCCGGTCCGCGCGGCTCAGATGCGCGAACGCGTGAAGGCCAAGTACAACGGCGGCTTCCCCGACCTCGCGCTGATGCCGGCGCTGCACCATCCCAACCTCGCCGGATTCGATAGGGTATGGATGGTCGAGTACGACGCCGACTTCGCCGGCGACTGGGGCGAGTTCTTCCGCCGCACCGATCCGATCCGCGCCGACCTCCTCACGACATATGTGCAGCGCCGCAGCGAGGATCCCGAGTGGGTACCGTGGGGCTGGTTCGCTCCGCCGGCCGGCATCCCCGAGAGCGAGCATCTCAGCTCCTTCAACCCGGTCGCGCGCTACTCGCGCCGCTTCATCGACACCTACCGCGAGACGGTCGCCACCGGAGAGTGGGCCGGCCACACCGAGGCGCTCTATCCGAGCATCGCCCGCCACGCCGGGCTCGACATCGTCGACCTCGGGGGCAAGGGCAGCTTCGTTCCGCCGGGCTGGGAGGAGATGAACTACACCGGCGCCCGCTCATCCGACCCGCGCGGCAGTTTCCGCTACCGGCCCGACGTCGGGGCGAAGTATTTCCATCAGCGGCCGGATGCGTTTCCGCTTCTCGGCCGGCTCCATCACCCGGTCAAAACGCCGGGGCGCGTGGGGCTGCGGGTGCGCACCCGACCCGTCCGCCATCGCCTCCGCGGCTGGCTGCACCGGCTCAGGAAGCGCCGGCGATGAAGGTAGTCGTCGTCAGCTTGCACCGCTCGGCCACGCGCAGCACGATCGGGCACCTCCGCCACCTCGGGCTGCGCACCACGCACTACATCACGCAGGGCACCAAGAAGGAGTTCCGCCGCGCGATCCTCGGCCGCGAGACCGACCTCGACCACGTCTTCTCGGTGATCGAGCCGGCCCTAGCCGGCTACGACGCGGCGGGCGACGTGCCCGTGCCGGTGCTCTACCGGCAATTCGAAGAATGTTATCCGGAAGCGAGGTTCGTGCTCGTGCTCCGCGACGCGACCGCGTGGGTGAGATCGGTGCGCGAGCACATCGGCTCAAGGCCCTTCGCGGCACCCGAGCGCGTGCAGTACTGGCAGTATTTTCCGGACCGCCCGGAACGGATCGGCGAGCTCACCGACGCCGAACTCGTCGCCATGTACGCTGAGCACACTGCGCGGGTCGAAGCCTACTTCGCTGGCCGGCCGGAGAAGATCGGCATCTTCTCGGTCGAGGCAACGGACGCGCTGCAGCGCATCGCCGCCTTCTTGGGAATCCAGAGCACCAAGCCCTTCCCGCATGTCCGACACGACGAGACGAAGCGAACCCCGCTCCGCCGCCTCGCCGAGCGCCTCGCCCGCCTGATCTCCCCGCGCTAGGTGTCGAAGCTATGAAGGTTGTTCATCCGAGGAGGTGCTGAGAAGCTGGGGTTGCGACGCACCAACCTCGCGCGAAGGTCTCCTCGGATGAACATGCACAAGAATGCCCGTTTGACGCCGTCGGGTCGAGGCTTGCTGGCGGAGCGGGTTTTGTCGGGCTGGTCGGTTGAAGAAGCAGCTCAGGCTGGCGGGTTATCGGTGAGAACGGCCTACAAATGGGTCGGGCGGCATCGGCTCGGTGGGGACCAATGGCATCATGACCGCAGCTCGGCTCCGCTTCGGCGCCCGCGCCGAACCCCGCCGGACCGTGAGGCGGAGATCGAGGCGCTGCGCCGTCAGCGGATGAGCGGTCCGCAGATCGCCCGCGCCCTCGGCATGCCATGCTCGACCGTGGGTGCGGTCCTGCGGCGGCTCGGCCTCGGCCGGCTATCGGCGCTGGATCCGAGACCGCCGGCGGTGCGCTACGAGCGAGCGGCGCCTGGCGAGCTGATCCACCTCGACATCAAGACGCTCGGCAGGATCGATGGCGTCGGCCATCGCATCACCGGCCCGCATGCCGGCCATCACCGCGCCCGCGGCATCGGCTACGAGCACCTCCATGTGGCGATCGACGATGCCTCGCGCCTGGACTACACCGAGGTCCTGCCCAGCCTCGGCCAACGGGACGCCACCGCCTTCCTGGAGCGGGCCTTGGCCTGGTATGCCCGCCTCGGCGTGAAGGTCGAGCGGGTGATGACCGACAACGGCTCGGCCTATCGATCCGAGCTCTTCGCCACCGCCCTGCGCCAGGCCGGGGCGCGCCACATCCGCACCCGCCCCTACACCCCTCGCACCAACGGCAAGGCCGAGCGCTTCATCCAGACCAGCCTGCGCGAATGGGCCTACGCCAGACCCTACACCTCCTCAGACCAGCGCAACGCCGCCATCGGGCCGTGGATCGACAGCTACAACCTCACCAGACCCCACGCCGGCATCGGCCATCTGTCCCCCTTCACAAGGCTGAACAACCTTCTTGGAAACGACAGCTAGGGCCCGGCCTCGGCCTTTGCAGCCGCTTCGACCACCGCCTCGAACGCGAGCATGGTCGAGGCATGGCGGGCGCGATACTCGCGCACCGGTTGGAGGAAGCTCAGCTCGGCGAACCGGCCTTCGGGCGGCGGGCCGTTTTCCTTGAGCATCCGCCGCAATTGGTCGCGGGCCGCGCTGAGTTCCGGAACGCTCGCCCCAACGACATGACGGGCGAGGATCGCGGCGGAGGCCTGGCCGAGGGCGCAGGCCTTCACCTCTTGCGCGAAATCCGCGACCTTCCCCTCCGAAAGCGCCACATCCACGGTGATCGTCGACCCGCACAGCTTCGAGTGGGCGGTCGCGGTCCCTTCGGCATGCGCCAGGCGGCCGAGGCGCGGGATATTGCCCGCAAGGTCGAGGATGCGGGGGGTGTAGAGGTCATCAACCATAGGAAATGCAAGCCTGATCGGCGTCATGCGCCCTTGGCATGGCGGTGCGTATCCCCGATATAGTGAAAGGAATTTCCGCTCGCCAGCCCGCGCGCGCACTCAAATTCGTCGCCGCGGGCAACCGAGTGGCCTACACAAGCAAGCCTTTTCGCACACTGGACGATTCATGGACGCCTATCGCGACAAGTCTGTCACCGCCCTCCCCACCCCGGCCGAGTCGGCGCCGATCAAACGGCCGACGCGGATCGAGGCCGAGGAGGCCGTCCGCACGCTGATCGCCTGGGCCGGCGACGACCCGTCGCGAAGCGGGCTCCTCGACACTCCAGGCCGCGTCGTGCGCGCCTATGACGAGATTCTGCGCGGCTACAAGGAAACCGCCGAGTCGACGCTCGACCGCACCTTCGACGACGTCGGCGGGTACGACGACATCGTGCTGGTCCGCGACATCCCGTTCTATTCGCTGTGCGAACACCACATGCTGCCGTTCTTCGGGAAGGCGCATATCGCTTATTTCCCGACCGACCAGGTGGCCGGCCTCTCCAAGCTCGCGCGCGTCGTCGACAGCTTCGCCAGGCGCCTGCAGACGCAGGAGCGGATGACCACCGACATCGTCGGCGCGCTCAATTCAGTGCTCGCTCCCCGTGGCGCGGCGGTGATGATCGAGGCCGAGCATATGTGCATGACGATGCGCGGCGTCTCCAAGCCAGGCGCGATCACGGTGACCACCCAGTTCACCGGCGCCTTCCGCGACGACCCCGCCGAGCAGGTGCGCTTCCTCTCGCTCCTCCGCGCCGGCCGCTAGCCCGAGGCCCTCCCCTCTTGTCATTGCCGGACTTGTTCCGGCAATCCATGCTTCAGTTCGCGCCAAGTAGCCGGCAGCCGCCGGCCGCCCCGCCGCGCGACCCTGCGGACCTGCCGTCATGACCAAGCCTCTCTTCCCTCCCCCCGGCGACACCGAGTCCCTCGAACACGGCTCGGTCTTCACGCCGCGCTTCGACCCCGACGGGCTGATCCCGGCCATCGCGAGCGACGCCGAGACCGGCGAGGTGGTGATGTTTGCCTGGATGAACGCCGAGGCGCTGAAGCGCACTATCGACACCGGCACCGCGCACTATTTCAGCCGCTCGCGCCGCAAGCTGTGGATGAAGGGCGAGGAGAGCGGCAACGTGCAGACGATCGTCGAGATTCGCACCGACTGCGACCAGGACGTCGTCCTCCTCAAGGTCCGCACCGGCGGCGCAGGCAAGAACTGCCACACCGGTGCCCGCTCGTGCTTCTACCGCCGCCTCGAGCGCGACCCGTCGGGGACCGTCGGCCTGTCTTTCACCGAGTGAGGTTGGCGAGTTCACTCGTCAGTCGCTGCCCGCGCCAGCTCCAATTGCGCCACTCGACGATCTCCTGCTCGTGCTCGGCAAGCACCCAGTCCGAACAGCGGGCGAGATAGTCGGCCGCGGCGCTCCGCTCCCCGACCGTCGCGAGAAAGCGCTCGATGGCCGGCAGCGCCTCCGGGCCGAGCCGGCAGAGGTGGTGCGCGTCGAGGGACACGCCCTGCCCCGACACCTCCATGATGTGGCTGACGTTGAACTCGGCGATGAGGCGCGGAAAGTTCACGAAGGCTGAGACATACAGCGTCACGCCGAGCGCGATGAGGTTGGCGGCGATCAGCCAGCCGTTGGACCGCCGGAACGCGATGCGGACGATGATCAGCACCAGGCCGAGGGCGACCAGCGACATCCAGATCAGCGCGGCGATGCGAAGGCCGGTGAGCGCGTAGACCTCGACATAGAGGTCGAGGCGGAGGATCGAGGAAAGGACGAGAAGGACGTTCTGCGCGACCCACGCGAAGACCAGCCCGCGCACGAGCCGATCGCGCTCGCTTGCGCTGCCCGGCCGCATCGTCGCCAGCACGAAGGCGGCGGCGAGCAGCGCCGTTACGATCAGCGGATAGGCGCCGCGATGGGCGTAGCTCGCGTAGCTGAGCCCCTCGGGGAGCGCGACGCCGCCCCACAGATAGGCAAGGTCGAGCACCGTCTCGACGGCGAAGAGCGCGTTGAAGAGCACCAGCGAGCGCACGATCGCGCGGCGGCCGAACAGCGCCGACGGCGCGCGGGTGAGTCCGGTCAGTTCGATCCGCGGCAGCGGGAACCGGGCGAGCCGCGAGCCGAGCCCGACGCGGACGCGGAGGAACGGCCACACCAGGACCGCCATCAGCAGCCAGAAGACGATCCGGCGGAGCTCGACAATGCTCAGCCAAGACCCGAGGCGGAGGGCCGAGAACCAGCGCTCGATCAGCGGGTTGGCCGACACGAACAGGCCGAGGAAGACCACGCCGAGGGCGAGCGGGAGCAGCCAGGCGAGCAGCCAGTCGCCCTTGATAGTCCGGGCTCCGCGAAGCGCCGGCACGGCGTGGCGGCGGAGGTCGCGTCCAAGGCGGCCCGGGCCGGCGACGAACAGCCAGACGGCGTTGAGCGCCCGCTCCGGCGCCGACCCGGCGAAGCGGCCGCTGACGACGAGGGCGAACACGGTGAGGCCGGCGAGCGAGCTGAGGCCGGCGAGCGTGCCGTAGTGCTCGACCGTCGGCGCGAGGCCGGCAATGAGGACCGCGGACGCGAGAGCCGACTCCTTGACGGACGGCGTGCGCCGTCCGACCGCCAGCGTTGCGGCCGCCACCGCCAGCACGAACACCGCCCAGGAGATGCCGATCGCGTGGCGATAGAAGAGCCAATCGGCGAGCGCGACGAGCCCGAGGGCGGCAAGGGCAGAGAGCGCGGCGCGACTCGGCGAAAACCCGCTCGAGGGCCTCGAAATCGATAGATCGGTCATGGCGGAAGGTCCCCCGATGCCACGTTGGTGGCGTCGGAACCGATGGCTAGCCGGTCACTTGGGCCGGTCGAGGGTGCCTTGAAGCCGAAATCCCGGCGCGACTGTGTCGAGCGTGGGCCGAACCGTGCGGCACGCCATTCAGCCGGGGCGCCCGGCGTCGGGCATCCTCGAGGTCGAGGACGACGGATCGCGCGTCGGGCTGGTCGAGTTCAGCCGTCCTTGGCGGGCGAGCCGCGCCGCAAGCTAGCCGTCCGCAGTAGCGGGCGGCTTGACCGGATCGAAGAGCTGGAAGGCGAGAAGGCCAAAGAGGAACCCGCCGATATGCGCCTGCCAGGCGATCGCGCTCGAGATGAGGCCGCCCTCCCCGCTCAGCAGCCCGAAGAGGATGTTGACGCCGAACCACACCGCCAGGAACGACATCACCCGCGGATTGGTGAGCGTGGTGCGTAGCGAAGCCGCCGGCCGGCGCGAGGGATCGAGCTCGATGAAGGTCGGCTCGCCGAGGCGCGGAGCGATGAAAATGAACCGGCAGGCGGCCGCCATGTGCCCCGAGATCGCTGCCGAGGCCCCGATCATCGCCGCCACGTCGTGAAGATGCGTCACGAAGTGGAGGAGCGCCCCCGCGGCCGCCGCGAGGAGCGAGAAAAGGACGAAGCGCACCGTCCCGAAGCGCCTCGCCACCACCGCCCCGAACGCGGCGAGGAAGAAAGCGTTGACGAGGAGGTGGATCGGGTCGGCGTGCAGGAAGGCATAGGTGAAGAAGGTCCAGATATCGGCCCCTATCCCGCCCGGCAGAAAGCCCCCGTCCTCGCCGGTGATCCGCGCCGGGATGAAGGCGAACGCGAAGATCACCCAGGCATCGCGATCCGCCCCGATCAGAAGGCGCACGAGATGGACGCCGCCGAGCGCGACGAGGCTGAACACCACGACGGGCGGAAGATTGATCGCGGGCTGACGGGCGGGCGGTTCGGGTAGCGGCTGGAAGGTTTCGCTCATCGCCTTCGGG
>CAYOET010000048.1:0-8514 GCA_964402985.1 uncultured Bauldia sp. | reverse complement strand
CCGCCCGGCATCTTGCCGTGGGCGCGCGCGAACTCGTCGCGGACGCGCGGGAAGAGCTCGGCCAGCACCGCCTCGGCGAGATCGGCGTAGGCGCGGCCGGCGGCCTGAGGCGTCACCGCCCCGGCGAGCATGCGCACGCCGATGAGCAGCGCCTGCTCCTGCGCGAACACGCGCATCTGGTTCAGCATCTCCTCGTATGAGCGCGCCTCGGCGAGGCTGGCGGCGAGGCGCTCGCGAAGAACCTTCCCGTCCGGCATGCGGCCGAGAAGGGCCGGCTCGATCAGCGCGTCGAGGACATGGGCGCGCTTGACGATGGTGTTGGCGAGGCGCGGCGCGGTGCCCATGATCTCGGCGAGGAGGCCGAGGAGGCGCTGGTTCGAGGCGAGCAGCGAGAAGAGCTGCACGCCCGCCGGCAGACGAGCGAGGAAACGGTCGAAGGTGAGGAACGTCGCGTCGGCGTTGCCGAGCTCCGCGAAAGTCTGGAGGAGCGTCGGCGTGATCTCGGTCAGCCGCTCTCGCGCGGTGACCGAGCGCATCGCCGGCACGCGGCCGAAATGCCAGCCGCGCACGGCGGCGATCACCGCGCTGGGGTCGGAGTAGCCGAGGCGGGCGAGCGTAGCGACCGTGCCTGGGTCGTCGTCGTCGCCGGTGAAGACAAGGCTCCCGGTCTCGGTCGACAGCGCCGGCGCCGCCTCGAACAGTTTGGCGTAGTGCTGCTGCACGCCCGTCAGCACGTCGCGGAGCGCGGTCGCGAAGCGGTCGGCGGAGCGGTACCCGCTGAGCCGCGCGATCACGGCGAGACCGTCCTCGTCCGCGGGCAGGCTGTGGGTTTGCTCGTCGGCGATCATCTGCAACCGGTGCTCGATGGTGCGGAGCGTCGTGTACGCCGCACTCATGTCCTTCGCGGTCGCGCGGTCGATCCAGCCTTCCTTCGCGAGCCCGGCCAGCATGTCGACCGTCCGTCGGCCGCGAAGCTTGCCATTCCGCCCGCCGGCGATCAGCTGCTGGGTCTGGACGAAGAACTCGATCTCGCGGATGCCGCCCGCGCCGAGCTTGAGGTTGTGTCCCTCGATAGCGATCTCGCCGTGGCCGCGATGGTCGTGGATCTGGCGCTTGATCGAGTGGATGTCGGCGATCGCCGCGTAGTCGAGATATTTGCGCCAGATGAACGGCGCCAGTTCGGCAAGGAAGTCCTCGCCCACCCCGACATCGCCCGCAACGGCGCGCGCCTTGATGAGCGCCGCCCGCTCCCAGTTCTGGCCGAGGCCTTCGTAGTAGCGGAGCGCGGCGTCGGTCGAGATCGCGACCTGGGTCGAGCCCGGGTCGGGGCGGAGACGAAGGTCGACGCGGAACACGTAGCCGTCGCTGGTCCGCTCCTGGAGGATGCGCGCGACCCGCTGGACGACGCGGACGAAGAGCTTGGTGGGCTCGTTGCCATCGGTCAGCGGGGCGATGTCGCGATCGAACAACGCGATGAGGTCGATGTCGCTCGAATAGTTGAGTTCGATCGAGCCGTATTTGCCCATGCCGAGGAAGAAGAGACCGGAGCCGGTCGAGGGATTGTCCGGATCGGGGAGAACAAGTCGGCCGGCCTGATGCTCGGCGAGGAGCGCGAAGTCGGTCGCGGCGCCGAGCGCGGAATCGGCGAAGGCGGTGAGCGAGGCTGTCACTGCATCGAGGTCGAAGACGCCGCCGAGATCGGCGAGAGCCACGGTCAGCGCGACCTCGGCGCGCGCAGCGCGGAGCGCGGTCACGAGACCCGCCTCGTCGGCCCCGCGCCACGCGTTCCGGGCGCGCGCGGACAGCGAGTCGAGGAAGGCTTCGGGTGAACCGGTGAGGACCCGGACGAGGCGCTCGCCGTCGCGGACGATCAGCGAGCGGAGGAAGGGCGAAGAATCGGCGACCGTGGCGAGAAAGGCGGCGAGCTTCGATTTCGACTCGAGGAGGCTCGCCACCTCCGGCCCGGCCTTCCGAGCGACACCGTCGATCTCAGTGAGGCGCGGGGCGAGCCGGGCTTTCGGCCCCACCGCTACGGCGTCGGGTTGCAGCCGCTCCGCTAGCGTTGCCCCGGCGGCGGCGGGCGTGGCGGTCACGCACCCTCCGTCAGCGCGGGCAACCGGAGGACGACGCGGAGGCCGCGCGGGAGGTTGTCGAGGAGCGCGAGTTCCCCGCCATGCAGGCGGGCGACCGCGGCGACCAGCGACAGGCCGAGGCCGCTGCCCGGCGCCGAACGGCTCTCCTCGAGACGCACGAAGCGCTCGAGGACGCGCTCGCGGTCCTTCGCGGCGATGCCCGGCCCGTCGTCGGCGACGGTGATCACGACCCTGTCCCCTTCCCGCTCCGCGCTCACGGCGACATGCGCGCCGGCCTCGCCACGAGAGCCGTATTTGAGCGCATTGTCGATCAGGTTGGCGAGCGCCTGGCCGATCAGCTCGCGGTTGCCGCGCACAAGGAGCACGCCGTCGGCCTTCGCCATGAGCGTGCCGCCAGCCGACTCCGCCGCGGGCTCGTAGAGTTCGGCGACGTCGCGGACGATCTCGGCGACGTCGACGCGCTGGCCGGCCTTGTCGGGTGTTCCGGCTTCCGCCTGGGCGATGACGAGGAGCGCGTTGAAGATGCGGATCAGCTGATCGGCGTCGTCGATCGTGGACTCGAGCGCGGCCCGATATGTCGCGGCGTCGGCCGGCGTGCGCAGCGTCGATTCGACTCGATTGCGGAGCCGGGTCAGCGGCGTCTTGAGGTCGTGCGCGATGTTGTCGGAGACCTCCTTGAGGCCGTGCATCAGGCCCTCGATCCGCTCCAGCATCGCGTTCAGGCTCGAGGCCAGGCGGTCGAACTCGTCGCCCGAGCCGGTTACTTCGAGGCGGCCCGAGAGATCGCCGTCCATGATCCGTCGGCTCGTGGCGGAAACCGAGTCGATCCGGCTGAGCACCCGCCGGCTAACGAAGAACCAGCTGATCGCCCCGAGGACGAGGAGGAGCGCCGCCGCCCAGGCGATCGACTGGCCGATGATCTCGCGGAACCGTTCGCGCTCGGCGATGTCGCGCCCGACCAGCATCGTGAGGCCGCCCGGCATGCTGACTACGCGCACCATGGCGAGGCGTTGCGTGGTCTCCTCCGCGTCGCGCGAGTAGCCGACGGTGAACGGCTCCTGGTCCGCCCGGTCGAGCACCGAGGCGGGAACCTCGGCGATATTGCCGGCGACGATCCGGCCGGTGATGTCGACGATGAGGTAGAGGCTCGCGCCCGGCCGGCGGCTGCGCCGGTCGACGCCCGCCACGACCGCGCCGATGCCACCGGTGCTGGCCTGTTCGGCGAGGCTGCGGATCTCGGTGTCGATGGTCTCGCGGAGCTGACGGGCGAGAAGCTGATCGGTGGCGTAGGAGATGTACGCGACGAAGAGGACGGCGAAGAGCGAGAAGCCCGCCAGATAGATCGCCGAGAGGCGAAACGCGGTGGTGTTGAGGAACCTACCGAGACGCATCGCGGATGATGTAGCCGGAGCCGCGCACGGTCTGCAGGAGCGGCTCGGCAAATCCCTTGTCGATCTTGGAGCGGAGCCGCGAGACGTGGACGTCGATGACGTTGGTCTGGGGGTCGAAGTGATAGTCCCAGACATTCTCGAGGAGCATGGTCCGGGTCACGACATGCCCGGCGTGCTTCATCAGATATTCGAGGAGGCGGAATTCGCGCGGCTGGAGGGGGATCGGTTTGCCGCCGCGAGTCACCGTGTGGGAGAGGCGATCGAGTTCGAGGTCGCCGACGCGGTACATCGTCTCCGCTTCGCCCGGACGGCGGCGCCGGGCGAGCGCCTCGACGCGGGCGAGGAGCTCGGAGAACGCATACGGCTTGGCGAGGTAGTCGTCGCCCCCTGCCCGCAAACCGGCGACGCGGTCATCGACCTGGCCGAGGGCGGAGAGGATGAGGACGGGCGTCTGGTCGCCGCGCTTGCGAAGCTCGGCGACGATGGCGAGGCCGTCGCGCCTGGGCAGCATGCGGTCGGCGACAATCACGTCGTAGCCGCCCTCGGCAGCCATTCCCGCACCCTCCTCGCCGTCCGCCGCGTGGTCGGCGACGTGGCCGGCCTCGCGGAGAGCCTTGGTCAGATAGGTCGCGGTCTCGCGATCGTCTTCAATGATGAGAATTCGCATCGGGCGTCAGCATAGCCGGGCTGGGTGAATATTGCCGACAGCCCTTCCCAAAACACAAACGGCAGGCCGGGTGAGCGGCCTGCCGTCTGGATGGAGCGAGAGCATCGGGGCGACACGGTGAGCTCCCGCCCCAACTGCGATGTCAGCCTTGCCGGTTGAAGGACAACGCCACGAAGCCGGTGTTTTGGCCCGATTGGACGCGGAGGAGAACCGCGCCAAGACCCGACTCCTTGGCCGCCGCGATAGCGGCAGCCGCCTCTTCCGGCGTGGACACCGCGGTGCCGCCGACGGCGAGGATCACATCGCCAACTTCAAGGCCGCTCTGGGCCGCTTCGCCGCCGTCGGCGACGGAGGCGATGCGCACCCCCTCGCCGCCCGGGGCCGGCGCGAGGCCGAGGCCGAACTCGTCGACATTCGACGGGATCGGGGCCTGCGGCCGGCGCGGGTTGTTCTCGCGCACCGCCGCCTGCTGCTGCTCGGGCAGCGTACCGAGGGTGACGTTGACCTGCGTCTCGGCGCCGTTCCGCCACACGGTCAGCGCGACATTGGCGCCGGGGTCGAGACCGGCGACGGTGGTCGCGAGGTCGCGGGTGTCGTCGATCGGATCGCCATTGAGGGCGAGGACCGCGTCACCAGGCAGGAGGCCCGCCTTGGCGGCCGGGCCGTTCGGCTGCGGCTCGACGATGAGGGCGCCGCTGTCATCCGTGCGTCCGATGCTGGCGGCGATCTCCGCGTTGATGTCCTGGATCTGCACCCCGAGCCAGCCGCGAACCACTTCGCCGCCGTTCATGAGGTCGTTGATCACCGACTCCGCGGTCGCGGCCGGAATCGCGAAGGCGATGCCGACGCTGCCGCCCGATGGCGAGAAGATCGCCGTGTTCACGCCGACCACTTCGCCGGCGAGGTTGAAGTCCGGACCGCCCGAGTTGCCGCGGTTGACCGCCGCGTCGATCTGTAGGAAGTCGTCATAGGGACCGGCGCCGATCTGACGGCCGCGGGCCGAGACGATGCCGGCGGTGACCGTGCCGCCGAGGCCGAACGGATTGCCGACCGCGACCACCCAGTCGCCGATGCGGACGTCATCTTCCGAGAAACGCACATAGGTGAAGTCGCGACTGCCGGCGTCCTCGATCTTGAGGAGCGCGAGGTCGGTGCGCTCGTCGTTGCCGACGAGGGTGGCGCTGTAATCGGTGCCATCGTTCAGCGTGACCGTGAACGTCGTCGCGCCGTCGACCACGTGGTTGTTGGTCACCACATAGCCGTCACCGGAAACGATGAAGCCCGAACCCTGTCCGACGCGCGGCTGCGGGTTCTGGGGCATCTGCTGCTGGAATTCGCGGAAGAAGCGCTCGAACGGGCTGCCCGGCGGAATATCACGCGGGTCGAACGGCAGCTCGAACTGGGCCGGCGTGGCCTCGAGCTCGACGCGGACGCTGACCACGGCCGGGCTGACCTGCTCGACGAGGTCGGCGAAGCCGGGGACCTGGATCGGGTTCTGGATATTTACGACCTCGGCATGGGCCGCCGTGTTCGGCAGCACGGCCTGGCTCAGCGCGGCGCCGCCGATGCCGGCGATGACAGCGGTCCCGAGCAGGAGTCTGCTGGTCAGGCTGCGGCCGGTCCTCTGGGTGCTTGTGTCAGTCAATGGATGGTCTCCTCTACATCGCTCTCCGCCGCCGGGAGGAAGCGCGGAGTGTTGAGAGGAATATGGAGAAGACGACCTTACGGTCGCCTGTCGGGAAGATTACGTCTCGGCAAGGTTGGACACAGACGCGCGAGGGCGGGCCTCCGCGGTCCACTGACCACCTCAGCGGCGTCCATAGCATTGCCGACTGACCGCAGAACTGACCGCTAGACTTCCCTGCACGGTGTGGGATCCACGTCAGTACCGCTCAAAATAAACTCCAGATCGCCCCGACGTATCCTTAGAGCACATTCATCAATCAGCCTTGTCGCGGCGGTATAGGATCGAAAGATTTCTGTCCTCATCTGAGAATCAGTCATGCGGCCAATCGCAATCACCCTTTCACGCGGGTCAAGACTCAAGCGCTCCACCGACAGGAAGCCCCTACTACAGGCACCATCCTCTCTCGCCGCGAGAGCCACGCTCTCTACCCCATCCCTATTTATAACGTTGATGCATGACAACGAGTAGAATATGTCGCTGATTCTTTGAAGGTTTTGTCCGCCGTATGCGTCAACAAACGACCTGGCGCTAATAATTGGCTCCTGGAGATTCACCGTTAGTGTCTGGACATTCTCTCTAGTAGCTCCATTGTTGCTTTTCCAATCGCCCATAAACAGCGCGACATACGCTTCAAACGCGGTGGCCATCTGCGTCCTGGTGCTCAGAACCTCACTAGCCGCCCCGCTTAGGGCTGAACCAAGTTGCTCCCGCCTATATTGGTCTCCGCTCGCCCACGCCCCGAGAACGAAGTTTAAGATGGCAACTGCGGCCGCAACAAACACGGCAAAGACTACCTTCTCCAAGAATGACCCCCACAATCCCCAGGCAGAAGTCGTATCGCCGCGAACCATCTGTGGAACTTCGCTCATCGCTCCCCCCTCACGAACCCCGAGCAATCGCCAATCGCCTTAGAGTTGCATGGGTAGGCCCTTTTGGCGAGTAGAAAGCACTTGGGTGACCGTGGCCGCGCTCTGTCGATGCACCGACGAAGAGGCCCTACCGTGTATCCTCCTCGAGCAGGCGGTCGAGCCGCTGGCGCTCGGCCTCAGTGAGGGCCGCCTCCTCGCGCGGGCGGCGGCGGAGGACGGTGAACGCGCCCCAGGCGCCAAGGGCGAGGACCGCTATCGGAGTCAGCCACAGGATCAGCGTATTGGGCGCGAAGCGTGGGCGGAGGAGGATGAAGTCGCCGTAGCGGGCGACGAGGAAGTTCATCACCTCCTCGTCGGAGTCGCCGGACGAGATGCGCTCGCGGAGGAGGATGCGGAGGTCCTTGGCCAGCGTCGCGTTGGAATCGTCGATCGACTGGTTCTGGCAGACCATGCAGCGGAGCTCGGCCGAGAGGTCGCGCGCCCGCGCCTCGAGCACGGGGTCGGCCAGCATCTCGTCGGGTTCGACGGCCAAGCCCGGCGAGGCCGCAAGCAGCGCGCCGGCCAGCGCAAAGAGGGCGAGGAGCCGGCGCATCGCTACTCGGCGGGGACCGCGGCCGCGCGGACCCGGCGCGGAGCGCCGACGCGCAGGCGCCGGTCGGACAGCGACATCAGCGCGCCGAGGATCATGAAGAGCGGCCCGATCCAGATGAGGAGGATCAGCGGCTTCCAGTAGATACGCACCGTGGTCGTGCCGTCGGCGAGGATGTCGCCGATCGAGAAATAGAGCTGCGAGACGCCGATCGTCGCGATCGAGGACTCCGTGGTCGGGGTGCCGCGCACCGCATAGATGCGCTTGGCCGGCTCGAGGACGAGCTGCCGGCCGCCCGCGTCGGTAACCACGAAGCGGGTGACGTCCTCGCTGTAGTTCGGGCCGTTCTGCTGGAAGATCGTATCGAAGGCGACGGTGCGTCCCGCGACCACGGTCGTCTCGCCCGGCTTCATGGCGAGCACCGTCTCGGTCTGCCAGGCCGTGCTGGAGACGATCCCGAGCAGCGCGACGCCGAGACCGAGATGGGCGAACATCGTTCCCCACACCGAGCGCGGGAGGCCGTAGGCACGGCGGAGCGAGTCGCCGATCGGCGCCTGGAAGAGCTTGACGCGGAAGGCCGGCTCCGTGAGCGCGCCGACCACCAGCCACGCGGCAAGCCCGATGCCGAGCACGGCGAGGACGCCGCTCGCGCCGGTGAGCGCCGCAGCCGCGAGCGTGGCGAGGATCGCGGCGCCGAAGGCAAAGATCAGGCGCTGGCCGGCGGCGTAGATGTCGCCGCGCTTCCACGCCATCAACGGCCCGAACGGCACCAGCGCGAGGAGTGGGATCATCAGTGGGCCGAAGGTGAGGTTGAAGAACGGCGGCCCGACCGAGATCAGCTGCCCGGTCACCGCCTCGAGCGCCAGCGGATAGAGCGTGCCCACCAGCACGGTCGCGCAGGCCGCGGTGAGGATCATGTTGTTGAGGACGAGCGCGCCCTCGCGGCTGATCGGCGCGAAGATGCCGCCCGGGGCGAGCGCTGGCGCGCGGAAGGCGAAGAGCGCCAGCGATCCGCCGATGAAGAAGACGAGGAGCGCAAGAATGAACACGCCGCGCGTCGGGTCCGAGGCGAAGGCGTGCACCGAGGTCAGCACGCCCGAGCGGACCAGGAACGTGCCGAGAAGGCTGAGGCTGAAGGTGAGGATCGCGAGGAGGATGGTCCAGATCTTGAGCGCGTCGCGCTTCTCCATCACCAGCGAGGAGTGGAGGAGCGCGGTC
>CAYOET010000047.1:0-3627 GCA_964402985.1 uncultured Bauldia sp. | reverse complement strand
CGCCCAATCCGCGGTCAGGGCACGAAGGCGCGATCTGAGGGGTTGATGGCGAGGACCTCGACGTCCTGCTCGAGGTCGGGCGTGACCGT
Organism: uncultured Bauldia sp.; assembly: GCA_964402985.1. Taxonomy (GTDB): domain Bacteria; phylum Pseudomonadota; class Alphaproteobacteria; order Rhizobiales; family Kaistiaceae; genus JADYYB01. The sequence continues at coordinate 3,538 of CAYOET010000047.1, read as the reverse complement.
AAACGGCGACTCGAAAATCTGTTGCTCGTGCTGGGCGATGGCGACGTAGTCGCCTGCCGCCAGAACCACCGTCGGGAACGCGCCGACGCTCTCGAACACGTCGTCGCCGCCGGGTGTTATCACCGACCATTTGGTGTTGGCGAGGGCCTCGCCGCCATGGACGTTGACGAGCTTGAGCGTCAGCCGCGCCGCCTGGTGGTACATGATCGCCTCGGTGAGCTTGCCCGCCTCGACGGTCATGTCGGCGCTGACCTGCGCGTTGGCGTCGCCGTAGCGACTCACGATCTGGTAGGTGCCGGCGTTGAGGGATACGATCTCGCCGCTTTTGACGCCGGTCAGAACCGGCAGGCCTCCGCCGCCATCGGCCGCCAAATAGACGTCGAAATTGACGAGCTCCGTAGGGAGGGGTGTCCCGTCGGGGAGGGTCGCGTCGAAGCGGAGACCACCGGCGTCGAGCACCAGCGTTTCGCCCGAGGTTGGACCGGGGACGATCACCTGCTTGGTGACGCCCGCGCGGCCATAGGCGGCGTGCACGAAATAGTCGCCGGCGGCGAGCGGGATGTCGACCACGCCGCCTTCGGCCTCGCCGACCAGCGGCAGCTTGCCGTCGGCGCCCGGCCGGGTGCCGAAGACCCGCCAGGTGAGACCGTTCGAGATTGTCGGCCCGTTCTCGGTGAGGCGGGCGGCGAGCGAGAAATCTCGGGTCGGTCCGGCTGGGATCGGGGCCTCGGGGACGAGGCTGAAGGGCGCTTGCGTTGCGGCGACGGGCGGGCCGACAAGCGGGATGGGTGCGCCTGGTTCGACGGGGCCGAGCGGCATCGGCGCCCCGGAGCCCGGAGGCAATATCGCGATGGCCGGGCCGCCGATGGCCGGCGATTGCGCGCCGCCGAGCGGGATGGGCGCCCCGCCCCCGGCGGGCGATGCCGCGGCCGGGGTCCCGCCCGGAGCTGCCGGCGCGGGAGCAGGAACGAGGGTGGTAACCGCCGGACCTATCTCGGGCCGCGGAGTCGGAACCGGGACAATCGTCTGGGCGAAGACGGCCGACGGCAGGAGCGCGGCGAGAAGCACCGTCAAGCCCCAGCTACGCACGCCTTCGCCGAACCTTGCCAAGGCAAAGCTCGCGTTCGGCCACTGCCTGTGAGGGGTCGGGCTGTGCATGCGTCTCATCGGTAGACATGGCGAGGCTCACGTCAACAGCGTGGCAAATTCAAGGCTTTAGCGCTATCCAGCCGGCTCCCGTTCGGCCGCGTGGAGCCGACTCGCCCGTTGGAAATGGTCATGGACGCTCTGGAGCTGTTGAAGTCGCGTGCCTCGATCCCCTCAATCAATCTCGGCGAACCCGGGCCGAGCGAGACGGAGATCGCCGAGATCCTGACCATCGCCTCGCGGGTTCCCGATCACGGCAAGCTCGTCCCGTGGCGGTTCATCCTTTATCGCGGCGAGGGGCGAAAGGAGTTGGGCGCGCGCCTCGTCGACCTCCATCGCCGCAAGGAGCCGGGCCTTCCCGAAGCGGTCTACGAGCAGGATCGCACGCGGTTCACTAACGCTCCTCTGGTGATCGGCGTGATCAGCCGGGCCGCGCCGCACGTGAAGATCCCCGAGTGGGAGCAGATCCTGTCCTCGGCCAACGCCGCCTTCTCGATCGTGCTCGCCTCGCATGCCCTCGGCTACGCCGCGCAATGGCTGACCAGTTGGGCGGCCTACGACGACGCGGCCAAGGCGCTCCTGGGGGTGAAGACCGAGGAGAAGGTTACCGCCTTCGTCCATATCGGCACGCCGAAGGCGCCGCCGTTCCAGCGGCCGCGCCCCGCGCTCAGCGATATCGTGACGGAGTGGACGCCGTAGGGCTGCCCACAACATCTCCACGCCATTTGTGTCATTGCCGGACTTGTTACGGCAATCCAGCCCGACACTCGCTCGGCGGTCGCGGAAGACTCACGTCGGTTGTGCGAGCTGAACCCTGGATCGCCGGAATGAATCCGGCGATGACAATTCTTGGGGTGCCGTTGGGGGCCGGGGGTCGGTACAGCTAGACCGAGAAGCTGACGCCGCAGCCGCAGGAGGAGGTGGCGTGCGGGTTCCTGATCTGGAAGGACTGGCCGATCAGCGCGTCGACGAAGTCGATCTCCGAGCCGCTCATATATTCGAGCGAGGTCGCATCGACGAGAACGCGGGCGCCACCCTTCTCGATGACGAGGTCGTCCTCGTTCCGCTCGGGAACGAAGTTGAAACCGTACTGGAAGCCCGAGCAGCCGCCGCCCTCGACGCTGACGCGGAGCGAGGCACCGGACGGCTCCTTGGTGAGGAGCCTGGCGATGCGCGCGGCGGCCCGGTCGGAAAGGGTGACGGTCGGGGCCATGGTCATGTCGTTCATGGTCGGCTCAAAGCCTTGTAAGAACTTGCAACTTTTCTCCGCTAGATAGTTATGGACGGGTCCCTACAAGTCAACTCGGACCATTGCTGCGAGATCGACATGGCGGGACGCGCGCCCTACGCCTCGAACCCCGACGAGACCCGCGGACGGCTGTTTCCGGAGCCGGAGAGCCCGACCCGCAGCGTTTTCCAGCGCGACGCCGACCGCATCCTCCATTCGACCGCATTCCGGCGGCTCAAGGACAAGACGCAGGTCTTCCTGACCAGCGAGGGCGACCACTACCGCACGCGTCTCACGCACACGCTCGAGGTTTCGCGGATCGCGCGCGGGATGGCGCGGAGCCTTCGCCTCGACGAGGATCTCGCCGAAGCCGTCGCGCTTGCCCACGATCTCGGCCACCCGCCCTTTGGCCATGCCGGCGAGCGCGCGCTCGATCGCGCCGCCGCCGAGCATGGCGGGTTCGACCACAACCTCCAGAGCCTTCGGGCCGTCGCGCTCCTCGAGCGGCGGTACGCGTCCTTCGATGGGCTCAACCTGACCTGGGAGGTGCTCGAGGGTCTCGCCAAGCACAACGGGCCGGTGAGCGACCCCGAGACGATGCGCGGGATCGCTGCGGCGTCGCGGCGCGACCTCGTCCTCGACAGCTACGCCTCGGCCGAGGCGCAGATCGCGACCATCGCCGACGACATCGCCTACGACGCCCACGACATCGACGACGGCCTTCGTGCCGGGCTCCTCTCGATCGAGGAACTCGCCGAGCTGCCGATCGTCGGGCCGATCATCGCCACGGTCCGCCGCGACCATCCCGACATCGAGCGCACGCGCCTCATCCACGAGACGACGCGGAAGATGATCTCGGCGATGATCGCCGACGTCCTTGCCGAGACCGAGACGCGCCTTGCGCGCCTCCGGCCGCGGAGCGCCGACGACGTCCGCTCCTCGCTCGGCCCGGTGGTTGGGTTCACCGAGCGGACGACGGAAGAGGAGCGGGAGGTGAAGGATCACCTCCGCCTCCGCGTCTACGACCACAGCAGCGTGCGCTCGGTGATGGGGCGCGCCGAGGATGCGGTGCGCCGACTCTACGAGCGCTACGCGGAAGCGCCGCTCGCCCATCTTCCGGCCGAGTGGCGCGTCGGGCTCGAGCAGGCGGACGAGGGCGAGCGG
>CAYOET010000046.1:0-10857 GCA_964402985.1 uncultured Bauldia sp. | reverse complement strand
GAGTGCGACGAGGACGGCCGAGAAACCGACGATCCGTGCGTTGCTAGACCACGACATTGACGATCCTCTTCGGTACGACGATCACCTTCTTCGGCGTGCGCCCGGCGAGCTCTCTTATGACCGCTTCGAGCGCCAGAGTCGCCGCTTCGATCTCAGACTCGCCGGCAGCGACGTCGATTGTCAATTCGGCGCGCTTCTTCCCGTTCACCTGGACGGGGAGGGTGACCGTGTTGCTCACCAGGAGCGTGCGGTCGACAGCCGGCCAGGCGGTGGTCGCAACGAGGCCCTTCTCGCCAATCGCCTGCCAGCAGGCTTCGGCGAGATGGGGCATCATCGGCGCCATCGACTGGATGAGGATGTGCAGGCCTTCACGCACCGCGGCGATCACGCCGGCGTCGGGCTGGGCGGCGGCTTTGAGGTCGGCGAGGGCGCGCGCGAGGACGTTGACCAACTCGTAGAGCCGGGCGACGGCGAGGTTGAATTTCAGGCCGGCGAGATTGTCGGTGATTTCGGCCAGCGCCTGGTGCGCGGCCTTGCGCACGGCGAGCGCCGCCTCGCCTTCCGGCCTGGCGCTGGACGCGCCGAGCGCAGTGCCGTCGTTGACCAGGCGCCAGATGCGCTGGACGAAGCGGAAGGTCGCGCTGGCGCCCTCCTCGGTCCAGATCACGTCGCGGTCGGGCGGGGAGTCGGAGAGGACGAAGAGGCGCGCGGTGTCGGCGCCGAAGCGCTCGATGATCTCGGTCGGGTCGACCGTGTTGCGCTTCGACTTCGACATCTTCTCGATCGGGCCGATCGTCAGCTCCTCGCCGGTCTCGCGGTGGAAGGCCTTGCGGCCGGCCGGCGTCTCCTCGATGCGCGTCTCGTCGGGGCTGACCCACGAGCCGTCCGCCTTGCGGTAGGTCTCGTGGATGACCATGCCCTGGGTGAAGAGGCCCTCGAAGGGCTCGGCCACAGAGAGGTGGCCGGTCTTCATCATCGCGCGCGAGAAGAAGCGCGAGTAGAGGAGGTGGAGGATCGCGTGCTCGATGCCGCCGATATACTGGTTGACCGGCAGCCAGGCGTTGGCCGCGCCCGGGATGGTCGGCTCGCTGGCGTGGGGGGCGGTGAAGCGGGCGTAGTACCAGGACGAGTCGACGAAGGTGTCCATGGTGTCGGTCTCGCGCAGCGCCCTGCCGCCGCAGCTCGGGCAGGCGACATGCTTCCAGCTCGGGTGGTGGTCGAGCGGGTTGCCGGGACGGTCGAAGGTGACGTCGTCCGGGAGCTTGACGGGCAGGTCCTTCTCGGGGACCGGGACGACGCCGCACTCGTCGCAGTGAATGATCGGGATCGGGCAGCCCCAGTAGCGCTGGCGGGAGACGCCCCAGTCGCGCAGGCGGTAGTTGACCTGGCGCTTGGCTTGAGGCGCGCCGTTCAGCTTCTGGGCTTCGAGTTTCAGCGCGACCGCTTCCTTTGCGTTTCCGACCGAGAGTCCGTTCAGGAAATCGGAATTGATGAGGTAGCCATCGCCGGTGTAGGCGGCGGTCGCGACCAGGTCCTCCGGCGGGTCCACCATCCGCGGATCAGCCGGAGCAACCACCGGGACGATCGGGAGCCCATAGGCCTTGGCGAACTCGTAGTCGCGCTCGTCGTGGGCCGGGCAACCGAAGATGGCGCCGGTGCCGTAGTCCATGAGGACGAAGTTGGCGACGTAGACCGGGACGTTCAGCTTCGGGTCGAGCGGGTGCGTCGCGCGGATGCCGGTGTCGTAGCCGCGCTTCTCGGCGGTCTCGATCGCGGCGGCGCTGGTCCCGATGCGGCGCACGTCGGCGATGAACTCGGCGAGTCCGAGATTGTTCTTCGACAACTCGGCGGCGAGCGGGTGGTCGGGCGAGAGCGCGACGAAGCTTGCGCCGAACAGCGTGTCGGGGCGCGTTGTGAAGACTTCGATGAACGGGAAATCGCTCGGCGCGTTGGCGAGCGGCCACTTGACCAGCAGGCCCTCCGAGCGGCCGATCCAGTTGTGCTGCATCAGCCGGACCTTTTCCGGCCAGCGCGTGAGCCGATCGAGCGAGTCGAGGAGGTCCTCGCTGAACTCGGTGATCTTGAAGAACCACTGAGTGATTTCGCGCTGCTCGACCACCGCGCCGGAGCGCCAGCCGCGTCCGTCGATCACCTGCTCGTTCGCGAGGACGGTGCCGTCGACCGGGTCCCAGTTGACCTTGGAGCGCTTGCGGTAGGCGAGGCCGACGCGCTGGAGGTCCAGGAACAGCCTCTGCTGCTGGTGGTAGTAGTCGACGTCGCAGGTGGCGAACTCGCGCTTCCAGTCGAGCGAGAGGCCGATCAGCTTGAGCTGGTCGCGCATCGCCGCGATGTTGGCGTAGGTCCACGTCTTGGGGTGGACCTTGTTCTGCATCGCCGCGTTCTCGGCGGGCAGGCCGAAGGCATCCCAGCCCATCGGGTGGAGCACGTTGTAGCCACGGGCGCGCATGAAGCGGGCGACCACATCGCCGAGCGTGTAGTTGCGGACGTGACCCATGTGGATGCGCCCCGAGGGATAGGGGAACATCTCGAGGACATAGTATTTCGGCTTGGGGTCGTCGTTCTCGGTCTGGAAGATCGCGCGATCGTTCCAGACCTTCTGCCAATGCGCCTCAGCCTCGCGGGGCTCGTAACGCTCGCTCGCCATGCTATTTCGTGCTCGCTGGATAGTCGGTGCGGACGATCACCAGAAACGTCCGAACCGGTCAACGGCATTCTGTTCCAAGGAGTTTTGCGCCCTGATGCTGAGCGAACTGGAGACGCTCGAGCGGTTCGCCGAGGTCAAGGCAGCGATCGCGCGTGCCGAGAAGGACGCGGGACGCGAGGCTGGCTCGGTGCGGCTCGTAGCGGTGTCGAAGACGGTCGAGCCGGCGCAGCTCCTGCCCCTCCTCGACGCCGGGCATCGGGATTTCGGCGAGAACCGCGTGCAGGAGGCGGAGAAGAAATGGCCGCTCCTCCGCGAGCAGTATCCCGACATCCGGCTCCACCTCATCGGGCCGCTGCAGTCGAACAAGGCGCGCGAGGCGGTGGCGCTGTTCGATGCGATCCACACGGTCGACCGAGAGAAGATCGCGGCGGCGCTGGCGGCGGAAATCGCGCGTCAGGGGCGGGCGGTCGAGCTCCTCGTCCAGGTCAACACCGGCGAGGAGCCGCAGAAGGCGGGACTTATCCCCGAGGAAGTCGTCGCGACGGCCAAGCGCTGGCGGGACGATCTCGGTTTGTCGTTAACAGGTCTCATGTGCATACCGCCGGTTGCCGATGTGGTTGCAGCGCATTTCGCATTGCTCGCAAAACTAGCGCGCCGCCTCGATTTCAAGACGTTGTCGATGGGCATGAGCGGCGACTTCGAAACCGCCATCCTCCTCGGCGCGACCTATGTCCGGGTGGGCACGGCCATCTTCGGCGCGCGCACGAGAAATTGAGCGATTCCAACGGGCTTGCGTCAAACGCATGGTTCGGGGCAAATAACGCCACGCGCGCTTGATTCCCAAGCGCGACGACAAACGCGATATCCAGCCGACTGATGACGGCCCGCCGTATCCTGATCGTCGATGACGACGATCTCCTCCGCGACGGACTCAAGGAGCAGCTTTCGCTCTACGAGGAATTCGAGGTGGTCGAGGCGCCGACCGCGACGCGGGGCGTACAGGCCGCGCGTCAGGAACGCATCGATCTCCTGATCATGGATGTCGGCCTGCCGGACATGGACGGCCGCGAGGCGGTCAAGATTCTCCGCAAGGGCGGCTTCAAGGCGCCGATCATCCTCCTCACCGCGCAGGACTCCGAATCGGACACCGTGCTCGGGCTCGAGGCCGGCGCCAACGACTACGTCACCAAGCCGTTCCGCTTCGCCGTGCTTCTCGCCCGCATGCGGGTGCAGCTGCGGCAGCACGAGCAGAGCGAGGACGCGACCTTCTCGGTCGGCCGCTACACGTTCCGGCCGAGCGCCAAGATGCTGGTCAACGAGAAGGGCCAAAAGGTTCGCCTGACCGAGAAGGAAACGGCGATCCTCAAATATCTCTACCGCGCCGGTCAGAAGGTCGTGAACCGGGACACTCTCCTGCACGAAGTCTGGGGATATAATTCCGGCGTCACGACACACACGCTCGAGACGCATATCTATCGACTCAGGCAGAAGATCGAGAAGGAGCCGGCGCGAGCCGAACTCCTGATCACCGAAGGGGGCGGGTACAAGCTCGTCCCCTGAATGCAGGCGCTGGCGGAGCGCCTCGAGGGTCGATGGGGCTTGAGACTGACATCGCGACTTTGTCGCGAGTGGCTCTATTTCAGCAGCTCGGTGATGAGGAGAAGCGCCTCCTCGCCTTCAGCGCGGCGCGCGTCGAGCTCGACACCAATCAGGTCCTCTTCGAGAAGGGCGTGCCGGCCGACGGCGCGTTCGTCGTCGTCACCGGGCGAATCGATCTCAGCGACGAAGCGGGCGAGGGTAGCCGGCGCGTGCTGGCGAGCTGCGGGCCCGGCGCGCTGATCGGCGAGATGGCGCTCTTCACCGACACGATCAGGCCCGCGCGCGCGGCGGCCCACGTGCCGACCTCGCTCCTCGGCATCTCGCGCACGCTGATGCGGCGCATGCTCGAGGAGTACCCGGACGCCGCGACGATCATCCGCGATATCCTCGCGGAGTCGTTCATGGCGACGATCGCGGAGATCGAGCCGCTCGCCGAGGCGCTCGGCGCGGGCGAAGGGGCGCGGCTGCAGTAGCGGCGCGTTCTCGGTTCGCTCGCACCCATCGTCCTCACCTGCCGTCATCCCGGCGGAGGCCGGGACCCAGGAACCGGTTCAGCAGATTGGACCGTCCTCTGGGCCCCGGCCTTCGCCGGGGTGACGGACGTGGTGACGGACAGTGTGAACTACCCGGTGGCCAGTCGCGCGATCACCGGGACGTGGTCGGAGGTGCGGGTCCAGTCGCGGGCTTCGCGGACGATCTCGATGCTCTTGAGGCGCGGGCGGAGAGACGGCGTGACCCAGATGTGGTCGAGGCGCCGGCCGCGGTTGGAGGCGGCCCAGTCGCGGTTGCGGTAGCTCCACCAGGTGTAGAGGCGCTGATCGGCGGGCACGAAATGGCGCGCCGCGTCAACCCAGCCGCCGCGCGACATCACCTTGGCGAGGCGCTCGGTCTCGCCGGGCGTGTGGCTCACCACTTTCAGCAGCTGCTTGTGGGACCACACGTCGTTCTCGAGCGGGGCGACGTTGAGGTCGCCGACCAGCACCGAAGGACGCGAGGTCTCCTCCTCGGTCAGCCAGGCGTGCATCTCGTCGAGGAAGGCGAGCTTGTGCGCGAACTTGTCGTTGGCGACCGGGTCGGGCTCGTCGCCGCCGGCGGGGACGTAGAAGTTATGGAGGCGGATCTCGCCGCCGCCGTCGCGAATGGTCACCGCCTGGTGGCGCGAATCGTCCTTGCCGCAGAAGCCGCGATTGTCGACCTGGAGGAGCTTCTTCCGCGAGATGGTGGCGACCCCGTGGTAGCCCTTCTGGCCGTTGACGGCGAGGTGCTGGTAGCCGAGCTCGCGGAATGCCGCGTACGGGAAGAGCTCGTCGATCGTCTTGATCTCCTGGAGGAAGAGCACGTCCGGCCTGAAGCGGCGCAGGAAGTCGGCGACGAGGCCGAGCCGCAGGCGGACGGAGTTGATGTTCCAGGTGGCGATGGTGAGCGGCATCTCGGGGGTGAGTTGCGAACAGCGAAGGCGCGAGTAGAGGGTGCGGCGGAGGCCGCGGGTCCCCAGCTTTGTCATTGCGGGGCTTGTCCCGGCAACCCATGAACACCGAGGTTCACTGCCTTTCCACCGTGCGGGAGGCACAGATCGGGGAGAGCCGAGATGCGATATGGATTGCCGGACCAAATCCGGCAATGACAAAATCTGGACCCGGACAGCGTTCGGGCTTGAGCTTCGGGGTTCGCATGGTTTCCGGCTGGAAGGAAATAGTCGAGAAGCATCGCGGCGCGTTGGGACTTGCTCCGCCGGCCAGCCTACCGGAGCTCGAAGCCGCCGAGGCAAAGCTCGGCGGCTTTCCCGACGGCCTCCGGGGGCTGCTGCTTCAATCCAACGGAGTCCGCGACCGCATCGGATACCGGATCGTCTGGCCGATCGAGGAGATCGTCAAACAGAACGTGCTCTTCAGGGGCAATCCCGACTTTCGAGAGCTCTACATGACGTTCGACAGTCTCCTGTTTTTCGGCGAGTTTGGGAACGGCGATCAGTTCGCCTATGCGGTACACGCCGACGGCAAGGTTCGGAACCCCGACATCCTGGTCTGGGACCACGAGACCGACGAACGGCTTTGGATGGCTGCTGATCTCGCGCGGTTCCTTGAGCGCGCCGTGCACGACACCCTCGATCATCACGTCTACGACCGGCTCGGCAGACGCCTCGCCTAAGTCAGCCGACCTTCGTGGAGGTCATGTCGATGTCGGGCTGCCACTGGTCCGGCGCTTCGGCAATCTCCCAGCGGGCGGCAATGCGTTTGCCGTCGCGGCCGAACTCGCCGGTGAAGCGTTGCAAGAATCCGGGGTGGTCGCGGGAGAGGCGCCAGTGCCGGTCGGTGAGCTCCATCCGGTAGATGCGCGAGACGCCGCGCGAGTCGAAGTAGAGCATCGTGTACGCGCCCGCGTCGTCGTCGGGGCCGATCACGGCGGTGGCGGTCGGGAAGAGGCTGTTGGGGATCTCCGAGCGCTGCAGCAGGAAGGCGCCGTCGACGATCCAGCGGAAGCTGGTGCGGCCGCGCTGCGGGGGCGACGGCGGATCGCGCAGGATCTTCGCCTCGACTTCCCAGTCGCCAAGGAGGACGCCCAGACGCGCGAGCAGCTTGTTGGTCGGCGAGGGCGGCACGACGGCTTCTGCTATTGCATCGGCAGGACGCGGGAGACGCTGAAATAGGCCGCGTCAATTGTCGCGCCGTTCTGCACGTTGTAGATCGCGACCGAGGTGTCGTAGCCCTGCGCGTCCGTCACCACCCATTGCTTCAGCTCGAAGGTGCGGGTGTCGAAGATCAGCGTCAGTTCGCCCTCGGTCACGCCGATGTCGCTGATGCCGAGTGCGATGAGGTCGCCGTCCTCCTTGATGGTCTTCACCAGGCGCCCGTCGGTGAGGTCGATCTGGTTGGCGAGTAGATGCTTCAGCGGCGTGGCGGAGAGGGGGTAGAGATTCTCCGACCGCGCGGTGCGGTCCTGGACCAGCACCGAGCTGCCGTCGGAGATGAGATCCACCTGGACCGGCGGGTCGTAGTGGAAGCGCACGCGGCCCGGCTTCTGGAGCATGAAGGTCCCTTCGGTCTGATCGCCGAAGGGGCTGATCTGCACGAAGTCGCCGCGCATCGTGCGCACGTTGTTGAAGACCGTGCTGATCTGCTGAAGGATCTGGAAATGGCGCTGCTGCTGTTGCTCGGGGGTTAGCGAAGCGGCGGCGGGAGCCGGCGTCGGGGCCGGCGCGGCGGCGGGCGGCGTGGCTCCACCCGGCCGGGGCAGCGGGACGGGAGAGGTGACCTGCGCGGTCGCGACGCTCGACGCGGTCAGCCCTGACGCGGTCAGCGCAAGGGCGACGGCGGAGCCGCGGACCAATCGGTGGATATTCAATCTCGTCAACGGCTTGGTTCCTGTTTCGGTTTGGAGTCCAGTGTCGCCTGCGATAGCGGCGATAGGACGGCTCCTACCAGGAACGGTCAAGCTGGCGATGGGTTGCGAGTCGGGAAACAGTTCGCGAGCCGGGCTGATGGAGCCACGCGCTCACCGGACGAGATCTCGGAGGTGTACTCCCTCTCTCCCCTCCGGGGAGAGGGGGCTGGGCGGCGAGGAGGGGACCGAGCGGCTCAGTACTGCTGGTCGTTCTCGACGAGGATTTCGCGTTTTCCCGCGTGGTTGGCGGCGCCGACGACGCCTTCCTTCTCCATCCGCTCGATGATCGAGGCGGCGCGATTGTAGCCGATCTGCAGGCGGCGCTGGATGTAGCTGGTCGAGACTTTTCGGTCGCGCAGCACAACGGCGACGGCCTGGTCGTAGAGGTCGTTGGAGTTCTCGCCGTCCTCGCCCTCGCCCATGAACTCGGCCGGCATGTCCTCGTCGGCGTCGGCGGTGATGGCGTCGAGATATTCGGGCGTGCCCTGGCTCTTGAGGTGGGCGACGATCTCCTCGACCTCGGTGTCGGCGACGAACGGGCCGTGGACGCGCTGGATGCGGCCGCCGCCGACCATGTAGAGCATGTCGCCCTGGCCGAGGAGCTGCTCGGCGCCCTGCTCGCCGAGGATGGTGCGGCTGTCGATCTTGGACGTCACCTGGAAGGAGACGCGGGTCGGGAAGTTCGCCTTGATCGTGCCGGTGATGACGTCGACCGACGGGCGCTGGGTCGCCATCACCACGTGGATGCCGGCGGCGCGGGCCATCTGGGCGAGGCGCTGCACGGCGCCCTCGATCTCCTTGCCGGCGACCATCATCAAGTCCGCCATCTCGTCGATGATGACGACGATGTAGGGCATCGCCTCGAGGGTCATCTCCTCGCGCTCGTAGATCGCCTCGCCGGTCTCCTTGTCGAAGCCGGTCTGCACGGTGCGGGCGATGGTCTCGCCCTTCTGCTTGGCCTGCACGACGCGCTGGTTGAGGCCCTCGATGTTGCGGACGCCGACCTTGGACATGATGCGGTAGCGTTCTTCCATCTCGCGTACCGCCCATTTGAGGGCGACAACCGCCTTCTTGGGGTCGGTGACGACCGGGGAGAGAAGGTGCGGGATGCCCTCGTAGGTCGAGAGCTCGAGCATCTTGGGGTCGATCATGATCAGGCGGCACTCGGCCGGCGTCAGCCGGTAGAGCAGCGAGAGGATCATGGTGTTGATCGACACCGATTTGCCCGAACCGGTGGTGCCGGCGACGAGCAGATGCGGCATGCGGGTGAGGTCGGCGATGACGGGCTCGCCGCCGATCGTCTTGCCGAGGCAAAGGGCGAGCTTGGCCTTGGTGTCCTTGAACTCGGCAGCGGCGAGGAGTTCGCGGAGATAGACGGTCTCGCGGCGGGCGTTGGGCAGCTCGATGCCGATCGCGTTCTTGCCCGGGATGACGGCGACGCGGCAGGCGATGGCGCTCATCGAGCGGGCGATGTCGTCGGCAAGGCCGATGACGCGGGAGGACTTGATGCCCGGCGCGGGCTCCAGCTCGTAGAGAGTGACCACCGGGCCGGGGCTGATCTGGACGATCTCGCCGCGGACGCCGAAATCGTCGAGCACGCCTTCGAGGAGGCGCGCGTTCTCTTCGAGCACCGCGGGGCTGACGGCCTTGCCACCCGCCGCCTTGGGCGGGGAGAGAAGGTCGAGCGGGGGCAGAACGAAACGCTCGTGGCCCTTGATCTTCGGGGGCTGGCGGGCCTCGGACTTCCTCGCCTTCGCAGCGGCCTTGGCAGGAGCCGGCTCGTCGCGCGGGCGCGGCGGGGGAAGGGCGCTCTCGTCAGCGTCGAAGTCGATGTCGGCGAGGTCGAGCATGTCGTGGTCGGCGCGGAAGCCGCGGTCGTCGTCGTCGGCAAGAAGGAGGCTCGGCTCGACGCGGCGCTCGGGGCGGGCGAGCGCGGCGGCGGCCCGGCGCTCGGCGAGGTCGCCGCTTATGCCCGAGAAGAGGCGGCGAAGGGTTGCGCCGATGCGCATGATGAAATGGATCGTCGCGCCGACGACGATGGCGAGGCGCGAGGGACCGCGATCCTCGTCCTCGAAATCTTCGTCCTCGTCGATGTCCACGACCGGGACCGGCGCGGCCCGGCGGGAGCGCGGCTCGGCGGCAGGCTTGCGGCGCGGGGCGATCTTCTCGCGCCGAAGGCCCTGGCCGGCGGCGTAGAGGAGCATCATGTAGGCGATGGCCGCGAAGGCGAGGCCGGCGAGGGCTAGCGCGATCCCGTTCGAGCCGGGGATGAAGTTGGCGGGAAGGCCAAGGAGGAGGTCGCCGACGATGCCGCCGAGGCCGACCGGGAGGGGCCAGCCGCCGGGACGGGGGAGCGCGGAGATCGCGGCCGCGGCCGTGACGCCGGCGGTGAGCCAGGCGGCGGCGGCGCGCAGCTGCGGCCGGCCGAGGCCGCCGCGGAGGAGTCGCCAGGCCCAGATCGAGGGCGAGATCAGCAGGACCATCGCGCCGAGGCCGAGGAACTGGAGGGCGAGATCGGCAACGACCGCGCCGGGATAGCCGAGAAGGTTGCGGGCCTGTCCACCGACGGCGTTGCTGAGGCTGGGGTCGGCGGCGTGCCAGGTGGCCATGCTGACCGCCACCGCGCCGACCGCGGAGAAGATGGCGAGGCCGCTCAGCGCCGAGACGTTCCGGAACAGGAAACGCTGGAGGAAGCTGCCCTCGGGATCGAGCGTCAGCGATCGCATCATCGACATGGTACGCCCTTCAAACGCAACAAAACAACGTCACGCGAACACGCGCGTCGCGCGGGTCAGAGCCTCCTCAATAATCGGGAGGTCCTTAACAAGAGCCACACGCAAATAGCTTTCCGCGGGGTTGGTGCCGTCCGGCCGCGGATGCGCAAAGTAAGCGCCCGGAACACAGCGCACGCCGGCTTCGCGCCACAGGCGAATCGCGGCGGCCTCGCCGCCGCCCTCGGCGCTCATATCGAGCCACAGAAAAAGACCGCCCGGTGGCGTGACATGGCCGAAGCGCCGGCCAAGGATTTTCTCAGCGGCCGCATAGCGCGCGTTGTAGAGCGCGCGGCCTTCCGCAACGTGAGTCTCGTCGCTGAACGCTGCGACCGCGACCGCCTGGATCGGCAGCGGCACTTGCGGAGCGGCCATGTTGCGCAGGCGCGTCCAGCTCTTGATGAAGGCCGGGTCGCCGGCGGCGAAGCCGACACGGAGGCC
>CAYOET010000045.1:0-22439 GCA_964402985.1 uncultured Bauldia sp. | reverse complement strand
GCAAGGTCGTGCACGGGACTTGGGTTGTCGTTGCGGATGGGCAAAAGGCGCTCATGTTCCGCAACAAGGGCGATGCCCTGCACATCGACTTGGGACTCATGTGGGAGGTCGAGCACAAGAATCCCCCGAGCCGCGAGCTGGGGTCCGACCGACCGACCAGAGTCCATCAGTCGGTGGGACCGGGTCGCAGCGCAGCCGCCACGACCGACTGGCACCAAGCCGCCGAGGACGCCTTCGCAAGGCAGCTTGCGGCCGATCTCTACGGCCACGCCCACAAGGGCGACTTCGCCCATCTGGTGCTCGTCGCCCCGCCGAAGGCGCTCGGTATCATTCGCGAGGCGCTGCATCCCGAGGTGAGGCAGCGTCTGGTGGCCGAAGGCGCCAAGACCCTCACCCAACATCCGGTGGCGGATATCGAGCGGTTCGTTTCCGCTCTCTGAGCCGGGTCGCCTGGGCGGTCCCGCCGGCAACAACTTCCAACGTCCGGAGAACGATGGCGCGAGACGTGGGTCGCCTTCATTGGCTCACGCGGGCCGCGCAGTGCCACGTCCCCGATTCGACCTCAAGGGTGAGGCAGTCGAAGAACTCTCCCATCGACGGTACTTGGCCTCGGCGATAGTCAAGCCGCACCGTTTCAGGCGCCGCACAGACCAAGTCGTAGCATTCCAGGCGACCGAAATAGTCCGTCCCGATCCGGAAGAGCAGGACGTCGTATTGGAGAGACGGCACACCCCAGCCGTCGAGACAGCTCGCCTCCCCGGCGTACTCGTTGATGAGCCCCACCACGCAAACGAATTCGCCGGGCTCTCTGGTGCCCCGGTCTTGCCCCTCGGCGGTCAAAGGAGCCCCGAGCAGAGCTGCAGACGCCAACGCCGTAAGGGTGCGAAATCGCATGTCGCGGAGCCTCCGTCCGAAATCTATGATTGCCTTCCTCAACGACCTCACCCCTTGACTTAGCGCAAGTCGCGAAGCCTTGAATCGGTGTCGTTCAGCCAATGCGCCATTCCTCCACCGATGTCATCGCGCGCGACGAGTTCGCAAGGCGGCTTCTTGTCGGCGTGGCGCTGGCCGGACTCGCATCTGGGCTCGTCGTCGCCGCGTTCGGCTGGGGGAATTGGAGCCGGTGGATCTGGTCGGCAGCGACCCTGCCGATCCTCCTGTCCCTCCTGGTCGAGATCGTGACGTCGCTGCGACGTGGCGAGGTGGGCCTCGACATCGTCGCGGCGCTGTCGATGACGGCCGCGCTCGCCATCGGGGAAGCGCTGGCGGCGGTGATCGTATCGCTGATGTATGCGGGAGGGGAGTATCTCGAGCACTACGCGCAACGCCGCGCGCGCCGCGAGATGTCCGCCCTCCTCGGTCGCGTGGCGCGCACTGCCCTTCGTCACGGCACGGCTGGCCTGGAGGAAATCCCGGTCGAAGAGATCAGACCCGGAGATCGCATTCTCATCCGCCGTGGTGACGTTCTTCCGGTCGACGGCGTCGTGCTCGACCACCTCGCTCATCTCGACGAGTCGGCCTTGACCGGCGAAGCGTTTGCCGTCCCGCGGGCCCCTGGCCAGAGCGTCTCGAGCGGGTGCTCGAATTCGGGTGACAGCTTCACGCTGCGGGCAACCCGGGCCGCGGCGGAGAGCACCTATGCCGGTATCGTTCGGCTGATCGAGAACGCTCAGCGCTCGCGCGCGCCAATGAGCCGCCTCGCCGATCGGTACGCACTCGCATTCCTGGTGGCGACGATCGCCCTTGCAGCGACGGCCTGGCTGCTTTCGGGAAACCCGGCGCGCGCCGTCGCGGTGCTCGTCGTTGCCACTCCTTGTCCGCTCATCCTGGCCGTACCCATCGCCTGGGTGGCCGGCCTTTCCCGCGCCGCGCGGCATGGCATCCTCGTCAAGGGTGGAGCCGCGCTCGAGATGATCCCGCAGGTGCGTTCCCTCGTCCTCGACAAGACCGGCACGCTGACCGACGGGCGGCCCCGCCTGGTCTCGACTCGCCTCCTCTCGTCGGTGGGCGCAGAGCGCCTGCTGCAACTCGGGGCGTCGTTGGAGCAGGCGTCGAAGCACCCGATGGCCGAGGCCATCGCCAATGCGGCCGAGGCTCGAGGACTCACGCTTTTCGTCCCGGCTGATGTTCATGAGTCGGCCGGCGAAGGAGTCACGGGCAAGGTGGACGGTCACCTGGTTTCGATCGGCAGCCGAGACTACGTCGCAACGCAGCTCGGCGGTGTGCCGTGGCCGGCCGGCGATGAAAGCGCCGATGGCGTCCGCGTCGCGGTGGCTGTCGACGGTCTCCCCGCCGGCGAGATGCACCTCGCCGACGAACTCAGACCCGGCGCGGCGGCGATGCTGAACGACATCAGAGCCCGCGGGGTCGGGCGCATCATCCTCGCCACCGGCGACCGTCGCGCCGTTGCCGATGCGACTGCCAAGACCCTTCCCGTCGACCTTGTGCTCGCCGACTTGCGGCCGGAAGACAAGGTCGAGGTGGTGGTCGCCGAGCGCCGGTTCGGAAAAGTCATGATGGTTGGCGACGGCGTCAATGACGCCCCCGCCCTCGCCGCCGCCGACGTGGGCGTAGCGATGGGGGCCCGCGGATCTGCGGCGACCGCCGAGGCGGCCGACGTGGTTCTCTTGGTCGATGACCTCGCGCGCCTCGTCCCGGCCTTCGACATCGCCGTCCGTTCGCGCAGAATTGCATTGGAGAGCGTCGGGGTCGGAATCGGGCTCTCGGTCTTCGCCATGATCCTCGCGGCGTTTGGACTCATCACCCCGGTCCAGGGCGCCCTGCTCCAGGAAGCGATCGACGTGTCGGTCATCCTCAACGCACTTCGGGCGCTCGGTGACGGTCGACCCGGCCGGGCCGAAGCGACACGGACCGGCTCCTCCACGTCGCCTCTAGCGGTGGAACGATGAGCAACAAGGCGAGCCAGAATGGAGGCCCGGTCGACGGCGGAGATCCAAGACACGTCCGCCGCTTCGTGATCGCTGTCCTCGCGGTCTTCATCGGAGCGGCGATCGTCCTCTTCGTTGTCGATGCCCTGCTCTTCCCGTGAGCCTCTGCGACAAGCCGCCTTCTAGCCGAGCGCGCCAAAGAGGATGCCGGCTGCCGCGGTGACGCCCATGGCCAACGCGCCCCAGAACGTGACGCGCACGGCTCCCTTGAGGAGACCGGCTCCGCCCGTGTAGGCGCCCATGGCGCCGAGGAGGGCAAGGAAGACGAGCGTCGCGGTTGAAACGGCCGGCACGAGGACGGTGTCGGGAGACAACACCGACGCTGCCAGAGGCAACGCGGCACCGGTTGCGAACGTCACGGCCGAGGTCAACGCCGCCTGAACCGGACGTGCGGTAACGACCTCCGAGATGCCGAGCTCGTCCCGCGCATGCGCACCCAGGGCGTCATGCGCCATCAGTTGGTCGGCGGTGGTGACGGCGGCCTCGCGGGTGAGGCCGCGGCGGACATAGATCCCGGTCAGCTCTTCCCGCTCGGCTTCCCAGTCTTCTGCCAGCTCTTTCCGTTCGCGATCGAGGTCGGCGCGTTCGGTGTCCGCCTGCGAGCTCACCGATACGTACTCGCCCGCCGCCATGGACATCGACCCGGCCACCAGGCCCGCCACGCCAGCGAGCAGAACCTGGGCCTTCGGGGCGGAGGCCGCGCCGACGCCGACGATCAGGCTGGCGGTCGAGACGATCCCGTCATTGGCGCCCAGCACCGCGGCGCGCAGCCAGCCGATCCGCTCGATCAGGTGTTGCTCCGGGTGGTGGGAAATTGGTCGCGGCATGGGTGCCTCCGTGAGCGCTATCGTTGAAACTTGCCCGGCGCGGAAGCCATCAGGTAGCCACCAAAGGCCATCAGCCACAGCATGGGCGGGTAGACGATCATCCGCTCCGCCCCGCCATGCCCGATCGGACCGAAGACCGCGTCATTGCCGGAATCGCCGACGATCATGATGCCGACATAGGAAAGGCCGACCACACTCGCCGCGACGGCTACGAGGCGGAGCGGCCCTGACACGCGCCGAGCGAGAACCCCCGGCATGAGGTTGAACCCGACAAAGGCCGCCAAGGCGAACAGCCCGTGATATCCGGGCGCCGTCCCCAAGGTGAACAAGCCGGCCCCGGCGGCGCCAGCTCCCGCGACAAGAAAGAGAACCAGGACCGGCAGAGAACTCGTGGCCCGATACAGGAGGAATCCGCCGGCGACGTTGAGCACCCCAACCGCGAGCAGCGACCAGTTGAAGAGGTTCGCCGTGGCGGGGATCGATCCGAGATCGCTGATCGCTCCGGCGGAGAGGCTGTAGCCCGGTGACATCGAGGAGGCGAGCATGATCGCAGTCATGAACAGAGCCGCCTCGCCAAAGAGGAGCAACCCCGCCGTCTGAAGGAGCCGCTCGGCGGCCGGGAGCGCATCGGCATCTGGGGTGAGCGTTGTCGTCGTCATGGGTCATACTCCAACCCGGTGACCGTGAGTTCGATGTACTCGAGATCGCCGGCGGCGAGGTTCCAGACGCCCCGCCCCGCGACAGGCACGGTGACGCCCTCGAATTGTCCGAACGCCGTGAAGGGGGTGGACCAGGTGGCGAGCTCGAAGCCGCCTTCCACCGTCCGGTACCGTTCTGCAACGAAGTTGATCGGTCGGCCATCGGCGCCGAAGGTCATCGTGGCCGAAACGCTTCGCCCGTTGTCGGTGAGGGTGACCTCGGCGTGTTCGTCGTCGATGCCTCGCCAACTCACGTTGTTGCCGAGAAAGGCCGCCGGGAACCAGGTCATCTCGTTGAGAAGGCGCATCAGGCTGCCCTGGTCGATCTCCGGACCGCTGCCGTCAGCGAGCGAAATCACGCCGCCGAACTTGATCAGAATACTGCCGGCGTGCGCCAGGTAGAGGTCCCGGCCCAGCGCGAACGGACGATGCCGGGAAGGTAGCCAAACCTGCCAGACGAAGGCGGGCCCGGACGTCGAGTAAACCTCCACCGCGTCGAACTCCATCCACGGGGAATCGGCGTCTGACCGGATGCGGCCGGTCTGGGTAAGGCGGACCGTCTGCGGGATCGCCTTTCCTGCCACGCCCGAGAAGCGCATGTACCGCTGCACCGGAGGCGGCAGCCTTGCGATCATCTCGGCGGTGACTACGACCGGCGCCGCCTCGCCGCCTGACGACAGAACCGAAGCAACGGCTCGGTCGATATCACGGCTGAAGCTCACGTAAGCCAGCCCGATCGCGGCCAGCGCCCCGCCCGCCAGGGCGAGGAGGCCCGCGGAGACGGCGAGCGCTTTTCGCCCGCGCCGTCTTCCCGGAATGATCGCGACCTCTGCCATGCCAGTCCCCAACCTACAGAACCGCGGCGGTGAGGCCGAGTCCCTCAGGCAGCGTCGGCGCGCGGCGTTTCCGGCTTGGCCGGTTCCTCGGCAGGCATGTCGCGGACGACCTCGATCGAGACGCGCTTGGCGAGCGCGGCGATCACGCCGATCACCGCCAGCCATGGCGCGGCCAGGACCATCGCGCCGCCAGCGACCGCGCCGACGGTGAGATTGATTTCGAGGACGACGTCGCCGTCGGGCTCGCGGATACGGATGACGCGGGCATTGCCCTCGCCGATCAGCCTCTTCACCTGGCCGAGGAGCTGAGCGCCGTTGGTCTCGAGCTGCTCAGTAAAGCTCTTTCGAGTCTCTGTCATGGGAGTCTCCGGTGGGTGTTCCTGGACCGCCTGATCTAAGCGCGGCGAGGCCCTTTCGAAGTTGATCCACGTCAAACCGGGCCACCGCCTGCGTCGAGAACGAGCCGCCGGCGCGCGAGAGCCAAGGCGAAGAAGAAGGTGAACTGCAGACTGGCGCCGATCGTCACCCGCTCCCACAGTCCCATGGTCGGCCAAAGCTGAACTGCGCTCAGCCCGGCGATAGCCCCGGACACGAAGGTGACGAGCAGACTGACAAGGGCGTAGCGGCTCCACGCGCGCCCGCCGGGCACGCGGCAAAGTCCAATCGCGAAGCAGGACAGCGCAGCGAGGCTGCACAGCGAGGCGATCCCGGCAAAGAAGATGTGGCTACCCCCGGTGAAGGTCATCGGCTCGCCGATCGGGTCCATCGCGAAGGGCCACATCGCGAGTCCGGCGATCGCCATGGCGATCGTGAAACCCCCGCCCGCGACGAGCGCGCGGATCGGCCTCGACCGCCGGACGATCTCGGCCGAGAAGAGGATGAGGAGCCCATTGTAGACCGCGAACGCGACGTCGAGCGTCTGCTTGTGCGGGGCTCCGGCCTGCATGAGTTCGCTGATCGCATCGTCGATGTGGCTGTAGCCGGGGCTCACCGCTCCGGCGACGATGACCGTCGCAACGTAGAGGAGGGGCGCGGCCACGCCTGCCCAGAGGGCGAGCGTCGCGATGCCGAACCCGCTCCGCTCCGCCGTCGGCGGCGGACTGCCCGCCACTGCTTTCGAGACCATGTCTGGCAGGGTCTTCTCCCTTAGGGTCAGCGAATGAAGATGAGGATGAAGCCCTGATAGGCGACGAAGGAGGCGGTGGCGCAGAGCGCCGCTCGCCCCCGGCCGAGACCGTGCAGCGTCCGGCCGATCGCTGCGTAGAACACCAGGAAAAGAACCGCGTAGGCGATGAGGTACGCCCAGGTGAGGAAGAACCAGGGACCGAAGCCGTCGACGGATTGCCGCCACGCGCCGTAGTCCATCAGCCCGGCAATCTGCACGGTCGTGACCAGGAGGTCGGGAATCAGCGCGGCGGCGGTGGCGGTCGCGGTCGCGAAGCCGACGAGGGCGAGCGTGTCCTCGAACGTGCCCAAGCCGCCCAGCGACCGGGCCAGGATCTGAAAGACCGCACTCCCGAAGACCCAGCCCGCGAGGAGCGCGGGGAGATAGAAGTACGCAGCCCAGTAGAAGTACCGGTCGGAGGGAATCCGGAGGAACGGCTCCGGGACCGGAACGCCGTCGAGGATCGCCAGGAAGACCGGCACAATGGCGTAGAGGACGCTCATCCCGACCATCGCGACCGCGCCGATCGCCGAGCGAGCGGGATGGCCGCCGAGCTCGCCGAAGACCTCGCGAGGCGCCGCATAGACGCGAAGCAGGAAGCGCCCGATGTCCCGCAACTCGCCGCTTCGGATTGCCGCCGGGACGCTCATCGTCAGCGCGCCGCCTGAACCTGGGCGCCGCCGAGGACCGGCGGCAGCGAGCGGATGAACCCGGCGATGGCGCCATCGGCTTCTGCGCTGTGACCAACGAGGATGTGCCCGCCGTCCGGATACATCACAAGCCGCCCGTCGGGCACCTCCTCCGCGATGTAGCGGGCGACCATCGCCGTCCCAAAGAGGTCGTCCTCCGCGCTCACGGTCAGCACCGGGCAGCGGATCTCCTCGAGCGGATAGCGCGGGGCGTCGCCTGCGGTCGAGGCGTCGAAGAGGAGGCCGCGGGCCCGCAGCGCCACGGGCAGGATGTGCTTGAGGACGTTTGCCGCCCGTTCCTGCTCGGGGGGATCGGCGGCGGCGACCAGGGCCGGCTCGGTCGCGAGCAGCATCTTGGTCATCGCCTCGGGCGCGAGCTTGATCGCGGCCCAGAAGGGGAAGTTGTTCGGCAGCACCCACTGGATGACGGCCTGCATCATCGCGCTCGGCGCTCCCGCCGTATTGGCGGCGCGGTCCGGCGCGTAGGCTGCGGGGACAAAGAGGACGAGCGCCCGGCACCGTTCCGGATGCCGGATGGCGAGCTGCATGGCCGAGAGGGCTCCGGCGGACCCGCCGAAGATCACCACCTGCCCTTCGCCGATCTCGGTTAGCAGCGCATCCAACGCGTCCGCTTGCAAGGCGGTGCTGGGATTGTCGGGAAAGGAACTGCGAAGGTAGCCGAACCGCGACGGCGCGATCACCCGGAAGCCCTCCCGGATGAGGCCTTCGCCGAATTCGAGGCCCTGGTCGAAGCCGCCACCCGTCCCGTGGATGAGGAGCATCGGCTCGCCGGCCCCGACTTCCGCGTACTCGACCGCGCCGAACGGGGTCGAGATGACCTCGCTCCGGCCCGCGAGCCGGGCCTCCGCCTCGCGAAGGTCGCGGGTGAAGGCGAGCCACGTGAGCGACGCCGCCACAATGAAGACAACCGAAAGGACTATCAGGATCCGGCGCATGGCATTCGCTCCTCGCCCGACCGGGCACGTCTGGATCGTGGCGCTCGGGCGGGCGGCATGCTTTGCGTTGGATCAACCGGGGCACCGCGTCTGCGCGGGAGGATTGGGCCGATGTCCCGCCGAGCCCCCCTGCCCGCGAGCGCCATGAGCGCGACCCCTTCCGAACCGCCCGCCGAGCGTCCGGCGGAGGCCGTCGATCACCACCTCCTTTCGGCCAAGCTGGCACGGCTGGCGCGGCGTCCCGATGAACGCGTCACGATTGGCGAGCTGAGCGAAGAATTCGGGGACGGCGCCTTTGGGGCGCTCATGCTCGTTCTCGCGCTTCTCGGAATGCTCCCTTCCGTGCCGGGCACGTCCGCGGTGGTCGGCGGAGCGATCGCGGTTATCGCCGTTCAGCTGGTGGCCGGAGCGGAGACGCTATGGCTGCCCCGCCGGCTGGCCGATCGGTCCTTTCCGCGCTCGGCGCTGGAGAGCCTGCTGGCGCGGACAAGCGCGACGCTCCGCTGGCTGGAGAACTGGTCCTCGCCGAGGCTGCTGTCGTGGTTCACGCCGCTCGGCCGACGGTTGATCGGCGTGCTGTGCGTCGCCATGTCGGTGGCGCTCGCCCTCCCGCTTCCGTTCCTCAATTTCGTCCCCGGCCTCGCGGTCGCCTTCTTCGCGTTCGGCCTCCTTCAGCGCGACGGCGTCGCGGTCTTTCTCGGCGTGCTGACGACAGCCGCCACTCTCGTCGCCATCGTCTTCCTCGGATGGCTGACCGTTTGGGTCGCGGGCCTTTTCAGCTGACCCCGGGCTCGCTCGGCGCGGTCGGCGCTTCCGGCCCCTTCCGACGGCCGCGCATGAGGCCTTCGGCGAAGGCATAGGCGACCGACCCCGCCATGCGACCGGCCCAATCGTCGTAGGGCGGCCCTCCGCCCTCGGCGGACTGTGTGATGCGATGGCGGCGACGGGTGACCTGCGAGGCGAATGCGAAGAGCACTGCCGCGGCGATCGCGAAGAGGGCGGCGAGGATCAGCTGTGCCGCCAACGCTCCGACAAGGAGGGCGAGGCCGGTGTAGGCGGCCGCGAAGGCGAAGGCCATCGCGATCATCGCGGCGAGACACCCGGCCATGGCGAGGCCGAGACGAAGGGCGATCTTCTCGGCCGACTTGCCGACTTCGTTTGTGAAGTCCTCGAGAACGCTTGCTGGCAACGAGCTCATGCTTCCTCCTACCCGACCGATATCCGGGTCCCCGACAGGCCTTTGACGATGTCTTCCGCCCGCTCGAGCGAGCCGATCGCAGCCGGCCTGCCGGTTTCATTGGCGAAGCCGATGGCCGCCTCGAGCTTGGGTCGCATCGACCCCGATGCGAAGCGCCGCGGATCGAGATCCTGCGGCCGAACCTGCCCAACGGCGTGCTGGCTCGGCTTCCCCCAGTCCTCGAACACGGCCTCCACGTCGGTGAGGAGCATCAGGAAATCGGCCCGAAGCTGCCTAGCGAGCAGTGCGCTCGCGAGATCCTTGTCGACCACGGCCTCCACTCCGACATAGGCGCCGGTCTCGGTGCGAACGACAGGGATGCCGCCGCCGCCGGTGCAGATCACGATGACGCCTTGCCCGACCAGGATTTCGATAACGCGCGCCTCGAGAATCTCCAAGGGCCGCGGCGAAGCGACCAGCCTCCGCCATCCGGCTCCGTCCTTCCCGACGCTCCACGACCTCTCCCTGGCGAGGGCGGCGGCGGTCGCCTCGTCATAGACCGGACCTATGGGCTTGGTTGGCGAGCGGAAGGCGGGATCGCGGGCGTTGACTTGGGTCTGCGTCAGGAGCGTTGCGATCAGCTGGCCGCCGGGCAGGAGGTTGCCGAGTTCCTGCTCGATCACGTAGCCGATCATCCCCTCGGTCTCGGCGCCGAGGACGTCGAGCGGATTGGCCCCCTCCCCCCCAGAGGATTGCAGCGCGAGGAGCCCAATCTGCGGGCCGTTGCCGTGGGTGATGACCAGGCGATGGCCTGCGCGGATGAGCGGCGCCAACGACTCCGCGGCGCGCCTTATGTTGACGCGCTGGACCTCGGCGGTCGCCGGCTCGCCGCGTTTGAGGATCGCGTTGCCGCCGAGCGCCGCAACGATCAACATTACGCGCCCAGCGTGGCGACGAGGATCGCCTTGATCGAGTGCATGCGGTTTTCAGCCTGGTCGAAGACGATCGAGCGCGGCGACTCGAAGACCTCGTCGGTCACCTCCATGCAGTCGATGCCGAAGCGCTTGCCGATCGCCGCGCCGACCTCGGTGTCAAGGTCGTGGAACGACGGCAGGCAATGCATGAACTTCGAATGCGGGAGCCCAGTCGCCGCCATCAGCTCGGCGGTCACGCGGTAGGGTGTCAGGAGCTTGATGCGCTCGGCCCAGATGGCCTCGGGCTCCCCCATCGAGACCCAGACATCGGTGTAAACGAAGTCGGCGTCCTTCACTGCCGCACGGGCGTCCTCAGTGAGAGTGAGCGTTCCGCCGGTGCCGGCGCCGATTTCCTGGAGATGGTCCACGAAGGCGGGATCGGGCCAGAGGTCGCGCGGACCCGCAAGGCGCATGTCGACGCCAAGCTTGAGCGCGCCGAGCGCAAGGGAGCGGGCGACGTTATTGCGGGCGTCGCCGACAAAGGCCACGACGAGATCCGAGATGTGCTTGTGGGTGAACTCGCGCATCGTCATGAAGTCCCCGAGCGTCTGGGTGGGGTGGGCCTGGTCGGTAAGGCCGTTGAACACCGGCACGCCTGCCGCCGCCCCGAGCTGCTCCACGTCGGCCTGGGCGAAGCCGCGGAACTCGATGGCGTCGTAGAGGCGGCCAAGGACCCGCGCCGTGTCGCGAATCGACTCCTTCTTGCCCAGCTGGCTGCCGGTTGGACCGATATAGGTCACGTGGGCTCCCTGGTCGTACGCGGCGACTTCAAAGCCGGCGCGCGTGCGGGTCGAGTCTTTCTCGAAAATGAGAGCGATGTTCTTGTCGCGCAGGTGCTGATGTTCCGTCCCTGCCAGCTTGGCGCCCTTCAGCTCGGCAGCCATCGCCAGAAGGTAGCGAAGCTCCGCCGGGGAGTAGTCTTCGAGGCTGAGCATGCTCCGCCCCTTGAGGTTGATCGGCACGGCAATCTCCTACGCGGCGTCTCGTTGCAGGGGGCACGTCATGCAGTGGCCGCCGCCCCTGCCGCGGCCGAGTTCGGACCCCTCGATCGTGATCACTTCGACGCCGGCGCGGCGCAGCTGGGTGTTGGTGTGGACGTTGCGGTCGTAGGCGATGACCACGCCCGGCTCGACCGCGACGACGTTGTTGCCGTCGTCCCACTGCTCGCGCTCGGCCTCGTAGGCGTCGCCGGCGGTGGGCACGGTACGGAGCCGCTTCAGCCC
Source organism: uncultured Bauldia sp. (assembly GCA_964402985.1). Taxonomy (GTDB): domain Bacteria; phylum Pseudomonadota; class Alphaproteobacteria; order Rhizobiales; family Kaistiaceae; genus JADYYB01. The sequence continues at coordinate 10,946 of CAYOET010000045.1, read as the reverse complement.
CAAGGAGTCCCTGACGACATCGAGGAACGAATGCTTCTCCTCGGTCACCTCGAGCCCGGAAAGACTGTCGCCGGGCCGGATGCTGAACGTACGCAGGCGATCCACAATCTTTGGGAAGACCGTAACGAGGTCGCGGTCGCAGAAGGTCATGACCGTGTCGAGATGCATGTAGCTCCGGTCGCGCGGCATGAGGCCGGCGATCACTCGCTCCGCGATCCCGGCCTCGAAGAGGGCGAGAGCGAACTCGTCGACCGCTTGCGGAGTTGTCCGCTCGCCCATGCCGACGAGCACGATTCCGTTTCCGATCGGCATGACGTCCCCGCCCTCGATCGAGGACTGGAACGACGCGCCTGACAGCAGCGCCTCCGGGCCGGGGAATTTAGGATGGAAGCGGTAGATCGCCTCGAGATGGACCGTCTCGGCACGGCGCACCGGCCAGAACATCGAGCCCATCGCCGCCCGGCCGTAGACGGCGAACGAGGAGTCGCGGGTGAACAGCTGGTTGGGGAGCGGCGGCAGCACGAAGTCCTGCGGCTCCAGGCTCGCGCCGAAAATGCCCCTCGGCGCGAAGGGCAGCTCGGCCCGCGCGATCCCTCCGATGAGTCGCTCGGCGAGTTCTCCTGACGGCATCGCCTCGAGCCAGGCGCGCGTCTCTCCGATCATGCCGAGGCCGACACCGCCGACGCCGAGCCTCCGGTCGAGCACCCACTCGCGCGACTGCTCGTCCGCGACGACCTCGGTCAGGAGCTGGACGACCTCGAGGACGGTTGCGCCGCGGTCGCGGAGGACGTCGACGAACGCGTCGTGCTCCTGGCGGGCCTTCTTCACCCACAGCACGTCGTCGAAGAGGAACCGCCTGCAGTTCTCGGGGGTCAACCGCCGTAGGGCGAGGTCCGGCCGGTGCACCAGCACCGTGCGCAACCGGCCGACCTCGGACTTCACCTCGAACACGGCCGATCCTCCTAGAGCGGGCTGATCGCACCGCTCCACATCAGCCATGCGGCCAATGCAGCGGCGGCCACCAGGGCGACGGCGATCAGTGCTTCGTAGAAGGACAGGAAACGCTCGCCGCGTTCGCGGCGCGCGAGGGCGTAGAAGGCAATCCCCGGCGCGTAGAGCAGGGCGCACATCAGCAGGTACTGGACGCCGGCCGCGTACACGAGCCAGGCGCCGTAGCCGGTGGCGAGGAGGCCAAGCAGCATGTCTCTGACCCGGTTCTCGCCGGGCGCGTAGGACTCGCCGGTGATCGCGAGCTTGGCGGCATAAGCGCCGGAGAAGACGTACGGGACGAGAATCGCGGTGGAGGCGATGTAGAACAGGGCCTGGTAGGTGCTCTCTTGGAAGTAGGCCACGACCAGGAAGGCTTGAACGAGCCCGTTGGTGATCCAAAGCGAGGTAGAAGGAGAGCCCTTCTCGTTCTCGCCCGCGAAGAGCTTCGGCATCGTGCCGTCACGGGAGGCGACGAACGGGATCTCGGCCGCGAAGATCGTCCAGGCGAGGAACGCCCCGAGCACCGAGACCACAACGGCGATGCTGACGAGCACCGCGCCCCACGAGCCGACGAGGTGCTCCAGTACGCCCGCCATCGACGGGTTCGGAAGCGCGGCCAGTTCGGCCTGGCTCATGGCCCCCTGCGAAAGGAGCGAGACCAGCGCATAGAGGACGAGGCAGGTGAGGAAGCCCGCCATGGTGGCGGTGCCGATCTCTCGCCGGCTCCCGGCGCGCGCCGACATCACGCTCGCACCCTCGATGCCGATGAAGACCCACAGAGTTACCAGCATCGTGCTCTTGACCTGGTCGAACAGACCCCCGAGGTCGGGCGCCCAAAAGTCGGCGCGGAAAAGGTCGACCCGGAAGGCGAGCACCGCGAAGACGATGAAGAGGACAATCGGTGCGAGCTTGGCGACTGTTGCAATGGTGTTGACCACAGCCGCCTGGCGGACGCCGGCGAGAACCAGATAGTGCACCGCCCAAAGGACCACCGAAGCGCCCACGAGCGCCGGCAAGGTGTTTCCCTCGCCGAATGGGGAATAGAAATAGCCGAGGGCGCCGAACAGGATGACGGCATAGGAGACATTGCCCAGCCAGGCCGACAGCCAATAGCCCCATGCGCTGTTGAACCCGATGAAAGGACCGAACCCGGCGCGTGCATAGGCATATGGGCCAGCCTCGAGCTGCGGCTTCCGCTGCGCGAGCGAGAGATACACGAAGGCGAGCGCGAGCATCCCGACGCCGGTGATCCCCCAGCCGATGAGGATGGCGAACCCGCCGGCGCCGTCGGCCATGTTCTGCGGCAGGCTGAAGACGCCCGCGCCGACCATCGAGCCGATCACCAAGGCTGTGAGCGCACCGAGACCTAGCGTCTTGGTCCTGGTCTTGGTCGTTTCTACAGGCATCGGTTTGGACGGAATGCTGATATTGACCATGGAGCCCTCCAAGCTAATCAGACCTTCCTCTTCTCATCCGGGACGCGGGGCCGCCTTGCGCCAGATCAAATGCGGGCAGTCGGGCAGGAAACCACGAAGACTGCCCCGGGAATGCTGCTTGGAGCTGCAGCCCGTTAACAAAGCCGCGCGTATTGTTGAGAAGAGTCCGCAGCGGAGACCTGCCGTGAACATTGTCGACGACTTAAGGAAAGATGTTTCGATCGACCTCGAAGTCCCCCAAGCGCTGGCTCTCTTCCTCAGCCCGCGCGACCTATCGCAAAGGATCGAAACCACGTTTCGACCGTTCGTGCTGGGGGTTCAGCCGAGCAGAGGGGGCGTGCGCCTGAGCGGCGACAGCTTGGCCGTCTCCCTAGCCGAAAAGGGCATCCGCCGCGTCGAGTCGATGGCGAGCCAGGGCGAGCCCCTGAATTGGCAGACCGTCGAGGCCGCGCTCAACGAGATCGTGGGCCACGCGCTGCGCTACGAGTTTCCCTTTCGCCTGGAGGGAGTGCCTCAAGCCATTCAGCCACTCAACCTCGGACAACTGGCGTTCATGAATGAGCTTCTCTCCGGCACCCGACCTCTCGTCTTCGGCGTCGGTCCGACCGGGACCGGCAAAAGCCATTTGGCCTTGGCTGCAAGCTTGAACTTCCTCGCAAGGGGCGTAGCCAAGCATCTGATTCTCACTCGCCCATCACCGCTCGCGGAGGGAGAGTCGATGACACCGTCGAAGCGCGCCGATGCGACAGACGAGGGGCAGCTGACTCCCCTCGAGGACGAGCTCGAGGGCGTCATGGGCCGCGCCCAAGCCGAGAACCTCGAGAAGGCGGGTCGAGTGATGGTCCTTCCCCTGGGCAGGCTTCGCGGGCGCACCTTCACGGAGAGCATCCTCCTGATCGATGACGCGCAGAACCTTACAGTCGGACAAATGAGAATGGCCCTGACGCGGCTGGGGCGTGGCTCGCGCGCCATCGTGCTCGGGGACCCCACGCACACCGATCTCCCCAGCCTGGCGATGTCGGGTCTCGCTCACATCTTGCCGCTGATTGAAGGCAGCGCCTTTGCCAGCATCCACCGATTCGAACCAACTGAGATCGTGCGCAACCCGCTGGTCGCAGAACTCGAGAAGCTCTACGCCCAAGAGGATGGATCGGGCCGGGCATTCAGCGCCGCTTGAGAGAGAAGCGCGCCGACCACGGTCTCGTGTCTCATCCAGCCCGCTGGCGTCGGTTGCTTCGCCTCGGCCCTCGGTGGGTCCGCGCTACCCGATCGTTCTCACCCGAGGCCCGTTGAGGCCGTCCGTCCGCGAAATGAAGGGCGAGAGGCGGCAATCGCCCCTCGCCCCTGCCATCGCCGCCCGAGCGTTCACTTCGGCCGGTCAGACCGACTCGGACGACACCACCCGGAAGGTCTGTAGGCCACTCGGCCCGCGGATCGAGACATACTCGCCGACGAGAAACCGCTCGTCGCCGAAGCGAAAGCCCGTCTCGTCGTCGGTCTTGCCCTGGATGTCGTAGTGAAAGCGCCACGAGCCGCCGGGCCAGTGCAGGAGGTGCCCGACCTCCTTCTCGCCCGGACGGAAGCGCACGACACGGCAGGCATCTCGGTGGAGCCGCCACACTTCCGCATCGAGCCGACCCTCGGGGTCGAGGGGAGCGATCAGGGTATAGCCGATGCTGGCGTCGCCGCCGGGGTGCTGAGGGTCGCGGGCAAGCTCGAGCCGTATCTCGTTCATGGAGCCGCGCGGGGCAGTGGCCCGCACCGTTGCAGTTGATCTGGTGGACATGGATGAACTCTCAGTTCGAGGCGGGACATGAATTTGGGTGGCTATTGCATCAAGCGGAATGCCGTGGCGATGACGATTGTCCCCGCTGCAAGACAGGCCGGGACCGTGAGGACGAGAGCGACCGCAGCCCGCCCGGAGATCGGCCCGGTGGCCGTCGCCATGGTCCCGTTCATGAAGTCACCGATGCCGCCACCAAATTCGCGGACCAGCGCGAAGGCGACGACAGCGAACCCGGCGATGGCCCAGATCACGGATCCCCCGCTGAACCCCGCGCCGAAGGCGGCGAACATGACTGCGTAGAGAAGGGCGGCGATCGCCATGATGCCGGCGGGAATCTCCTCCGCCGGAACCGGCTTGGTGGCCCAAACCGCGGCCACGGTCTTTGCGGGCGCGCGGTGTGCGATCACCGGTACGGAGTTGGAGACATCGACGGTTTCGATCCGAGCGAATGCGGCTTCCATGGTGGCTTTCCTTTCTTGGCCAAAGGACCCTGACGGAAGACACCTAGCCCCAGGACGCGGCTCGGTTTTTGAGGCAGATCAAATCCGCCGGTGACGTGACAAGACCAGCGCTAGGGGAAGCCGGCCGAGGCGCTCGAACGCCCATGTCGCCAGGTAGAGGACGGCGCCGGCTGCTCCGACCCAGCCCCATTCCCGGAGCCCAAGCGGCGCCAATCCGAGCGCCCCTGCAACGGAAGGCACTTGGGTCACGATGGCCTGGACGATCACGGCCGAGAGGAGCGACGCGACGAGCACCCAGTTTCCGCCGGCCCGCCGAATTCCGGGGAACGTCCCGAAAGACAAAAGCACGGCCATTTCCGACGCCACGACCGCGTTCACCGCCACAGCGCGCGCCGCCTCGATGGGCAGCGAAGCGCTCAATGCAGCGTGGAAGAGCCCGGTCGCAACGACTGCCATCAGCGTCCCGATAAAGGCGATCCGCACCAGCGCGCGCCCGCCCAGCAGCGGTTCGTTTCTGGCGCGCGGGCCGCGGCTCATGGCATCGGATCGCGGAGCTTCGAACGCGAGCGCGAAGCCGAGTGTCAGCTCGGTCGCGAAGTTGATCCACATGATCTGTAGCGCGGTGACCGGCAACACGCCCCCGGCCAGGATCGCTGCGATCAGAATGAGGGCCTCGCCGGCATTGGTCGGGAGGATGAATGCCAAGGTCCTTCTGAGGTTGTCATCGACCGCCCTCCCCTCGCGTACGGCGCGGGTGATCGTCGCGAAGTTGTCATCGACGAGGACGATCTCGGCCGCTTGCTTGGCCGCGTCGGAACCCTTCCCGCCCATGGCGACACCCACGTCGGCGCGGCGCAGAGCCGGCGCGTCGTTCACGCCGTCGCCGGTCATCGCCACCGAAGAGCCACCCCTCTGAAGCGCCTCGACCAGCCGGAGCTTCTGCGCCGGGTCGACCCGGGCAAAGACATTGGTGCGGCGCGCGGCGCTCATCAGCTCATCGTCGGAAAGGGCCGCGAGATCCTGACCGACGAGCACCCCGCCCGTCACGTCGATCCCGACCTCCCTGGCGATCGCCAACGCGGTGGCGCCGTGATCGCCGGTGATCATCTTGACCTCGATGCCGGCGCGGCGGCACTCGGCGACCGCGGCGATCGCTTCGGGCCGCGCCGGGTCGATGAAGCCGACGAGGCCGAGAAAATTCAGGTCATGGCCAAGCGTATTCCGGTCGAGGTTGAACGACGCCGGGCGGTCGCCCTCCGCAAAACCCAGCACTCGAAGACCATTCGCCGCCAACGCGTCGATGCGGTCATGCCAGGCCTTGCGGTCGATCGGCCGGTCGCCGTTCGTGGTCCGCTCCGTCGAACAAAGCGCCAGCACGCGCTCGGGAGCTCCCTTGAGCAGCACCAGGGCCCGCGGCCCATGGGAGTGAAGGGTCGCCATGTACCGGTGGTCGGACTCGAACGGCAGCGACCCCTTCCGGGGATGCGCACCGTCGAGGATTCTGCGCTCGAATCCAGCCTTGAGCGCGAGCACGAGGAGGCTGCCCTCGATCGGGTCCCCCGAGACCGACCAACGCCCGTTGTCGCCACGCAGTTCGGCTTCGTTGCAGAGGGCGGCGGCCCGAATGAGACCGGCGATCGCCGAGCCCTCCTCCATCGCCGCCGACGCCCCGCCGGGGGCGGCGATCGCACCGGTCGGCTGATAGCCCTCTCCCGAAACGGTGTACAGACCGTCAGCGGTCGAGACGGTTCGCGCGACGAGCTCGTTCTTCGTCAGCGTGCCGGTCTTGTCGGTGCAGATGACGTCGACGCTGCCCAGGGTCTCGACGGCCGGGAGGCGGCGGATGAGAGCCCCCATCGCAGCCATCCGCCTGACACCGACCGCGAGGACGATGGTGACGATGGCGGGAAGGCCCTCGGGTATCGCCGCGACCGCGAGTCCGATCGCCGCGAGGAAGAGTTCCTCGCCGCTCAGCCTGTTCATCGCGAGGCCGATCAGAAACGTGACGGCGGCGGCAAGGAGAATGACGATCGTCAACTGCTTGCCGGTGTCTGAGAGCCGCCGGATCAAGGGCGTGGTCGTTTCCACGACGGCATCGGAGAGGCCGCCGATCAGCCCCAGCTCGGTGCTATCGCCCGTCGCCACTACCACGCCCACGAGCCGTCCCGAGACGACCGTGGACCCCGAGAACGCCATCGACGTCCGTTCCCCGAGCGGCAGGTCCGGCGCCGTCGGCGGCACCGACTTCGCGACAGGTACGGACTCGCCGGTCAGCAGCGACTCGTCAACGCTCGCCGCCTGTTGCTCCACGATCCGCAAATCGGCCGGAACCCGGTCGCCCGATTCCAGAACCACGACGTCGCCGGGTACCAGCTCCTCAGTTGCGATGACTGCTCGCGCGCCGTCGCGGAGAGCAATGACCCGCGAGGGGAGCAGCTTGGAGATGGCGGCGAGCGCATCCTCCGCCCTCCCCTCCTGGAAGAATCCGACAAGGGCGTTGCCGACAAGGACCGCGAGGATCACACCGGCATCGACCCAGTGCCCGATGGCCAACGTGACGGCGGCGGCGGCGAGAAGCACGTAGACGAGGAGGCTGTTGAACTGGTCGGCGAGGCGGAGGAACCAACGGCGCCGCGTCCGCTTGTGCTGGACATTTGCGCCGTGCCTGGCGAACCGCCGACTGGCCTCGGCTTGCGACAGACCCAGGGCAGAGGAGCCAAGGCGCGAGAGCGCCTCGGTTGACGTGAGGGCGTTCCACGCCGCCGAGGAGCCGACCGGGCGCGCGGTCGCTCGATCCGCTTCACGCGGCGCCGAGGCCATGGCTAGGCAGCTCGGATCGCTTTGACGAGAGCGCCGCCGAGAAGGGGTTTCTCGACGATCGTCAGCCCATTGCGCTTGGCGCGCAGTTCGATCTGCGGGGTGATCAGAGAGACCAGGAGAATCGCCTTCTGAGTAGGGTTCTTGGTGCGGAGCTGCTCTAACAGATCGAGCCCGCTTACGCCGGGCAGCATCTGGTCGACTATAAGGCACGCGTCGACAATGCTGATGCTCGACCGCATAAGGGCTTCCGCGCTGCCGAAGCTCGCGACCGTGAAGCCTTCGGTCTCCAGCGCAAAGGAGAGGGAGCCGAGAACAGCCGCATCGTCCTCGACGAGAATGAGCAATCTCTGGGCTGGGTCGCCGGCTTGCATCGTCTGCTTTCTGAGAAGTGGGGTCACAATCTCAGAGAACGCGGCCGAGGCTTTTGATACGGATCAACCGGGCGAGCCGCTAGTCTTGCTCGGATTCCAGCAGCCCGACAAGCAGCGCCATCCGTACCAGTTCAGAGAGGCTGGAGGCCTGCATCTTGTTCATGAGGTTGGCGCGGTAGACCTCCACGGTCCGGGGGCTGATGTCGAGCTCGTGGGCAATCACCTTGTTGGCCTTACCTGCAACCAACCCCTCGAGCACCTGGCGTTCGCGACCGGAAATCTGTTGCAGCCGCTCGCTCGTCCGGTCGCGCTCGATGTCGCGGCGCTGCGTCTTGCTGCCGGCCTCAACGGCGCGCCGAACCGAGGCCAGCAAGGCCTCGTCATCGAATGGCTTCTCGAGGAAGTCGGCCGCCCCCGCCTTGATCGCCTCGACGGCAAGCGGCACGTCGCCGTGACCGGTGAGGAGGATGACCGGCAGACTTGGCTTGAGCGCCTTCAGCTTCCGCAGAAGCTCGACCCCGCTCATCTCCGGCATGCGCACGTCGCTGATCACGAGGCTCGCCGAGAGGCCGGGCAGTTCCTCCAGGAAGGAAACCGCCGAAGCGTGCGTCTTTACGTCGATGCCGGCGGAGGCGAGCAGGAAGGACAGCGAGTCCCGCATCGCGGCGTCGTCATCAATGAAGTGGATGACCAGCGTGCTTGTCGTCATCGTCCGCGTCCCTCGGTGCCAGCTGTAGCGTGAACCGAAGGATCGTGCCGCCATCCGGGTTTGGCTCAGCCCAGATGCGCCCGCCGTGGCTCTCGATGATGTTCCGGGAAATGGAGAGACCCACGCCCATTCCTTGGCTCTTGGTTGTCACGAACGGCTGGAAGAGCTTCTGGGCAACCGCAGGGTCAATGCCGGAGCCGGTATCGGAGACGGAGATCTCCAGGAATTCGTTCTCTGCCGGCCGGGTCGAGATCGTGAGTTCCCGTCTCGGCGAATCCTGCATCGCGTCGCAGCCGTTCCTCATCAAATTCACCAGGACCTGCTGAATCTGCACCTTGTCGGCATTGACCAAATCCATCCGCGGATCAAGCCGGTAGCGCACCGAAATGCCGCGTTCCTTTGACCCAAGGAGCGCCAGCGCACTGGCTTCCTCGACGAGCTTGGCAATACTCCCTCTCGTTCGTTCGCTCTCGCCACGCGCCACGAATTCGCGGAGGCGTCGAATGATGTCGCCGGCGCGAAGAGCCTGATCGCCGGCCTTTGCCAACGCATCGGTGACATTGGCCGGAACGCCCGGCACTGTCTCGAGGATGCGATTTGACCCTCGCAGGTAATTGGCGATCGCCGATAGGGGCTGGTTCAACTCGTGCGCAAGCGATGACGCCATCTCCCCCATGGCCGTGAGGCGCGACATATGCAGGAGCTCCGACTGTAGCTCCTGCATCGTCGCCTCAGTCTGCTGACGATCGGTGAGGTCGCGGATGAAGCCGGTGAAGAAGCGGCGGTTGCTTGTCTTGGCCTCGCCGACCGCAAGCTCCATCGGGAAGGTCGAGCCGTCCTTCCGTTCGCCGACGACCACCCGTCCGATACCGATGATCCGCCGTTCCCCGGTCCGCTGGTAGCGCTCGAGATAGGAGTCGTGGTTCTCGCGGTAGGGCGAGGGCATGAGCATCTTGACGTTCTTGCCCAGGACTTCCGCTGGCGTGTAGCCGAAAAGCCGGTGGGCCGCAGCACTGAATGACTGGATCGCGCCAGTTTCGTCGATGACCATGACTGCCTCGGGTACGGTATCGAGGATCGACGTCAGATAGGCCTGTTGGGCAAGCAATTCGTCGGTCTTCTCCGCGGTGCTCGCCCGGGCCCCTTCCGCCCATGCGCCGAACCAAGCGATCCCCAGTCCGACCACTCCGAAGGCAACCGCATTCACTACATCCGCCGCTTGGTAGAGACTGCTTTGAAGCTGGATCGCGAAGTCAAAGCCCAACACGAGCACAGTTGCGACGATCGCCGGGCCGCGTCCTCCCCATAGCGCGGCTACAAAGATCGCAGGAACGAAGATGATCAGAAGCGGGCGACCCTCAGTCAGCGGGTCGAACAGAAAGCGAATGAGGAAGACCGCCAGGAACGCGGCCAGCGCGATCCCGTAGCCGCGGATCGCGCGCTTCCGCCCGTCCTCGGCACGCTGGCGCGGGCTAACTGGAACGAAGCGAGGAGATGGACGCTCGGTCATGCGGCCTTCGAGGACTTATCCGCATCTGGTCCCCGTCGCCTGTTGAGGACCAGACCTGAATCTGTGGAAGCAGTGGTAAGCGAATATTCGTTTGATGGCACGGCAATGATTCAGCTGCCGATGCTTACTACATCGCCACCCAACTCCGACAGATCGGGCCGGAGCTAGAGCGTCGGCCCTTCCCCGCCCGATGTTGCGGCTAAGGGCGCCGACGGTGCGGCCGCGGCGGCCAGGGCAATCGCCGGAAAGGCCAGATAGGTAAGCGCGATATCCGCGAAGTACTCGCCGACGGACATGCGGAACACGCCCAGGAAGATTGGGAGGTCGATGAGGACCGAGATTCCAGCCCAGACCAAGCCGACTTGCAGCCCAAGGGTGGGCGATCGTTTGGCCTTCCGGAAGTAGATCAGCGATCCGGCCACCGCGCTCCAAACACCGACAACCGTGATGATGCTCTCGAACAGCGCACGGTTGTCTGTCCTGATCCCGAAGATCAGGACGGCCAGCAAGAAGGGAGCGGCCCAAAGAGCCAGTCCAAGCCAAGCAACGCGTTTCCAGTTCATGGCTTCTCTCTTGAGCCGCGCAGATCAACCGCCGACGAGATTCTGCGGCGATCCGTTGGCGAATGCCGCGATGTTCGCCGCGCTCACTTCGACGATCCGGCGCACAGCCTCGGTGGTGTTGTAGGCGATGTGGGGCGTGACGATCACGTTCGGCATCCCGAGGAGAACGTGATCGGCGACGAGCGCCCGGAAGTCGGCCGGACTCGGGTCGCCGAGACGAAAGACCTCCGCTTCATCGCGCAACACCGGCTCGTGGGGCAGCACGTCGAGACCGGCCGCCGAGATCGTCCCAGCCGAGAG
>CAYOET010000044.1:0-18157 GCA_964402985.1 uncultured Bauldia sp. | reverse complement strand
GTTCGAAGACCAAGTCGACGATGAGTTCGATTTTCGGTCAGGTAGGGTGAATTATCTTGACCCGTTACTATGGAAGCTCAAGGGCGAGACACCCGGCGTAGAGTTCGTGAAGCATTTCCGCTTCTCATATCAAAGCGAGGTGAGATTCGTCTGGACTCCCCGAGAACCGGTTCAAAAGCTGGGACAGAGAATATTCATAGATACAGGCGATCTGTCCGACATATGCGAAGTCAGGAAGGTTTAGCTTCCTGATGGCGATCGATCTCTTCCCGCCGCATTCGCGCACCGGCATCGACGATGTGGTGATCCTCGGCGGCGGGCTGGCCGGTCTCTTCTGCGCCCTCAAGCTCGCGCCGCGCCCGGTCACCATCCTCGCCGCGGCGCCGATCGGGGAGGGCGCTTCCTCGGCCTGGGCGCAGGGCGGCGGCGCCGCCGCGAGCGGCGAGGGCGACTCGATCGAAAAGCATGTCGCCGACACCGTCGCCGCCGGCGCCGGCATCGTCGACCGCAAGATCGCGACCCTCATGGCGAGCGAGGCCGCCGCCCGCATCGAGGACCTCCTCCGCTACGGCGTCCCCTTCGACCGCGACGCCACCGGCCACCTCGTCGTCGGCCGCGAGGCCGCCCACTCCGAGCGCCGCATCGTCCGCGTCCACGGCGACATGGCCGGCGCAGCGATCATGGCCGCACTCATCGCAGCGGTGCGGAAGACCCCGTCGATCCGCGTCCTCTCCGGCTTCGTCGGCGAGGCGATCGAGGCCGAAGGGCCGCTCATCACCGGCGTCCGCGTCCGCCGTACCGGACCGCGCAGCCAACCGGTCGTCTTCCCGACCCGCGCGCTGGTCCTCGCCACCGGCGGCATCGGCCGCCTCTATGCCGTGACCACCAACCCGTCACCCGCCGAGGGCGGCGGCCTCGCCATGGCCGCGCGCGCCGGCGCGAAACTCGCCGACACCGAATTCGTCCAGTTCCACCCGACCGCCATCGCCGTCGGCAAGGACCCCGCGCCGCTCGCCACCGAGGCCCTTCGCGGCGAGGGTGCGATCCTCATCGACGAGACCGGCACCCGCTTCATGCCGGCGGAGCATCCCGACGCCGAGCTCGCCCCCCGCGACGTCGTCGCCCGCGCCATCCATCGGCGGCTCGTGACCGGCCACAAGGTCTTCCTAGACTGCCGCCAGGCGATCGGCGCTTCCTTCCCCGAGCGCTTCCCCAACGTCACCGCCCGCTGCCGCGAGGCCGGCATCGACCCGGTGACCGAGCCGATCCCGGTCGCCCCGGCCGCGCACTACCACATGGGCGGCGTCCTGGTGGATGCCAACGGCCGCACCACGCTCGACGGCGTGTGGGCGTGCGGCGAGGTCGCCTCGACCGGCGCACACGGCGCCAACCGCCTCGCCTCCAACTCGCTCCTCGAAGCAGTCGTCTTCTCGGCCCGCATCGCCGAGGACATCCACGGCCTCCTCCCCTCGCCGGTCAACGCGCCGTGGCCGGAGCGGAAGGACGAGCGCTCCCGCGCGTCCGCCGAGGCGGACAGCGCCGCGGTTTCTCTCCTCCGCCAGACGATGAGTACCCATGTCGGCGTCGAGCGGAACGCCGACGGCCTCCGCCACGCGCTCGCGACCATCGCCGGCCTCGACGCCAAGGCCAGGATCGCGCGCTTCCAGAACATGCTGTCGACCGCCAAGCTCGTCGCGGCAGCTGCGCTCCGGCGCACCGAGAGCCGCGGCGGGCACTACCGCTCCGACTACCCGGCGGCGGACCCGGCCTGGCAGCACCGCACCTTCATCTCGCTCGCCGAGGCCGACGCCATCGCGGCGAACGCCCGCGACTCTCTCCGTCACCTCCGCGTCGAGGCCTGAGCCATGCCGCCCGTTCCGCTCCCCGACCTCCCACGCCACCTCGTCAGCGAGGCCGTGCGCGCCGCCCTCGCCGAGGACCTCGGCCGGGCCGGGGACATCACCTCCGCCGCGATCATCCCGCCGGACGAGACCGCGCGCGCCGTCATCTCCGCGCGGAAGCCCGGCGTGATCGCCGGCCTCCCGCTCGCTCTCGAAGCCTTCGGGCAGATGGACCCGTCGATCGCCGTCGAAATCGTGAAGCCCGACGGCTCGCCGGTCGCCGCGGGCGACATCATCGCCCGTATCGCGGGCCACGCCCGCCCGATGCTTGGCGCCGAGCGTGTGGCGCTGAATTTCCTGGGCCACCTTTCGGGGGTCGCCACCGCCACGGCCGCGCTGGTCGCCCGCGTCGCCCACACCAAGGCGCGCGTCACCTGCACCCGGAAGACGACGCCCGGCCTTCGCGCCTTCGAGAAATACGCCGTCCGCTGCGGCGGCGGCTCGAACCACCGCTACGGCCTCGACGACGCGATCCTCATCAAGGACAACCACGTCGCCATCGCCGGCGGCATCGCGCCGGCCATCGAAAAGGCGCGCGCGTTCGCCGGCCACCTCGTCAAGATCGAGGTCGAGGTCGACACGATCGAGCAACTCTGGGAGGCCTTCAACGCCCATGTCGATGTCATCCTCCTCGACAACATGACCCCGACGCTGCTCCGCCAGGCGGTGCAGATCGTCGCCGGCCACGCCATCCTCGAAGCCTCCGGCAACGTGACGCTGGAAACCATCGCCGCCATCGCCGAGACCGGCGTCGACTACATCTCCTCCGGCTGGATCACCCACTCCGCCCCATCCCTCGACCTCGGCCTCGACATCGAGTGATCAGGGCCCGGCGGATCCGGTCTGTTCGCACCGAACTTAACCTCCCCCCCGTGCGGGGAGGTCGAAGGCGTGAGGCCTTCGGCCGAACGGCTTCGGGTGGGGGCAGCGGGCCGAGCCCGCGTATCTCCGTTCCACACCGCGTCTTCCTTCGGCTTACCCCCTCCCGAAAACGCTCCGCGTTTTCGACCTCCCCGCAAGGGGGAGGCTAAGTTGAAGGACCGACCTCGTATCGAGCTGCAATGAGTTCCGAGGGGATCGGAGTTGGCCGCGATCGCATCAGAACGCACTGCGCCTCAGCCTGCCGGCGCATCCGCTCTCGCAAGTACCGCGACGAGGTTCGCTCCCACCGGCGTCGGCCTGCCGGAATGGAAATATCGCCCCACGAACCAGCCCGTCATCCGCCCGACCACCAGCCGCCCGAACTGCCGCCGTCCCGCCTTGCGCCCGATCCCGCGGATCGGCATCGCCTGGTCGCGCGTCTGCACCACCCGCAACCCAGTCCACGAGGCCAGCTGGTGGATCGCGCTCGCGCCGAGATGCAGCCGGTGCGTGACGTCCCCGTTCTGATGCGTGCCCGAGAACGGACTGTCGCCGTTCGGAAAGCGCGCGATCAGCACGCCGCCGGGCGCGAGCACGGTACCGCAGGCGGTCAGCAGCGCGCGGAGGTCGGGGACCTCCATATGCTCGATCACGTCGAACGCGACGATCACGTCGAACGATCGTTCGAGAACCGCGGCCGGCAGCGGCGCCGCCGCGACATGCGCGTCGAACCCCGCCGCTCGCGCCCGCTCGACCAGCGACGGGTCGAGTTCGATCCCCGAATAGTTCCAGCCGCGCCGCCTGCACCAGCCGGCGAACGCGCCGTTCCCGAAGCCGATCTCGAGCGCGCGCAGCTTCTTGTCGAGGTCGATGCCCGATTGCCGGAGCTCGAGGTCGAAGTAGCGCTCCTCGAGCCTGTTTGGCTGCCCGAACGAGCCCTCGTCCCAGCGCTTCCATTTGCGATAGGCCTCGAACGGATCGCGCTCCACACCCAGCCCCCACGAACGCCGCACCGCAGCGTTCATAGCATTGGCGAGCGTCCACTGCTGCAGCGCTGGGCGCCTAGATCCAGCCGCCGAAGCGCGTCTTGTAGAAGATGTGCTCGCCGATCTGCACCATCTTGATCATCGTGCGCGCCCAGCGCGGGCGCACATAGGTCGCGTGATAGTGCGTGGCCGAGCCGACGTCGGGCATCCACGCGGCGTTGCCGTCGTCGATCGCCGCGTTGGCGAGCGTGGTCGCCATCGACCAGGCATCGCGCTCGGTGACCCGGTCGGCGATGCCGTCGCACGCGAACGAGAACTGGCAGCCGTTGCGCACGGTGCGGTTTTGATAGACGACCCCACAGATCGTGTCCGGATAGGCCGGGTTCTTGAGCCGGTTGAGGACCACCTGCGCGACCGCGAGCTGTCCGTTCACCGGCTCCCCGCGAGCCTCGAAATAGATCGCCTCGGCGAGGCACTTCCGCTGCGCCGCCGTCCGCGACGAGGCCGGGAGGACGTTGGCCACCCAGTCGTGGTCGGGCCCGGGGTTGGGCCGTGCCCCCGCGATCTCGGGCTTTTCGCGCGGGAGGAAAGTCGGCGGCGCGACGAGGATCGCCCGGAACGGCGCCTCGACGTCGATCGCCGCGTCGGGCGGCGCAAAGGCGATCATCGTCGCCCCGTTCTCGCTTGGCTGGATGGGCGCGATCGCGGCGGGCGGCGTCGGCAGGGCGAAGGCGAGAGCCTGGACCTGCACTCGGGCCTCGATCGGCGTCCCTGCCGAGAAGGAGACGCGCGGCATCTGCGCCTCGCTCCACCCGCGCGTCATGAAGGCGATCGAGGACGGCATGTTGGGGCTGGCCGCTGCGGCGAGGGTCAGGCGCCCGTCCGGCCGGTCGCCCTTTCCGCTGCGGTCGACCTGCTCGGCGGCGAGGGCGGCGAGAACGTCGGGCGAGGTCAATGCGCGCGCCGCCGCGAGGTCCTGGCGCGCCACCGACGTGCTGGAGAGCCCGACCATGGCGACGGCAAGGAGGCCCGAGATGAAGAAGCGGACTTCGCCCTGACCGCGCGGTCTCGCCACTCTCGAACGCAAACGCTTGACTCCACGCAACGACTGACCGGACGGCCCGGGGAAAAGCGGGCGCGCGGAGCGAACGGCTCCAGTTCTCTCTGCGGTGGGATTATCGCTGGGTTAACCTTGAGACCGCGTTAACGGCGAAGGCCTTTCAGCGCCGATCCGAGGGCCTCAATCAGCCTCACGGTGTGGTCAAAATGCGGCACGATTTGCGGCACTTATCGCCGCATCTTCATGCGAAGCGTTGCCTGAGCCGCAGCCAGCCGCGCGACTGCCACGCGGAACGGCGAGCAGGACACGTAGTCGAGCCCGGTCTCCTCGCAAAAGGCGATCGAGTCGGGGTCGCCGCCATGCTCGCCGCAGATCGCGAGGCGAAGCGAGGGCCGCACCGCGCGACCGCGCAGCGCCGCCATGCGGATGAGTTCGCCCACTCCCTTGATGTCGAGCGTGACGAACGGGTCGCGGTCGAAAATGCCAGCCGAGAGATACGCGCTCAGGAACGCCGGCGCGTCGTCGCGCGAGATGCCGAGCACGGTCTGCGTGAGGTCGTTGGTGCCGAAGGAGAAGAACTCCGCCCGCTCGGCGATCTCGCCGGCGCGGAGCGCCGCGCCCGGCAGCTCGATCATCGTGCCCATCAGATAGGCCGGCACGCTGCCGCGCTCCCGGCGCACCGCTTCGGCCATCGCCACGACGCGCTCCTGAATGAACGCGAGCTCGGCGGCGTTGCCAATCAGCGGCACCATGATCTCAAGCTGCACTCCATCGCCGGTCTTCTCGGCGGCCTCGATCGCCGCCTCGAAGATCGCCCGCGCCTGCATCTCTGCGATCTCGGGATAGGTCACCGCCAGCCGGCAGCCGCGATGACCGAGGAGGGGGTTCGCTTCGGACAGGGAGTCGGTGAGGAGGCGGACTCGCCCGGGCGAGAGACCGGTCGCGAGCGAGAAGTCGAGGATCTCGGATTCGCTCTGCGGCAGGAACTCGTGGAGCGGCGCATCGAGGAGCCGGATCGTCACCGGCCGCCCGTGCATGATCTCGAAGATCTCGGCAAAGGCCGCCCGCTGCAGCGGCATGAGCTTGTAGAGCACCGCCCGCCGCTCGGCTTCGGTCTCCGAGAGGATCATCCGCCTTATGAGGTCGATCTGGTTGCGCTCGAGGAGCATGTATTCGCTGCGACAGAGCCCGATCCCCTCGGCGCCGAAGGCGAGAGCCTTCCGCGCGTCGGCGGCGGTATCGGCGTTGGCCCGCACCTTCATGCGGCGCACCTCGTCCGCCCAGCCGAGGAGGGTGGCGAAGTCGCCGCTGATCGAGGGTTCCGCCATCGGTACTTCGCCGGCGAAGATCTCGCCCGATCCGCCGTCGATAGTGATCATCTCGCCGCGCAGGAGCGCCTCGCCGCCGATCGTGACCACGCCCGAGTCGATATCGACCCGCACCTCGCGCGCGCCGACCACGCACGGCTTGCCGATGCCGCGCGCGATCAACGCGGCGTGGCTGGTCTTGCCGCCGCGCGCCGTCAGGATGCCGGCTGCGGCCTGGATGCCGTAGATGTCGCTCGGGCTGGTTTGAGCGCAAACGAGGATCGCGTGCCGCCCCCGCGCGCGGAGCGCTTCGGCCTCGCGCGAGGTCAGCGCGATCGGTCCGGACGCCGCGCCCGGCGAGGCGGCGAGGCCGACCGCGAGGATCCGCCGCTCGGCCTTCTCGTCGACCGCCGGGTGGAGGAGCGCCTCGAGATCCGCGGCGGCCACCTGAAGAAGGGCCTCCTCGCGGCTCAGCGCGCCGCGCGCCACCGCCTCGACCGCGGCCTTCATCGCGCTCACGCTGCTCGAGAGGTGGCTGTCGTTCATCGCGGTTTCCTGCAGGCGGGCCTAGTCGTAACGGCCCGCCCCGCTGCAACGCAACATGAAACTCGGCGCGCCCGCTAGCCGCGCTGCCCGAGGCGCAGCCCCCGCGAGGGCCGCTCCTGCACCACCTCGCGCCGGAAGCGGAAGAGGGCGGCCGGACGCCCGCCGGTCTCGGTCGCCATCGCGCCGGTGGCTTCAACCAGCGCCCCGGTCTCCACGAGGCGCCGGAAATTCTGCTTGTGAAGGTGGCGACCCGAGATCGCCTCCACCGTCCGCTGCAGGGCGGTGAGCGTAAAATCCGGCGGCATCAGCTCGAACACCACCGGCCGATATTTGAGCTTTCCGCGCAGCCGCGAGATCGCCGTGGCGAGGATGCGCCGATGGTCGAAGCGCATCGAGAGCCCGAGCGGCGCGAGCTTCTTCCAGCTCGGCTGGCGTCCGTCGCGCAGCGTCTCTTCGACGAGGCCCGCCTCGTAGAGGAGTTCGTAGCGTTCGAGGACGCGCTCCTCGTCCCACGGCGCGGCCTCCTCCCCGAAGGCGAGGCGCACGCGCTCGCCGCGGCTCAGCGGCCGCGTCTCCGGTCCGCGCTTCACGCGCTCGCGCGTCCACGCCCGGAGAGCGGGGAGGATCGTTTCGTCGAGGACCGCCGGCCGGCCCTCGCGCCAATCCTCCCACGGGAAGAACCCGTACCACGGCTGCCACGCGGCCCCGCTCCGCGCGAACGCCGCCGATGATTCCTCGCTCGTCCGCGCCAGGGCGAGATAGCCGACCGACACCACATGCGGCGCCGAATCGCCCGGCCGCATGTGCCGGCCGCGGTCCCCGAACGTATAGAGCTGCTCGACATAGCCGAGCGGCAGCGCGGTCTGTTCGCTCACCCAGCTGCGCAGCCCCGATTCGAATGTCCGGTGCTGCAGCGGGTTGAACGGCCCGAGCGGCAGGCCGAGCGGCTCGCCGCCGCTGCCGGCGATCGTGAGGATGAGCGGCGTGTCGGCCTCGACGGCCACGATGGCGGCATTCAGCCCGATCTCGATCGGGGTGAGCGCCTCCTCGCTCATGGCGCGACGACCGGAACGATCAGCTTCAGTGAGAACGGCCGCCCTTCGAAGGCATCGACCCCGCGCCCGATTCGCGCGATCGCCTCGATCATCCTGCCCTTTCGCCCAAGCATCCGGTCGGCCAGCCCGACC
The DNA here is from genome assembly GCA_964402985.1 of uncultured Bauldia sp. GTDB lineage: Bacteria > Pseudomonadota > Alphaproteobacteria > Rhizobiales > Kaistiaceae > JADYYB01. Next base: position 10,309 of record CAYOET010000044.1, on the reverse strand, counting down.
ATCAGCCGGTTCGGCGTCGCCATCTCCGACGAGGCGCGCAGGCGCGCTGCGATCGCAGCCTCGTCGTCGTCCGGGCGGAGCGCACACAAGGATATGAACGCGGCTGCCGTCGAGCGGCTGATCCCCGCGTAGCAATGGATCACCATCGGCCGCTCGCGCTCCCACGACGTGACGAAGCGGAGCAGCCGGTCGATGTGCTCGCCGGTAGGCGGCTCGGGGCCGGCGGCGGTGTCGGCGATATCCTGGAAGCGGAGCTTGAGGTGGCGCTCGGGCTCGATCGAGGGCGGCCGCGCCGCCTCGCTCTCGTAGAGGATGGTGACGAGATGGCTCGCCGCGCTCGCTTCGACCGTTTCGGCGACGCGGGTGAGGGGGCAGACATAGATGCTGGGCATGGGACTCGACGCTTTCAGGCTAGGGCCATTGTGCCCTGACCGGCTCGCCGAAAGCCAGAAGATGCGCGGAGTTTGGCAAACAAATGAAGCCGGCCGCGACGAATGGGAGGGAGGCGGAACCACCCGTCGCAGCCGGCCGGTATCGGCCGAAGGGAAGGAACCCCGGCCGCGACGGGGATGGTGTCGCGGCCGGGGAAGGAGACCCCTAGGCCGAGGGGAAGCGCTTCTCGCAGGACAGCGTGCCGCCCTGCCAGTTGATGCGGAGCGTGGCCACGAGGGTCCCGCGGGCATCGAAGGCTGCGTCGCTCAGCACCTCGGTCCGGCCGGCGCGAACCGTGAACGGCCCGCCTTGGCTGGTCGTGGCGCTGTTGCCGCCGCCCGTCTTCGACACCGCGAATTCGTAGGTGCCGCTGAGGTCGGCGACCGAGGTCGCGGTCGGCTGGACGCGAATGCCGCCGGCGATCTCGCTGATCTGGATTTCGCAGCTCACCGGCCCTTCGACCTTGGCGGCGGTGGTTCCGGCGCCCGAGGCGCCGACCGGCGCGAGGGCGAACGGGATGGCGGCCAAGCCCATCAACAGGCCAAACAATCTCATCATCTTCGTTCTCCTCGAGAGGGGGTGGGGAAGCGGCCGAGTCGGCCGCTCCCATCCGTTGGCGTTTGACCTGTTACGGGCCCTGGATCACGACGCCGATGTTGCCGGTGCCGGTCTGCGTGGCGGACGAGGAGTGGCCGTTGCCGACCTGGATCGTGCCCATGATGTTGCCGTTGCCGGTCTGGCTGGTCGCCGCGGCATTGCCGAACCCGATCTGCGCGGTCCCGGCGACGTTGCCGTTGCCCGACTGCGCGGTGGCGGCGGCGTTGCCCCAGCCGACCTGGCCGGTCACTGCCAGGTTGTTGTTCCCGTTCTGGGTCTGCGTGGCAGCGTTGCCGAAGCCCCACTGCACGATGCCACCCTGGTTGCCGTTGCCGAACTGCGCGGAGCCAGCGGCGTTGCCGACGCCCCACTGGTTCAGCACGAAGGAGTTGCCGGCATAAGCCGGAGCGAGCCCGGCGCCCATCACGAGGGCGAGCGAGGCGATTGTGGTGAGGGTGCGGTTCATCTGAGCTCTCCTGGTTTCGGTTGTTTCGGTGGGGTTCGTTCCGCCACCTGATGACGCGAATGTAGGAGCGGGCTCATGGCCCCAACCTGAAGCGCTCGTTGTCTGTCGTTCAGGCTTGTGGCGGCGCCGCCGCGCGGCGTCGGCTACGCGGCCGAGAGTTCGCCGAAACGCTTGAGAAAGCGCGCTTCCGCGATCGTCGCGGGCCACGGCGAGAGGTCGAGCGTGTCGGGATTTATCCCGCTCGGCCGGCCGAAGAATTTCGCCGCCTCGCTCTCCGCGAAGCCGGCCAGCCGGGTCGATTCGTAGTGGGCGGCGGCGCGGTCCGCGGCCTTGAGAATCCTGGTCAGCCGGGCGTTTGGGAGGGCGAGCCCGAAGCGGCGGAAGATCGCGCCGAGGAGCCGCTCCTCGACCGGCTTGTACTCGCCGCCGATCATCGCCTTGAACGGCGAGATCATGTCGCCGATCACATATTCCGGAGCGTCGTGGAGCAGCATGGCGAGCCGCTCCGCCCGCCCGAGTTCCGGCTCGAAGATTGCGGCGATCGTCTCGACCAACATCGCGTGCTGCGCGACCGAGAAGGCGTGATCCCCGCTGGTCTGCCCGTTCCACCGCGCCACGCGCGCGAGCCCGTGCGCGATGTCCTCGATCTCGACGTCGAGCGGGGAGGGGTCGAGGAGGTCGAGTCGCCGCCCCGAGAGCATGCGCTGCCAGGCGCGCGGCTTGTCGCCGTTCGTCATTCGACGGTGGCTCCGCTCGGCCAGCCGAATCGGGCATAGGCCGGCAGGCTGACCTTCACCGCCACGCCGCCGGCGGTGATGGCCTTGCCGGCGTCGAGCGCGTCCTTGACCCGATCGAGCCGCAGCAGCGCGAGACCGTTCCCCTCGCTCGACGAGCCGAGCGTCCCCGCCGCCCGCTCGCCGGCGAGCACATCCGTCCCCGCAGGCGGCAAGGCGGGCTCCGCGGTCACCTGCACCACACGCCGCCGCGCCGTGCCGCGATGCTCCATCCGCGAGACGATTTCCTGGCCGACATAGCAGCCCTTGTCGAACGCGACGGCGCCCAGCTGGTCGAGATTGGCGTCGTGAGGAAACGCGTCGCCGAACGCGAAGTCGGTCCCCGCCTCAGGCACGCCGAGCACGAGTCGGTGCCGGTGATAGGTGCTAGCGTCAGTCTCGCCGGCATTGCCCGGGATCGCCGACACGCGCGGCACGATCGCCCGCAACCCGAGGCCCGCCAGCCGCGGGTCGGCGATCACGACGCCTTCGCCGATCGCGGGACCATCTCCCCACACGGCGAGCACGCGATGGGTTTCGGAGAGGTCGGCGAGATCGACCTTCGCCCGCAGCCGATAGAGCTTGAGCCGGCCAAGGAGCGCCGCGACCTGGCTCCTGGCGACATCGAGCAGGAACCCGTCGCCCGATGGATAGATGAGAAAGTCGAACAGGATCTTGCCCTGCGGCGAGAGCAGCGCGCCGTAGCCGCCCGCTCCCTCGCGCACGGCGTCGAGGTCGCTGGTGATCAGATTCTGCAGGAAGTGGCGCGCGTCTGCCCCGCTCACGGCGATGACCCCGCGATCGGCAAGCTCAGCGAATGTGCCGTTCGGCATGTGATCGCGACCTAGTTTGCCTCTCCCGCATCGGTTACGTAAGCGGACGAGGGCCGCCGGGCAAGGCGGCCGGCGGGAGCCAGCGATGCCCGAAACCTTCGATCTCGTCCTCCGCGGCGGCACGCTCGTCAATCACGACGGCGTCGGCCTCCGCGATGTCGGCGTCCGCGAGGGCCGCATCGCCGCCATCGGCGAGATCGGCCGCGACCACGCCGCGCACACGCTCGACTGCACCGGCCTCACCATCCTCCCCGGCGTGATGGACACCCAGGTGCCCTTCCGCGAGCCCGGCCTCGAGCACAAGGAAGACCTCGAGACCGGCTCGCTCGCCGCCGTGATGGGCGGCGTCACCGCCGTCTTCGAGATGCCCAACACCAAGCCCGCCACCGACTCGGCCGCCGCCCTCGCCGACAAGCTGACGCGGGCGCGCGGCCGCATGCATTGCGACCACGCCTTCTGGGTCGGCGGCACCCACGAGAACACCGACCTCCTGCCCGAGCTCGAGCGCCTTCCCGGCGCCGCCGGCGTGAAGGTCTTCCTCGGCTCCTCGACCGGCTCGCTCCTCGTCGAGGACGAAGCCGGCCTCCGCGCGATCCTCCGCAAGATCCGCCGGCGAGCCGCCTTCCATTCCGAGGACGAAGCGCGCCTCCGTGCCCGCAAGGACCTCCGCATCCCCGGCGACCCCTCGTCCCATCCGGTCTGGCGCGACGAGATCGCCGCGACCGAGTCGACGGAGCGACTCGTCCGTGTCGCCCACGAGACTGGCGCGCGCATTCACGTCCTCCACATCTCCACCGCCGAGGAGATGGAGTTCCTCGCCGGCCACAAGGACGTCGCCTCCGTCGAGGTCACCCCGCACCATCTGACGCTGACCGCCGACGACTACGCCCGCCTCGGCACTCGCCTGCAGATGAACCCGCCGATAAGGGCCGCCCGCCATCGCGACGGCATCTGGCGCGGCGTCGAGAACGGCACCGCCGACATTCTCGGCTCCGATCACGCCCCGCATACGCTGAACGAGAAGTCCGAGCCCTACCCGAACTCGCCCTCCGGCATGACCGGCGTGCAGACGCTCGTCCCGGTCATGCTCGACCACGTCAACGCCGGCCGCCTCTCGTTGCTGCGCTTCATGGACATGACCTCGGCCGGCCCGGCGCGCCTTTTCGGCATCGCCGGCAAGGGCCGTGTCGCCGCCGGCTACGACGCCGACTTCACGATCGTCGACCTCAAGCGCCGCGCGACCATCACCAACGACTGGATCGCCTCGCGCTCGAAATGGACCCCGCATGACGGCCGCGCCGTCACCGGCTGGCCGGTCGGCACCATCGTCCGCGGCCGCCGCGTGATGTGGGAAGGCGAGCTGCTCTCGCCCTCGCTCGGCGCGCCCGTCCGCTTTGTGGAGACGCTGGTGCCGCGGGCCTGATTACTCGGCCGCGACGAGTCCGTGCGACGGGCCGGGAATTTCGCGCCCAAGTGCCTTGGCTTCGTCGAGCCATGAGTGAACCGCGTCCTGAATGTTGGCCAGCGCTTCCTCCGGCGTCGCCCCGTCAGACATGCACCCAGGCAAGTCGGGTGCGCGCGCAACTAAGCCGCCCCCGTCCTCCTCGGGAAGGGGCTCGATGACAATCGGATAATCGAGGCTACGCATCTTTGGCGTTGGCTACGCGATCGATGAACTGCCCAGCTTACGGACACAGATCGGCTTGATGGGCCGCCTCGCCGGTACAGTGAGAATATCACGCTGGGAGGGATGAGAAATCTTAGAGTGCGAGCCGCCTCCCGAAGGCGACGTGCACCGCACGCCATACTCTCTGCACACCGCTTGGGGGTCGGCAACACGCCAGTCACCCGCAGGTCGCGCTCGCATCCGTTCGAGCCGCGACATTGGCGAGCGACAGGTTCGCTAGTGGAAGTTCTGCGGGAGGGTGAACTCGCTGCCGAGGATGCGATCCGCGAGCTTGTTGACGAGCTTCGCGACCGGCTCTTCGCCGTAGGTGGTGATGAGGTCGGACAGCGCCGCGAACAGCGCCGCGTGCGCGAGGATCTCGGAGTCGATTCCCTCCGCCAGCGCCTCGTCCCACGCCTGGGTGAGATAGGCGAGCGCAGCCCGCTTCTTCTCGGCGATCTGGAGGTCTTCGGTGTCTTCGTGCATGTGGTGCGCGGGGTCCGGAAGTCGACGAATCAGGCAACTAAGAGCCTAACACGATCGCCTCCGCGTCAAAGGAAACTGATGAATCGAGGGTTAACCGTATCTGAAGATTTCCTCCGCCCGCGTTAACGCCTCGCTCATCGTGTTGACGCCCTGACCGTGCTGGGAGTTTTGGCCCAGCGCACCCGTCCCATCGATCGCGCCACTGGATATCGGCGCCCGCTCGCGCGGCCTTGCCGCCCGACTTGTGCAGGCAATCCACAACGTCCCAACACGCGCGGCGATGGTCGTTGCGGGAGTCGAAACGTCTGAATTCCCGGGCGTTCGATTTTCTTGTTGGTCGGTGAGGAGGCAGCGGGGGCGGGAACGGTGCCCGCGTGCTTCACACCCGCGCCGCGCCTCGGCGGTGGCGTGCAAGGAGCGTCGCCGGCTCCGGCGTGACGTGGAGCGCCTCCGCCTGGTCGAGCGAGAACCAGCCGGCCTCGGCGGCATCGTCGCTCGCGACGAGCATGCCCATGGGCGCGCTCGCGTCGAGAACGACCAGCACGAAATGATAGCGCTCCGCCGCCGGCGTGCTGCCCGGCGGCTCGATCACGTCGAGCGTCGCGATGACCTCGCCGATTCTTGCGCTGAGCCCTGTCTCCTCGCCGAGCTCGCGCAGCGCTGCGACCGCGAGCGTCTCACCGTGCTCGACCTTCCCGCCCGGGAAGCTCCACAGCCCCGCATGCGGCGGCCGCGCGCGGCGCACCAGGAGCACCTTGCCGTCATGCCACAGCGCCACGCTCACCCCGACGACGGGACCGCGCGGCTCTCTCACCATGACATCGGCCAAAGCCCCTCGACGCTCATCGCGGCAAGGTTAGACCGGCCCATTGCGCGCGAGCAAAGAACCCGTGCACGCGAACCGCGCAACGACCCACGAGGGGGCGTCGCTGTCCTAGCTCTGCTGTTCGGTCTTGGGCTGGCTTGCCTGCTGCTGCTTGATCGCAGCCACCACGTCCTCGTTTCCCAAGGAGCGGTATTGGGCCTCAAGGGCGCGCTCGAGCTCGAGTTCTTTCTTCGAGCGGAACGGCCTGTCCTTGATCGTGCTCATGATCTCTTCGTTTAGCTTCACCGGTGTGCGATCCGCTGGAAGCGGCGCCGCTGAACGGCTCATACCCTGAATTATATGGCTGATTCTTGGCCTAGGGGAGGTAAACGAAGTCTGATTTGGTCACACCGTTGCGCATTGGTCACGCCTGCTCGGCTGGCCGGTAGCGAGCGCCTCGGCCGGGAGGTCCGGTGCGCCGCACCAGCCCGCGCTCGGCGAGGTGGTCGAGATGGGCGAGCACGGACAGCTCGGCCGCCCCGGCAAGACCGGGTTGGAGCGGCCGATAGACCGCCTCGAGGATCGCACCGACCGAGCGCTCGCCCGTCTGCACCTCAGCCAGAATGGCGGATTCACGGTCTTTCCGGTGATGGAGAAGCGCCCTCGCGCGGGCCTTTCCCTCGTCGATCGGATCGCCGTGGCCGGGCAGATAGAGCGTCTCCGGCCGCCCGAGGAGCTTCTCGAGCGAGGCGAGATAGTCGCCCATCTTTCCGTCCGGCCAGGCGATCATGCTGCTCGCCCAGCCCATCACATGATCGCCCGTAAACAGCACGCCGTAGTTGCAGAGCGCGAAGCAGAAATGGTCCCGCGTGTGACCGGGTGTCGCAACCGCCTCGATCCGCCACTCCTCGTCCTCGACCATCTGCCCATCGCCGAGCGCGGCCGAATCGACGACCAGCCCGCCCGTCATCGCGGCCAGCGGCGCAGCGCCGCCGGCGTGGTCGGCGTGATGGTGGGTGACGAGGATGTGGGTGATCCGGCCAGTCCCCGCCGCCTCGACCAGCGCCTGGAGGTGCCGTCCGTCGTCGGGCCCTGGATCGATGACCGCGACCCGCTTCGCGCCGACGAGATAGCTGTTGGTCCCCGGCCCGGTGAGCGGGCCCGGATTGCCCGCCACCAATGCCCGCACGAGGCCGGCGAGGGCAGGGCGCTCCGGCTCGTTCAACGCCGGTCGCCTTTTCGGTCCCGAGCGTCGGCGACTGGCTCGGGGTCCTCAGTCTTGGGGAGGCGCGACTCGAGTCCCTTCACGGCGGTGAGGACGACGAGGCTGAGCATCGTCGCCGCGGCCGCGATCAGTCCGTAGCCCATCCCGGCCGCGACCCCGATCGCGCCCGCCATCCACAGCGCGGTTGCGGTGGTGATGCCCTGCACCTCGCCGCGGCCCTGGATGATGACGCCGGCGCCGAGAAAGGCGATGCCGGTAGTCACCGCCTGGATCACCTGGATCGGCTCGATGCGTGTCGTCGTCTCCCGCCCGATCTCGCTATAGAGCACCTCGATCATCACGATCGCGAAGAGGGCGGAGGCGAGCGCGACCAGCATGTGGGTGCGCAGTCCGGCCGGCCGGTTGCGAACCTCGCGCTCGAGCCCGATGACCGCGCCGAGACCGATCGCCAGCACCAGCCGAAGGATGATCACCGCCGGCGGCAAATGCGTCCTCGGGAAGAGATCGCCGAAGATCGCTTCGAGCGTGCCCATCGTTCAGCCCCTCTCGGCGTCGATCATTTGTCGAGGCGCGCCAGCGGGAGATCGATTTCGATCTTCAATCCATCGGGACCGTATCGTGTCGCCACGGTCCCGCCCAGCTGGTCCTCGACCACGGTTCTTACGAGCCGGCGGCCGAACCCGGCGGCGCCCGGGCTCTCGGGAGTGAATCCCGCCTCGACCCAGCGGATGCGGAGGATCGCTGCCGCATCCTCGCCCTCCACGGACCAGGCGAGGCGAAGCGTCCCGTTGGGATCCGCGAGGGCCCCATGGCGCCCCGCGTTGGTGAGCAGCTCGTGCAGCGCGAGGCTGAGCGCGAACGCCGAATCGGCGCCGAGATGGAGATCCCTGCCCTCGATCTTGATCCGATCGAGGAACGGCTCGGCCACCTCGCGCACCAGCCGCAGCAGCGAGGCCGTGCTCCACCCCGAATAGGAGATGTGGGTGTGCGCGCGCGACAGCGACATCACTCGCGCCACGAACTTGTCGGAGAGTTCCTCGACCGAGTGCGTCGTCCGCGCCGTGTTGTTGAACAGGGAGACGATCAACGTCAGGAGATTGCCGACGCGGTGACGGAGCTCGCGCAGCAGGAGCCGCTGCCGCTCCATCGCCTGCGCATGCTGCGCCGTGAGCGCGATCATGCTCGCCACCGCCTGAAGGAAATCGATCTCGGTCTGCTGGAAGTGGCGGCGCTGGCGCGAGTGGACGCTGATCACGCCGTAGGGCCGCTCGAGATCGCCGGCGATGATGACGCCGAGCCCGCTCACCACGCCGTGGTCGCGCAAGAGCTTTGGGCTGGCGAAGCGCTTCTCGGTTTTGAGGTTCTCGACCAGCACCGCCTTCTCGACCTCGAGCGTGTAGCCGGCCTGCGACCCGCGGTCGGCCGATAGACGGAGGCGCCCGACCAGCCCTTCGTTCCAACCGTGGCCGGCGCGGAGAAGGAGGTCCTTGCCGCTCGGCAGCAGCTCGAGGATCTTGCAGAACTCGAGATGGAGGACCGAGCACACCTCGTCCGCGACCGCGTCGAGGAGGCTCTGCAGCGGCGCGTCCCGGAGGGCGAGGAACCCGAGCTTGGTGATCGCCTCCTGGCGCGATGCCCGCTCGACGAGTTCCTGCTCGGTGCGCTTCCGTTCGCTGACGTCCTGGCAGGTGCCGGCAACGGCGACCACGGTGCCGTCGGGACGGATCGCCTCGCCGCGTGCCTCGATCCAGCGCAGCTCGCCATCATCGCTCGGAACGCGATACTCGATCCGGTAGCGCTCGCCGGTCTCGAGCGCCGCCTCGATGATGCGCAGGGCGGCGGCCTGGTCCTCGACCAGGATGCGCGCCTGGAAGCCGGCATAGGTGCCGTCGAAGCTGCCGGCCTCGAGGCCATGCAGCCGCTCCGTGGTCTCCGACCATTCGATCTTGTCGTTGACGATGTCCCAGTACCAGAGGCCGACGCCGCCGGCGCTGACGCCGGAGGCAAGCCTCTGCTCGAGGCTTTCGCCCGTCGAGCGTGGTCCGGCGACTGATCTTTCCGGCATTTACTGTGCCCCGGCCCCCCCGAATGTGTGCCACGGGTCCGCCCTCCACGGGGACCCGACTCGGGCGAGGGCAGAGCGATCCACCCTAACCAACATCACGACAAGAACGCGCAAAGGTCGGAAAGGTTTCAGGAATTACGCCTTGCGGAGGAGCGCTCCGAGCGGCGACCGGGCGCCGCCGCGGCAACCTAATGGAAATCGCGGGATTTCGGGATGATGCGGACATTCCGGGGATGTTTGTGGACGCGGTCGGGATTGGGATTGTGGACGACCTCGTCGGCATTCGAAAGCGGGAAACGCGGGATCGGCCGGTCGGTCAGCCGCGCCAGCTCGTGGCTGCGGTCGTGGATGCGGCCCGCGATGAGGTGCACGATCCCCTCGGGGCTTCGCTGCAGCTGGCCCTCGATGAGGATCAGCCGGGCGCTCATGATCTCGCGCCGGAAGCGCTCGGTGAGTTTGGGCCAGATGATCGCGTTGGTGATTCCCGTCTCGTCCTCGATCGTCATGAAGATGACACCGGAAGCGGTGCCCGGCCGCTGCCGGACCAGCACCACGCCGGCGGTCTTGGTGCGCGAGCCGTCGGGGAGGGCGCTCGTCTCGGCCGAACTCTTCACGCCCTCGGCGCGGAACATCTCGCGGAGGAAATGCATCGGGTGGGCTTTCAGCGACAGGCGGATGGTCTGGTAGTCGGTGACCACATGCTCGGCGAGCGCCATCAGCGGCAGTTGCGCGTCGGGCTCGGGCGGCAGCTCCTCGAGTTCCGCCGCCGCGAAGAGGGCGAGCGGCGCATCGTCAGGCAGACGCCGCACCGCCCACAGCGCGTTCCGCCTGTCGAGCCCGATGGAGCGGCACGCGTCCGCGTCGGCGAGAAGCTCGAGCGCCCGCCGCGGCAGCCCCGCCGCCCGCTGCAGGATCTCGAGCGATGGGAGCCATCCACCCTCCCCTTGAGGGGGAGGGTCGG
>CAYOET010000043.1:0-34754 GCA_964402985.1 uncultured Bauldia sp. | reverse complement strand
GCGAAATGCTTGAAACAATTGTCGAGCCAACGCCGTATGATTATCTGGATGCGGACTCGGACCCTTTCCGGCAGGCGCCGGCTCGGGAACGGGCGGGGCTGACAGATGAAACAGACTTCAACGGCTGGCGGCAGCCGTCCTCTGCGGGGGAACTTCCCGCTCCCTCAAGGCTTTAGCTTCGCAGTGACCGATATCCGGTCCATTCTGGCGACCAAGCCCACGAGCCCCCGCCGACCGAGCCCCTAGAGCTTCCCGCGAACGTGACCCCTGAAATCGCCCTCGTCCTGTGGTGCGTGGCCTATCTCCAGGCCAAGCATTTCGTGTGCGACTTCGCGCTCCAGTCGACCTTCCAGGTGCGCACCAAGGGCATCTACGGCCATCCCGGCGGCCTCCTCCACGCTGGAATCCACATCCTCGGCACGGCACCTGTCTTCCTGCTGATCCGGCCCTCGCTGCTCGTCGGCCTCGCGATCCTCGTCGGCGAATATGTGATCCACTATCACATCGACTGGACCAAGGAGCAGCTCGTCCGGCGCGCCGGCCTCACCACCTCGGACGGCGGCTACTGGATCCTCCTCGGCATCGACCAGCTGCTGCACGGCTGGACCTACGTGGCCATCGTCGCCGTCCTCGTCACGACGAGCTAGTCCGGATGACGGAGCGAGAACCGGCGGCCGCCCCGGCGAACGACCCGCCGTTTGGGTCGCGCGAGCGCGCCCTCACCCTCACCGCGACGATCCTCGCCTCGGCGCTCGCCTTCATCGACGGCAACATCGTCAGCATCGCCACGCCGGCGATTCAGGAAACGCTGAACGCCGGCTTCGGCCACATGCAGTGGGTGGTGAACGCCTACGCGCTCACCCTCGGCGCACTCCTCCTCGTCGGCGGCGGGCTCGGCGACCGCATCGGCCGGCGCAAGGTCTTCATCGCCGGCATCATCCTCTTCACGCTCGCATCGCTCGTCTGCGCCATCGCCCCGACGATCGACACGCTGATCGCGGCGCGCGCCATCCAGGGCGTCGGCGCTGCGCTCCTCGTCCCGCAAAGCCTCGCCATCATCAGCGCGACGTTTCCCCGCGAAGTGCGCGGCCGCGCCATCGGCACATGGGCGGCGGCCTCGGCGATCACCACCTCGCTCGGCCCGCCGATCGGCGGCTTCCTGATCGACACCCTCGGCTGGCGTGCGGCGTTCTGGATCAACCTCCCGCTCGCCGCGATCGCCCTCTGGCTGACCGTCACCGCCGTTCCCGAGACCCGCAACCCCGCCGCGCGCGGAAGGCTCGACTGGCTCGGCAGCGTGGCCGCGATCCTCGCCTTCGGCGCGATCACCTACGGCTTCACCGACCTCCCCGACCGCGGCTTTGTCCACCCGCTCATCTGGGGCTCGCTCCTCGCCGGCACGCTCGGCCTCGGCCTCTTCGTGTGGATCGAGGCGCGCGCCGAGCAGGCGGTGATGCCGCTCGACCTCTTCCGCTCGCGCACTTTCAGCGGCGCCAACATCTACACATTGTTCCTCTACGGCTGCTTCGCCGCGGTGCTCTTCCTTCTCCCCTTCGACCTCATCCAGCGCCGCGGCCTCAGCGCCGCCGAAACCGCCCTCACCATCATGCCGGTCGGCATCGTCATCAGCGTCCTGTCCCGGTATTTCGGCTCGCTCGCCGACCGCCACCCGCCGGGACCGTTCATGACCGTGGGCGCGATCGTGGTGACGATCTCCTGCGTCCTCTTCGCGCTCGCGATCGAGAACTACTGGATCGGCATCCTCATCCCGATCCTCGTCCTCGCCGCCGGCATGTCGATCGTGATTTCCCCGCTCACCACGGCGGTCATGAACGCCATCCCCGAGACGCAATCCGGCGCGGCCTCGGGCGTGAACAATGCGGCGGCGCGTGTCGGTGGGCTTCTCGCCGTCGCCGTCCTGGGCGCGATCGGCAACGCGCTTTTCATGGGCCGCGCCGGCGAAGCGGGCGAGCGTTTCGGTGTCCTGCCCGAGCCGATCGTCCCCAGCTATCCTGTGCTCGCCGACGCCTTCGTCGCGGCTTTTTCGGCCTCGATGTGGCTCGCGGCGCTCTTGGCGGCACTAGCCGCCGCGTCGGCCTGGGTGTTCATTGGGATGCATTCGGACGCGGGGCGCCCCACATCGTAGCTTTGAGCCCGAGGATTTCGCCCATGGCCTACGCCTTTCGCCTGCTTGCTTTTGCCGCCTTCGCCCTAGTCGCGTCGCCGCTTTCCGCCCAGGTGGCGGTCGGCTCCAAGATCGATACCGAGGGCAATCTCCTCGGCAACATGATCCGTCTCGTCCTCGAGAACGCCGGCATCGAGGTCGAGAACCGCGTGCCGCTCGGCGCGACGCCGATCGTCCGCCAGGCGCTGGTCAGCGGCGAGATCGACATCTATCCGGAGTACACCGGCAACGCCGCCTTCTTCTTCAACCGCGCCGATGACCCGCTGTGGCGCGACTTCGCCGCCGGCTACGACGAGGCCAGGCGCCTCGACTACGAGGCCAACAAGCTCGTCTGGCTCACGCCCTCCCCGGCCAACAACACTTGGGGCATCGCCCTCCGCAACGACGTCGCCGGGGCCAACGCCCTCGCCACCATGTCGGACCTCGGCGCATTCATCGCCGGCGGCGGCGCGATCAAGCTCGCCGCCTCCGCCGAGTTCGTGAATTCCGCCGCGGCACTGCCGGCGTTCCAGGCGGCTTACGGATTCACCCTCGCCCCCAACCAGCTCGTGGTGCTCGCCGGCGGCGATACCGCCGCGACCATCCTTGCCGCCGCCGACCAGATCGACGGCACCAACGCCGCGATGGTCTACGGCACCGATGGCGCCATCGCCGAAGTCGGGCTCCGCGTGATGACCGACGACAAGAACGTCCAGCCGGTCTACGCCCCCACGCCCGTCATTCGCGAAGAGACGCTGACCGCGCATCCCGAGATCGCGGATCTGCTGAAGCCGCTGTTCGAGGGCCTCGACCTCGTCACCCTCCAGCAGCTCAACGGCCGGATCGCGGTGGGCGGCGAGGCGCCGGCCGCCGTCGCCGAGGACTACCTTCGCGCCCATCAGCTCATTAACTGAATGACGACGGCCACCGCCCCTCGATGAGCGCCACGGACGCCGCATTCCTGCCCGCGTCCGCTGCGCCGTTCGGCAATCGCGTGGCCATCGCGAGCGTCGCGATTGCGGTCGCGGCGCTCCTCCTGCCGATGGTCTCGTTCAAACCCAACCGCATCCTCGCCGGCGTCGGTTACCGATTCTGGGAAATCCCGGGCGCCTTGCCGCTGGTCTGCGTCGCCGCGGTCGTCACCCTCGCCGCCGCCGCGGCCATCGCGGCGCGCCCCGCGCTCCGGGCCGGCCTCGCGCTCCTCGCCATCGGTGCGCTCCTCGCCGCCGCGGGTGTCGCGGCGAGCGCGATCCTCCCCGACCAGGGGTTCGCCCGCGTGTCGCTCGGCGCCGGCTTCTGGCTACCGCTCACCGCGCTCGGCATCGCTGCCACCGACGCGCTGGTGCGGCTCGGCCTCGCGCCGCTATGGCGGGTCGCCGTGCTCGCCGCGATCCTCGCCGGCCTCGGCGCGCTCTTCGCGAGCGGCTTGCTCGCCGACCTCTCGCTGGCGCGCGAGTATGCCGCCTACCGCGCCGAGTTCTGGCCGGCCGCGCGCGAGCACGTCGTTCTCGTGCTCCTCAGCCTCGTCCCCGCCCTCCTCGTCGGCCTCCCGCTGGGGCGCTGGTCCTACCGCTCGGAGCGGGTGCGCGGCCCTGCCTTCGCGCTCCTCAACGTCTTCCAGACCACGCCCAGCGTCGCCCTCTTCGCCATCCTGATGGTCCCGCTCACCGCCCTCGTCGTCGCCTTCCCTTGGCTGCGCGACATCGGCGTCCAGGGCATCGGCCGCACCCCCGCGGTGATCGCGCTTTTCCTCTATGCGCTCCTCCCCATCACCGCGAGCTCGTTCGCCGCGTTCCGCAGCGTCGAGCCTTCTGTGGTCGAAGCCGGCCGGGCGATGGGCATGACCCGACGCCAGCTCCTCGCCGGCGTCGAGATCCCCCTTGGCCTTCCCGTCATCCTCGCCGGAATCCGCGTCGCGCTGGTCCAGAATATCGGCCTTGCGACGATCGCCGCCTTGGTCGGCGGCGGCGGGTTCGGGACGCTCGTCTTCCGCGGCATGGGCCAGGCGGCGCTCGACCTCTCGCTCCTCGGCGCGTTGCCGATCGTCGCCCTCTCGCTCGTCGCGGTGATTCTCTTCGACGCCGTCATCGACGCCCTCCACGGCGCGGCCGCATGATCGAGGCGGAGCGGCTCAGCAAGCGCTACGGCGACCTCGTCGCGGTCGACGACGTCAGCTTCTCGGTCGCTGCCGGCGAGGTACTGGCGCTGGTCGGTACCTCCGGCTCGGGCAAGTCGACGACGCTGCGGCTCGTCAACCGGCTCATCGAGCCGAGCTCGGGCACCGTCCGGCTGCGCGGCGAGGACGCCGCGACAATGGCTCCCGAAAAGCTCCGCCGCTCGATCGGCTACGTGATCCAGAGCGTCGGCCTCTTCCCGCACTGGACGGTGGCGGAGAATATCGCCGTGGTTCCCCGCCTCCTCCGCTGGCCGCCCCCGCGCATCGCCGCGCGGGTCGACGAGCTCCTCGCGCTCTTCGCGCTCGCCCCGGCCGAGTTCCGGGACAAATACCCGCGCCAGCTCTCCGGCGGCCAGCAGCAGCGCGTCGGCGTCGCCCGCGCCCTTGCCGGCGAGCCCTCGGTCCTCCTCATGGACGAGCCCTTCGGCGCGCTCGACCCGGTCACTCGCGTCCGCCTCCAGGAGGAGTTCGCGACGATCCAGCGCCAGCACGGCATCACCACGATCCTCGTGACCCATGACCTCGACGAGGCCTTCAAGCTCGGCCACCGTGTCGCGCTCATGGACCGCGGCAAGCTTCTCCAGATCGGCACGCCCGAGAGCCTCATCCGCTCGCCGTCGGAATGGATCGTGCGCCAGTTCGTCGGGCCGGAAGAGCGCGCCCTCCGCGTCCTCTCCCTCCACCGCGTCGCCGATCATTTCGACCCGCCCGAGCCCGGCCGCTGGCGAATGGACAGGCGGCACGCCTTCGACGTCACCCTCGGCTGCGCGGTCGGACGGGTCGCGCCGGGCGAGACGCTCCGCGAAGCGCTGTCGGCGATGGTCTGGAATGCCGCCCGAGTCCTTCCCGTCACGCGCGACGGCGAGGTCGTGGGCCAGATCTCGGCCGCCCGGATCGAGGCGGTCGGGCAGCGCAGATGAGGCTCCGCCGCGACGTCTTTGGTCTCGCGCTCCTCGCCGGAGCGCTCGCTCTCCTCGTGCTCGCGCCGGGCTTCTTCGATCCCGTGCTCCGCCAGCTGAACGCCCCGGGCATGCCGGTGCTCTACGACCGCGACAGCCTCCTCCGTCTCACTCTCGCGCACCTCGCCACCGCGGGGGCGGCGACCCTCCTAGCCTTCGCCATCGGCCTAGCCCTCGGCATTGTGGTCACCCGGCCCGGCAATGCCGACCTCCTTCCGGTCGCCCGCGCTCTCTCCAATGCGGCGCAGGCCTTCCCGCCGGTCGCGATCCTTGCGATTGCGGTGCCGCTGGTCGGGTTCGGGTTCGAGCCGACCTTCATCGCCCTCCTCGCCTACGGGCTCCTGCCGGTGTTCGAGTACTCGGTGAGCGGCATCCGCACCCTCCCCGGCGACGTGGTCGAGGCGGCACGCGGCACGGGTCTGTCGCGATTGGGAATCCTCGCCGCGGTTGAGCTGCCGCTCGCCGCTCCGGTGATCCTTGCCGGGGCCCGCGTCACCGCCGCATTCAGCATCGGCACCGCCACGCTCGGCAGCACGGTCGGCGCGAAGGGCCTCGGCGAGGTAATCGTCGCCGGCCTGCAGACCAGCAACCTCGCCTTCATCGTGACCGGCGCCCTTATCGTGGCGCTCCTCGCCATCCTCGTCGACCACGCCCTGGCGACGCTCGGGCGGACGCTTCCGGCCGCCCGCGCGGCGGACGCCGCATAGGCCTTCCCGATCCTAGGTTTCACTCGACAGGGCGGGCTCGCCGACAGAAGATGCGCGCCGCGGAAGCCGAAGACGCTCCGTGTTCCCGGGAGGAATACCAAAGATGTTGAAAACCATCGGTTCGTGCGCGTTTGGCGCACTTCTCGCTTTCACGGCCGTGGCTGGCCTTGCGGCCCCAGCCTTCGCCCAGGCCCCCGCGGCTCCGGCCGCCCCGGCAACCCCGCCGCCGCCCCCGAAGCCGCCGTCCTCGCGCTCGGCCGTGAACGGCACCTGGGTCGAGACCAGCTCAGAAGTCCGCATGCAGCTCGACTTCGCAGTCAACCCGACGGCGCTCGCGACCTTCCTTCCGGCCGGCTACGAGCCCAACATCGCCACCCAGGGCCCGGCCTCTCGCGCCAACATCCGCGTCATCTTCATCGACCGGATCGCTGTGACCGGGCCCGACAACCGGCCCGTCGGCGCCGGCATGAACAGCATGGTCTATCTCGCCGTCCCCGGCCGTGAGACCGCGACGCAGATGAACGTGCAGATCATCATCGGCGGCATCGTTTCCGATCCGGCCGATGCCCCCGGTCCGTTCGGCAACTACATTGCCGCCTCGGACTTCTCCGTCTCGCGCACCCAGGGCGCCACTCCCGCCGGCGTCACCGGCGAGGAAAGCTGGAGCTTCGAGACCGCCTCGGGCGAGCACCTCGCCTTCAGCGTCGACTACGACCGCGCTTCGCCCGCCAACCGCGGCGCGGGCGACAACGCCGGCCGCTTCATCTCCGGCCTCGACCCGACCAAGGCGCAGCTCTTCCGCGTCAACCAGGGCCTCGACATCGCCTGGAACGTCACCACCCTGGTCGACCGCGTGGGCGACTACGAGTGGAGCGGCGGCGGCGGAGCATGGGCGGCTCTCCTCGACGGCGCGGAACTCCTCTCCATCGACGTGATCAACCCCTACGAGCGCGAGATTTATACGCCCAACTAAAGGGCGCATGCCGCAATTCGCTTGAGACCGAGGCGCCGGGCAACCGGCGCCTCCTTTTCGTTTTCCCTTGCGGTGGCATCCGCGCCACAGACCGCCGGTAAATGGCGCCGCCAAATCAAGCGCCGCCTCGCAACCTGCCATAATTGTTCAAGGATTCGCGCCGTTCTTTACCTTACGGTCGGCTCTATCACCGGCGCGTGAGCAAACCCTGCTAAACCCCGGACTCCGCTTTACCGGCCAAGTGGTCTAGACCCATGGCTGGAAGGGGTCGTCCCCGGAACTGAAGCGCCCCGCCGTCGCTTGAGTCGGGCGGCTGGCGGGCTCCTTCCGGGGCCGACATCGATGGAAATGGCGCTAGGGGCCTAAGGCCCGGAAGTTGAGTTGCAATGGCCGAGTTGGCCCGAACCATCCGTTCCCGCGTTGCCCGGGTCGACAAGGTCGATCCTCTCCGGGCCGAACTGACAACTTTCAAAGACCGCCGCGATGCGGGACGGAAGCTTGCGGCTGCGCTTGCGCATCTCCACGGTACCCGGCCGATCGTGATCGCGCTGCCGCGTGGCGGCGTGCCGGTCGGCGAGGAGGTCGCGAACGCTCTCGCCGCCCCGCTCGAGATCATCCTCGTGCGCAAGATCCGCGCGCCGGGCCAGCCTGAGCTCGGCCTTGGCGCCGTCGTCGACGGTCCCACGCCTGAGCTCGTCCTCAACGACGAGGTCATGCGCTCGGTCAACCCCGATCCGATCCACATCGCGTCTGAAAAGGCACGCCAGCTCCTCGAGATCGAGCGCCGGCGCTGGCTCTACCGCACCGGCCGCGCGGCGCAGAACGTCACCGGCCGCACCGTGATCGTGGTCGATGACGGCATCGCCACCGGCGGCACCATCCGCGCGGTGCTCCGCGCCATGCGCAAGGCCGATGCAGCGCGCATCGTGCTCGCGGTTCCCGTCGCCCCGCCCGAGGCGGTCAAGGCGCTCGAGCCGGACGCCGACGAGATCGTGGTGCTGTCCCAGCCGACCCCGTTCGGTGCGGTGGGGATGCACTATCACGCCTTTCCGCAGGTCACCGACCAGGAGGTCATCGACATCCTCCGCAAGGCGGCGGCGACCGAGCGGAGCGTCGAGATCCCGCTTACCCTCCCCACGACCAACGTCCCCCAGGTCCGCGGCAGAACCTCCCGCCCGCGTTAGACGCTGACGCTCCTCACGGACGCGGCGGAGGCACCGGAACGCTCCCCGGGGCGACCGGAGTCGCGGCCGGAGCCACTGGCGTTGTCGGTGCGGGCGCGACGCCCGCTGGCGTGGGAGGCGTCGCGATCGGCGTCGAGGGCGTTCCTGGGCCGGGCGGCGTGACGCCGCCCGCCGCTGGAGCGGAGGGAGGCGCACCGGGCTGTTGGCCGGTGTCCGGCGCGATCGAGATTCCGAACACCAGCCACGCCCCGTCGACCGCTTCGTAGAGCAGCTCGAACCGGACCGGGTCCGGCTGGGTGGCGAGGCTTCCGGCCAGATACAGCATCCCCTCCGCGTTGATCCGCGCGGCGCTGATCTGCGGGTCGAGCAGCACCACCCGCCCGAGGTCGATCTGCCGCTCGCGCACCGTGGCGAATATCTCGCCGAGGCGCGCCGCCGTATTGTTGGCGCGGAAACCAGGCGACGCGAGATCGCGAAGCACGGTGTAGTTGCCCGTGGTGTTCGCCTGGTGGAGGGCGATCAGCGTATTGCGGAGCAGCGTCACGACCAGTTCGAGGTCGGCGCGGGAAAGTGCGGGTGGAGCGGTTGGCGGTGGCGCCGCCGGCGGGGTCTGGGCGCTGGACGCGCCGGCGGTGGCGACCAAGAGCGCCACTCCGAGGAGCCTCATCAGGAGCGGCATCGAAGCGCGGTCCCTCGACGAAAAGGGCAGCGCAACCGATCGGCGCGCTGCCCTCAATCTTAGCGAGTACAGACCTACCAGGCCAGTGTCAGGCCAACCGTTCCACCGACAACTCCGGTCTCGAAGCCGACGCCGACCCCGGCGTTGAGTACCGCCGAGATGCTTTCGGTGTCGGCGAGTCGGGCCGCGGCAGCGAATGCGGCGGCCGTCGACCCGTCGAAGAAACCGACCGAGCCGGAGATCGCGAATGTCCGCCCTGCCGGGACCTGAAGGCCCCCCATCGCCATGGCCATCGCGACGCCTTCGCCAAGCTCGTCGAGCTGGTTGGTGATCTGGTCGACGCTGAAGGACGTGGTCGCAAGGTTGCCGCTGGCATCGCTGGTCACGACGTAGGTCGGGCCGCTCTGGAAGCCCTTGCTCGAGTCCGAGTTGATGCCGGCCATCGTGTAGTTGGTCGAGCCCGATCCGAACGACTGCTGGTTCTCGCGGGTCGTCGAGACGCCCTGGCCGAAGGCAGCAGAGTTGGCGAAGTTGGCATTGGCCCCCTGCCCGACCGCCGTCGCGTTCTCGGCATTGGCGGCGCTATAGGAGCCGAGCGCGGTGGCGTTGGTCGCCTTGGCGTCCGACTCCGCGCCGATGGCGGTTGCAAATCCGAAACCGCCGAAGGTGGTGGGATCATCAGGAAGGAAATCGCCGTCCACGCCGGCCTCGGCGCCGACGCCGACCGCGGTCGTATGGCTGCCCTGAGCGTCGGTGAAGACGCCGACGGCAGTCGAGTTGTCGGCGATGGCGTGCGCGTTGCGGCCGATCGCCGTGCCGTTTTCGCCGTAGGCCAGCGTGTTCTGGCCGAAGGCGCTCGCCGAGTTGGCCGGCGCCTCGGCGTGATCGCCGACGGCGGTCGCCTTCGTACCCGTGGCGACCGAGAAGTCACCGCAGGCGAACTGATCTTGGGCCGTATTTTCGAGACACGGACTGGCCGCCGAGGGCGCAGTCACCGTCTGCGCCGATGCGATCCCTGCCCCACCCAGTACAACAAGAGCCCCTAGGCCCAGAGTTGCGAGAACTCCACGCGACATAACCACTTTGCCCTCCCAGCAGGCGTTGTTAACGAATACTTAAGGTGCGGCGCAAAATGGGAGTCAATCGATCGCACGGACCAGAATTTCCGACTCGACGAATCAACTTCAGCTGTTGCCGCCGAGCCACGTCTTTTGCAACCTCCGGTGAGTCTTGCCGCGAATCTTTTGCTTGATTTCAGTCAAGCCCATCGGTTTGAGCTCGATGGTTATCCACAGAAGGAGCCCCAGCACCGGGATATCCGGCGCCCTTTCTCCCACGGAACGGGACGCGGGAGGTCTCGTTGGAGCTGTTGGTATGGCGGGCAATCCCCGCCCTTCAACGCGGAAAGGCAACCATGGATTCGCGCAAGGAGACCGGCTCTTTCTGGACCCGCTACAGCTTCGCGTGGGTGACCCTCGGCTTCTTCGCCATCTCCTTCGCCGGCCATTGGATCTTCGGCTGGTTCGCCTTTACCGACGAGCAGCGATCCCTCGGCCGGCCGGTCGAGGTGCCCGCCTACCTCGTCGAAATGGGCCGCGACACTTTCGAGAACTGGCAGTCCGAATTCCTGCAGCTCCTCTGGCAGGTCGCGGGGCTCGCCCTCCTCCTCTATGTCGGCTCGCCGCAGTCGAAGGAGGGCGACGACCGCGTCGAGGCCAAGGTCGACGAGCTCCTCCGTCAGCTCCACCCGCAGGGTGAGGCGGTGATTCAGGAGCTCGACGACGAATATGCGGGCCGCCATACCGACGCGCGGGGCGCCCATCGGGGAGATCGCGCTAGGCTGCCCACGGGTCTTCTCAAATCGGTGCCTCGGCCTTCGCCAAGGCCGTAGACGCCGCGGCCTCGCTCAGAGCGCGAAGGCGTCGATGAGGCCGAGGGCAAGCGCGTTCGGCAGATGCGAGATGTGGCGGCCCTCCGGGGTGAGCCGAAGACTCTGGCGAAGGCCGGGATAGGCCCGCCCGCGAAGCCGCTCGTGCAACGTCCGCACCCGGGTGACGATCGCGAGCCGCGCCATCACCGCCTCCGCGAGATTGTTCTCCCAGCCCCCGCCCGGGCTCTCCTCCTCACCCCCGGCGACGAAGGCGACCTTGGCCGGGAGGTCGGCATGACCCTCCGCCCAAGCCGCCTCGTCGCGGAGGATCGCCTCTTCGTCCCACCACAGCGACGGGCTGATCACGAGGGTGCGGGCAAATATCTCGGGGCGCCTGAGCAGAACGGTGCAGGCGAACAGGCCGCCGAGCGAATACCCGATCAGCATCCGCTGGCCGGGATCGAGCCGGTAGCGCGACTCGACGCCCGGGATGATGGTCTCGCGAATGCAGTCGAGATAGCGCGTGGCGCCGCCGCTGCCCAAAGCCCGATCGACGGGCAGGTCGGCCGGCGGCCTCCCCGGCGAGGAGGTGAAGTCGCGGAAGCGCCGGGCCGCGATGTCGCGCGAGGCGTAGCCGATGCCGACGAGATAGGCGGCCGGAATCGCGCCGCCCGAGAAAAGGTCGAAGAGGAGCTTGGTGCCCGCGAGGATATCGAGGAGCGGGAAAGGGTCGAGAACGTAGATCGCCGGCAGTGGCCCGGCCGCGGCGGGGTCGATGAGCGGCGGCGGAACGACGGTGATCTCGAGCCTGTCGCCGATCTCGGGGACGTCGAGCCGGAACACGTCGCGGCCGCTCCCCGGCGGCACCTTCTCCCAGCCGTCCATCTCGCCCCCGGTCGGTCCACGGCTCCCCGCGGCCGCCGTTCCGTGCCCCGACTTAGGACGCCCCGAACGCTTCCACAACAACCAAAGGAAGCGGCCCTGGAAAGCTCCCCCACTGCTTGTATTGAGAGAGACGCGGCGCTAGCCTCACCCGTATGGGTGACACTTTGAAGTCGGTTTCTCACACGGCCAATCCCACGCCGTCCGGCCTCGACCGCCAGCTGGGCGATCGCCTTCGCCTTGCCCGCGCCACCCTCGGGCTGACCCCGGCCGAGTTCGCGCGCCGGCTCGGGCTGAGCGAGACGAGGACCGAGGAGTACGAGAGCGGGACGGCAAGGCTTGCGGCCGGCGATCTCCTCGAGTTCGCGCGGCTCCTCGATCTCGACGTCGGCTATTTCTTCGGCGAAGGCGATTCTGGCACCCCCTCCACCGCCTGGATTCCTGGCGAAACGCCGCTCCTCGCCGCGTCGGGGCGGGAGAGCCTCGACCTTCTCCGGGCGTTCACGCAGATCGCCAGCTCCGCCGAGCGGCGGCGCATCCTCAGACTGGTCGAGGGTGCCGCGGGCAAGGACGACTCGCGCGCCTAGCCGCAGGCGCGGGAATCAACCGCCCACCTCAGCTGGCGGGGCTGAACGGCTCGCCGCCATCTTCGTCGAACTCGAGGGTCACTTCCTGCGCCCAGGGCTCGTTCTCGAGGATCGAGAGCATGGGCAGGTCGATGAGGCGCGCGGCCTCGTGCAGCGACAGCCGCACCGCCTCGGTCCGCGCGTAGTGAAGGAGCCGGAGAATCGCCTTCACGCCTTCCTTGTGATCAGTCACTCGCGGCTCCCATGTCGCTTCCCGTTCCATGTCGCAGCCTGCTCTGTTCTGCGATCCAGCGTCCGGCGGTGGTGACCGGCGTGAAGAGCCCGACGAGCTGACTGGTGAACTCGTGCGTCTCGGCCCCCGTGCGGGGCAGCACCGGGTGGCTTGCCGATGCATCGCGGAGGAAGGTGAGGTTGTGCTTGCGGTGGTAAGACTCGACCAGGGTCGACAGGCAGGCGATGGCCCCGCTGAAGCCGGCAACGACGGCGTTGTCCCCGCCCCCCTGCTCCATCATTTCGGCAAAGGGCTGGCTGGCGTAGCAGGAGGGCAGCGAGCGCTCGAAAATCATGTCCGAGCCGCTCGGTCCGAGTCCGTCGATCCAGTCGGCGAAGGGCCGGCCGCTGAAGAATTTGCCGTGCTGCTTCCAGCGCATGAAGGCGATCGGATAGCCCTCCGCTCGCGCGAAGGCGAGAACCTCGCGGCAGCGCTCGATTGCTGCTTCGATGTCGGGCAACTCGAGCGCCCGGTTGGCGGCGACGTACTCCTTCTGCGGATCAACAAAGATGACAGTAGGTGTGTAAACGGACTCGCGGTAGACGCGAAGGTTGACGACGTTCATCGGCGGCACCCTGTTCGGGAATGCTCGTTCGGCGGCGGATTATGGCCATTGTTTGCTTTGCTTGCGGCCGCCTGTAGAGCTTCTGGACGGTTGAATGGTATCAGGGTGCGGGGGGACTGCATGTACAAGTTTCAGGAGACGGGTGTTCCCGAATACGAACACCCTTCGGTCGACCGCCTCCGCGATCTCAACTGGGAGACCATCCGGGTCTTCCTGGCGCTCGGGCGAACGCGCAGCTTCAGGGCCGCGGCGCAGGAACTCGGCATCGCCATCAATACCGTTCGCCGCAACCTCGACGACCTTGAGCGCGAGATCGGCGGCTCGCTCGCCTCGCGCACCGCCCGCGGCGTCGAGCTTTCGGCCGAGGGGATCGAGCTCTACGCCGCCGCCCGGCAGATGGAGGTCGCCTCCTTCGCCCTTCAGCGTGTCGCCCGCCAGGGTTTCGCGGAGCTCAGCGGCCCGGTTGGCATCTCGGTCACCGAGGGGATCGGCGCGTTCTGGCTGATGCCGCGGCTGATCGAGTTCCAGCGCTCCCACCCCAAGATCACGCTCGACCTCAACTGCACGATGCGCCTCCCCGATCTCGGGCGGGTTGAAACTGACATCGCCATCCAGATCGAGCGGCCCACCAACCCCGACGTCAAGTTCGTCAAGCTCGGCCGGATGCACGCCATGCCTTTCGCGTCGAGGGGCTACCTCGCCACCTATGGGCGGCCCACCAGCCTCGAGGAGATCAGCGGCCATCGTATCGTCCACCAGATCTCGCCGCAGCTGGTGGAGCTCGACGCGGTCGAACGGCTGTTCCCCGACGCGCCGCGGGCCGGCTTCGTCGCGGTGACGACCAACACCAGCACCGCGCATTTTTGGGCGGTGGCGGGCGGTGTCGGGCTAGGAATGCTGCCGACCTACCTGGTGGCGCTCGGCGCACCCATCGAGCCGGTCGAGGTCGGCCTCAGGACCCGCTACGAGATCTATATGGTCTACCACCCGACCTCATCGAAGGTTCGGCGCGTCACGGCCGCCATGGAGTGGCTCCGCAAGGCCTTCGATCCGAAGGTCCATCCCTGCTTCCAGGACGACTTTGTGGCGCCCGCCGACCTACGGCCTCCCTCCGGCAACCACATTTTCGGTGGCGGCTGAAGACCCGCGCAACCGTGGCGGGATTATCGAGCCGAAACTGTGACCGGCGGGACACGGGTGTGTCGATCGTAGCGCATTATCGCTAAATATCGTTCTGGCTCTTGAAGTTTTAATAGTCTACACAATTCCTCAACTCTGCCTGATTCTCGGCTAGGTCTCGTCACAATTGGCCGATCAAACTGGCGGTGTTCACGGAAGCGCGACCAAGTTGAGTCCCGCGCCGCCGTTGCAACCACGGAGGGGAATAAGTCGGGAGAGGTGGCGCGAGTTCCGTCGGCCCGACCTTTGGCATCCAGCCAGTTTCTTCATCAGCTGAGTGAGCCCAGCGTTTTTCGGGGATGAGCCCATGACGACCGTACGATCCAGACAACCGGCCTCCATGCGGACCCTACATCAGGCTCTTGCCGCGCCGAGCCGGCCGACCGATGAGCCCCAGGGCTTCGGGGAGTGGGAAGGCGGCGACATGTCATGGGCGTGGCGTCAGCTGAATCGCCCCGCGGCACTACCCGCCCCGGCCGCCCAGCCTTCCGTGGAGACCAAGCCGGCTTCTGTGCCCGTCGCCGCTTCTGAAGCGAAACCCGTTGTCGACGCGCCGCGCATCGCCGACTCGGCGACCGACTGGCCTGCGATCCGCTCGAGCATCGCCGCGACCGCGCCTCCGCCGCCGGCCCGCACGCCCATCGCTCCGATCCGCGTCGCACCGACCGCTGCTCGCCCGGCGATCCGCCCGGCGACGGCCCGCGCCGCCGATCCGGCGCTGCTCGCTCCGATCCTCTTCGAGGAGATCCCCAAGCCGGCCCCCGCGAGGGTGGCCATCGACGGCATGACCTGGTCCGGCGCTGCAGTCGCCGAGACGCGTCGCGCCCCCGCCGGCCGCCGTACCAAGGTTCTCGGCCTCTCCGCTCTCGCCATCCTCGTGGCGAGCGGCGTCGCCTATTCGGCGCTCCAGTCGATCTCCGGCCCGAGCGACTCGACGATGGTCGCGGCCGCCGCGGCGCCGATCGGCCCGAGCTTCGTCCCCGCGCCGCAGACCAACTTCGTCCCGGCGCCCGCCCCTGCGCCGA
The DNA here is from genome assembly GCA_964402985.1 of uncultured Bauldia sp. GTDB lineage: Bacteria > Pseudomonadota > Alphaproteobacteria > Rhizobiales > Kaistiaceae > JADYYB01. The sequence continues at coordinate 19,533 of CAYOET010000043.1, read as the reverse complement.
CGCCCGACGCGGTCACCACCGCTTCGATCCCACGCTCCAGCGATCGCCTGCCCGAGCCCGCCACGGCGGCGCTCCCGCCGGTGCAGGCCGTCACCACCACCGTGGTCCTGCCGCAGCCCGTCGCTACCCAGCCCGTGACGGCCAGCTCGCCTCTCCCGATCGGCGCCGACGATCCGGTCGGCGACGCCATCCTCATCGCCGACAAGGACCGTCCCGCCACGGGCCCGGTCGGCGCTGCGCCGACCCCGGTTGCCCAGCCGGCGCCCACCATCGTGGCCTCGCTCCCGGCCCCTCGCCAGACCCCGGCCGCCGCGCCGGTCACGGCCCCGGTGCGCCAGAGCGCGCCCGTCGCCACCGTCGCCCCCTCCACGGTCGTGCCGTCCGGGCCGCGGGTTCAGGCGACCGCGCGCGACTACGTCAATCTCCGCACCGGGCCGAGCAACGGCTCGTCGGTGGTGACCGTGATCGCCGCCGGCTCGGCGGTCGAGGTCATCCGCTGCAACTACTGGTGCCAGGTCGAGGTCGGCGGGCAGACCGGCTGGGTCTACCAGGACTTCCTCGACGGTCCGATCGACCGGCGGAGCCGCGGCCGCGCCGTGGTCCCGGCGCCGGCCGCACCGGCCACCACCGCCGCCGCGCAGTAGCTAGCGCGAAACTCCCGAGTTCTTGCGCCGGAGAGGGTCGACCTCTCCGGCGTTTCGTTTGGCCCACCCGAACACCGTCCGCCCGCCATAGTCGGGCGAGGCCGCGCGCTCCTCGGCGAGGATCGCTTCGAACGACAGGCCCGTGGCTACGCGCTCGAGGCGCCGCGCCTCCGCATCGAGCCGCTTGATCGCGCCAAGCTCTTCCTCGTTGCCGAGCTTTGCAGCGCGCACCGCCGATTTGAGGACGCCGATCGTCTCATCGTAGACGCGGAGCGGCACCGGAAACGGATGCCCGTCCTTGCCGCCATGGGCGAGCGAGAAGCGCGCCGGATCGCTGAAGCGATAGGGCGCGCCGTGTACCACCTCGGCCACCATGGCGAGCGCCTTCACCGTCCGCGCCCCAACGCCCGGCGTCAGCAGCAGCCCCGCGAAATCCTCCGGCCCGCACTCGGCCGCCGCCGCGAACGCCCCGTGCAGGCGCCGCAGATGCACGTCGCCAGCGCGGACGTCGTGATGGGCGGGCATGACCAGATGCGGGAGCGAGAGCTGCGCGGGTTCAATCGCGGCCGGCGCCGGCCTGCCCTCGATCGCCGCCAGCTCGGCGAGGATCCGGTCGGGGCCGAGCGAGACGAGAACGTCGAGCTGGCGGACGCGCGAGGGCCCGGCGCGATGGTCGGTGAGGTTGACGATCTCGCCCTGCCCCTCCCCGTCGATCGCCGCGTGCGGCTCGTCGACGAAGCTCCGCAGCCCCTCCGACTGCCAGTGATAGCGGCGCGCCTGGCCGCGCGTCCCGTTCATGCCCTGCTGGACGACCACCCAGGCCCCGTCGTCGGCGACGATGAAGCCGTGGAGGTAGAGCTCGAATCCGTCCTGCACCGCCGCGCTGTCGACCTTGGCGACGAGGCGGCTCGTCCGCGCCAGGGCCGCCCCGTCGAAGCCGACCCGCTCGCCGATCGCCACCAGCTCGTCGGGCGTCTTTCGCGAATGCCGGCCGCGCCCGCCACAGACATGGAGCCCGAGCTCGCGTTCGAGCGGCGCGAGGCCGCGCTTCAGCGCGCCGATCACGCTCGTGGTGATGCCGGAGGAGTGCCAGTCCATGCCCATCACGGCGCCGAAGGACTGGAACCAGAACGGATGGGCGAGCCGGCGGAGGAGTTCGTCGCGCCCGTAGTGGTGGACGATCGCCTCCGCGACGACGGCGCCGAGCCGCGTCATCCGGTCGGCGAGCCAGCGCGGCACCGTCCCGCCATGCAACGGCAGGTCGGCGCTACCGCCCCGTCGGGCCATGGCTCGGAACTCTCTCATTCATCGCAGCAGTCTCGCCGATCCGCCGTCGCAACGCCAGAACTTTTCGTGAACGAATGAAGGCACGCCTTACGGCAGGAGCGGCACGAAGCTGTCCGGAATGGCCCGCGTGAAGTAGTAACCACGCGCATCGACACGGGCCCCCTCTCCCACCTCGAGACCTATCGTCGGCGACCTGGCGCTGCCATCCAGGAGGCGATTGTCTCGAGAGTTTGCATCAACAAATTCGTTCTATCCTGCCGCCATTCTTCGAAAGCGATGAGCCTCCCGATATGCGAAGAGCCCTGAAGATCGTTGCCGCGCTGCTCGGCGGCGTCCTCGTCCTCGCCATCCTCGCCGCGCTCCTGATCTTCTTTTTCCCGATGGGCACGCGAAGCGTCGAACGCGCGGCCGCGTCCGCGGGCGAACCCGCGCGCGGCTACGATGAGGCAATCGCCCGCTTCGCCGCCATCGAAGCCGCCGAGGCGGATCTCCCCCTCGACCCGCGCTGCCATTCCGCCCTCCTCACCCATGGCGCGAAAACGGCCCGCGTCGTCGTCTTCATCCACGGCCTCACCAACTGCCCCAAGCAGGGCGACGTCCTCGCCGCCCAGCTCTTCGCGCTCGGCTACAACGTCTACCTCCCGCGCATCCCCGGCCACGGCAACGCCGATCGCCTCACGCTCGCGCTTGTCGGCCTCAAGGCCGAGGACCTCGCCGCGAGCGCCGACGCCGCCCTCGACCTCGCGCTCGGCCTCGGCGACGACGTCGTGGTGATGGGCATCTCGGCGGGCGGGAGCATGACCGCGTGGCTCGCGCAGACGAGAAGCGAGGTCGACCGCGCGATCGTCATCGCCCCCTATCTCGGCCCTGTGTTTCTCGCTCCCTGGCAGGTGCGCCCGGCCACCAATCTTGCCCGCCTCGCCCCCAACCAGATGCGCTGGTGGAATCCCGATGACCCGCTCGCCGCAACCGCGATGGACTACGCCTATCCGCGCTATTCGACCCGCGCGGTCGCCGAAGTCATGCGCTTCGGCCTCGTCATCGCCGACCTCGCCCGCCACGAGCCGCCGGCCGCCGCCAGCATCGCCGCGATGATCAACGACGCCGACGAGGCGGCGAGCAATCCGCTCACCCTCGGCATCCTCGAGGCCTGGCGCGACCACGGCCGAGCCGTCGATCTCATGACCATCCCCGCCTCGCGCGGCCTCCAGCACGACGTCATCGACCCGCGACAGCCGGACGCCGACATCGCCTACATCTACCCGCTCCTCACCACGATGATCGACGCGCGGCCCTAGCCCGCCAGCTCGCGCGGCGGATCGCGGTCGAGCGCGAAATCGTCGAACCAGTCGCGGCCCTCGCCCGCGATCATCGCCGTCAGCATCCGCGCGGCGAGGAAGCTGAAGGTGATGCCGTTGCCGCCATAGCCGTAGGCGGCAAGAAGGCGCGGCGCGCCGGGTACGCGGCCGATCAGCGGCAGCCCGTCGGCGGTGGACCCGAACGCCGCCGACCACACATGCTCGACGGCGTACTCCGCCTCCGGCCACAGCTTCCGCAACTTCTCGAGGAGACGCTCGACCTTGGCCGGGGTCGCCGCCTCGCGCGTCCTGGCGTCGTTGTTCTCCTCGTCCTCCCCGCCCGCCACGATCCGGCCGGCCGAGGTCGTGCGGGCGTAGAGGTAGGGGTCGGCATCCTCCCAGACCAGCGCGTGCTCCGCCCATAGCCGGTCGGCGTCCTCCGGGGCGGTGGCGAGGCACCAGGTGGAGTGCACGCGATGGATCGCCACGTTGAGGAAGTCCGGCATGTCGTAGCCGGTGGCGAGGATCACGTGCCCGGCCTCGATCTCGCGCCCCTCGGCAAGGGCAAGGTTCACGCGCCGTCCGTCCCAGGCGTAGGACTGGACCTCGTCGCGCACGATCATCGCGCCGCCCGCCGCGGCGAGGGCGAGCGCCGAGTGGGCGAGGAACACCGGGTCGGCTTCCGCGGCGCCTGGCGAAAGGATGGCCGCGGATCGCTTCATGGCGAAGCGCCTCTCGAGCGCCGGGGCAAGGAGCAGCTCTCCGGGCAGCCCGGCGCGCTTCCGCACGGCGTGCTCGGCGATCAGCCCTCCGGGGTCCGCCGAGGCGGCGAGGTAGAGCGAGGAACGCTGCGCGAAGCCGCAGTCGATGCATCTCGCCGCGACGAACTTGCCGAGCTCCTCGACGACGGCGAGGCTGCGGCGGTAGAGCCGGGCCGCCTTGTCGAAGCCGAAGGAGCGCTCGAGATCGGCGAGCGGGAGATCGAGCTCCCAGAGGAGCATCGCGGTGCTGGCCGCCGTGCTGAGGCTGGCGGGCGGGAGGCAGTCGATGACGATCACCGACTTCCGCGCCTCGGTCAGTGCCTCGGCGCACAGCGAACCGGTGATGCCGCTGCCGACGATGGCGACGTCGCAGCGCGCGCTCGCCTTGAGCGAGACGCTGCGAACGGGTGGACCCACCTGCCACGGCGAGGACCCGGAGCGCAGCTCGCGCTCCTCGGGCAGCGATCCGTTGTCGGCCTCGGAAGATGACACCACGAGCTTCAGAAGCCCGCAGCCGACGCAAAGTTCAAGCCCAGCGGCATCGGAGCCTCGCCGGCTCCTCCACCCAGATCGGCCGGCCCTTCGGGGAGAAAGCGATCATCCAGGCTTCTCCGCCAGATGCTCGCCGGCAGAGATCGGGTGACAACTGGCTTGTTCCAGGGATTCCCCGGCCCGCGCGGCTTGGCGTCCGGCATTTCCGAGAGCGCCTTGACAGGATTCCGGGCCGCTCCTTATATCCGCCGTCCTTTCGCGTGGGGCCGGCCAGCGCCGGTCCGCCGACCGCGAAATTCGATTACCGGGGCGGAGTAGCTCAGCGGTAGAGCAGAGGAATCATAATCCTTTGGTCGGGGGTTCAAATCCCTCCTCCGCTACCAACGAGATCGTCCGTTCGACCGGGCGATCCGGCTCCGCTGGCCCGAAGAGGAAAGCGGCGCTCGGGTCGCTCTCGACCTGAGCCAACCGTGCCGCGGCCCGCTCCCTTACGATCGTTCTCAGGAGCGTTCGAGCAAGCCCCTCCGGACAGTTGACCGTGCAGAGGACCGCCATTTCGGCATCGGCGGTCTTCACCGTCAGAATGTTGCCCTCGATCTCAAACGACCCATGGTACTCGACGCTGTCGATCTCCACGGAAGTCAGCTGACGGGCCAAGCTCCCACCTCTTGGCATTGTGGTGCGCGAGGGATGGATGAAGCGCTAGCGTGCATAGAAACCGTCACTTCGGCCCCGCCCCCCGCCTGAGAGGAAAGTATTAGTCCGGCTCCGAGCGGGAGCAATTCGGAGCCGGACTAAATTTGTCCCGCTCGAAAGCGGAACCGCTCCATCGCATCTTTGTCGTTTGATGCAACGAAGAATGCTCGTTGTCGTCTCGGTCCGCTGAGACGTCCGGGTAACCCATTGCTTCGATTGGCGCGGTCGGAGTGGCCGCGCGACGTTGCGCCAATCGCGTACTTCTATCTAATCTGCTTGGCGGCTTACCCAGTTTGGAAATCTTATCTCAACAACTCCTGGTCGCGCTGTATAATCCGGCACACTTGCACTCTGAAGCGATCGAAACCGCAACCGCAGAGTCCAGTAGCGTCAACCCAAGATATCCGCTGGCGATGGCGAAGCCGTCGGCGCTGGCGTTGAACGGCGCTTAACCCTTCAGACGAAGTTAGCTTCGGAGCGGCGAACGCGTCGGCTCCGCGATCGTTGTCCGGTGTGGGTTCGAGCGGTCGGACGCTCGGCGGGGCCAAGATGATGCGTAGACCCAATCTCTCGATCAAGGCGGGCTACCGGCGGCACCGCTCGAGCGGACCCTTCCTGGCCGTCGTCGCGGGAGCGCTCTTCGCCTCGCTGGTAGCGTTGCCGGCCGCGGCGGGCGAAGTCGTGGCATTTGCGAGCGAGGCCGTGCCCGGCACGGTCATCGTCATGACCGGCGAGCGCCGGCTCTATCTGGTGCTCGATGGGGACCGGGCGGTGCGCTACGCGGTGGGCGTGGGAAGACCCGGACGCCAGTGGTTCGGCACCGTCTTCATCGAGGGGATGTATCTCCGTCCGAACTGGTCTCCGCCGGCCGAAATCAGGAACGACCAGCCCAACCTCCCCGACGTGATTCCCGGCGGGTCGCCGTCAAATCCGATGGGGGAGGCCGCTCTCACTTTGTCGGGCGGCGACTATGCCATTCACGGCACCAATGCCCCGGGTTCGATCGGCGGCTTCGTCTCGTATGGATGCATCCGCATGCACAACGACGACGTCAGGGATCTCTATCAACGGGTCGGTATCGGGACACCGGTCGTGGTGATGCGCTGACCGCCGGCCAGTCCAGATCTCACTCGCCCGAATCGGCGGCCTCGCGCTCGGGATCGGTGGCGTCGCGCTCGGCGTCGGTTTGAAGGTGGGGCTGATCGTAGAGAACGACGTTGAGGAGCGAGCTGTGGATCTGCAGCGTGATAGTCGATGAAGCCCAGGCGCCTGAACTTGTTCATGAAGAAGCTGACCCGCGAGCGGGTCGTGCCGATCATTTCGGCGAGGGTCTCCTGGCTTACCTTGGCGATGATGGTTTCGGGCCGGCCTTCCTTGCCGAAATTGGCCATGAGAAGGAGCGCGCGGGCCAATCGTTTCTCGCTCGAATTGAACAGTTGATCGACCAAGTCCTCCTCGACCCGCATTTTGCGGAGAAGAAGATGGGTCATGAACATCTCCGAGAAGGCGGGCTCGTCGTGGAGAACGCGCATGATCTCTGTCTTCTCCAGGCGCATCACCTCGCACTCGGACATGGCCGAAGCAGTTCCCATCCGACGGATCTGACCGGCGAGGCAGCCCTCCCCGAAGAATTCGTCGGGACCAAGGAGCGCGACGACCGCTTCCTTGCCCTGCTCGGAAACGACGCTCACCTTGACCTTGCCGGTCTGGATGTAGAAGACCGAGTCGGCTTGATCGCCCTGCGAGAAGACGACCTGGTTCTTGAGATACTTGGCGACGGTCTTGCCGCTGCCGGCCCTCGCGAGAAAGGCACCGGTGTCGAACCCAGGCGTTCGCTTATTTGCGATGACGCACCCCTGCAGATGAGCGCTGCCGCTCGAATGTGACCAAAGAGCCCTGTCGCAAGAGTCCGCATGGCCAAAGAGATCGGCCAATACCCAGCGTGATCCGCGTCTTCCGCCTGCTGAGCCAGCGACAAGTGAACGGTACCGTACGCTCATTTGGCGCAGAGGTGAAGCCCCCTCCACTCCCGGTGGCAATCACCAAGCGTAGCTGATGCGTCCCTTGCCCGTGTAGGTCTCTGAGCCGCCACCGAACTCGGTGTCCAGCGAAGCCGCGATCGCGAAGCCGCTCAGGAAGCGGATCTCCGCGCCGGCGGAGAAGAGGAATGAATCGGCGGCGGGCTCGGTGCCTTCAACGGTGAAGGTCGAGCCGGGCATCGACTGGAAACCAGCCTCGGTCCCTGGGTCGAACCAGAAGTCGTGCGCCCAGGCCGCGCGGGCCTGAAGGGTGAGCGTCGATCCGTTGTCGAGCGCGACGCTCCGATCGACGCGGGCGCCGATCTCGGTGCGGACGGTGATGGTCGTATCCGAGTGATAGTCGAGGGCGAAGCTCGTGGTGCCGGACTCGGTGGTCTCGCTGTAGGAGGGCGAGAAAAATCCCTGCACCTGGACAGCGCCGTAGGGCACGAACGAACCGATCCGTTTGCCGACCTCGATCCTCGCCCCGAGATTGTGGGCGGAGAATTCCGCGGTGTAGTGATGGAGCCCTCCCAAATCGACGAACCGGTCGGTGGTCACGTCGTGGAAGGCGTAGGCGATGACCGCCGCCAGATAGGCCGAGCCAAAGGTCTTCTGGGTGGAGAGAGCGACCTGAACCATGTCGCTCTCGCCGCCGCCGAAGCCTTCGGCGAGACCGAAACTCGTTCCGCCCCCGCCGATCGCAACGCCGATGCGCAAATCCGGCCGGAGGTAGTAGTCGACGCCGGCCGCCATGCCGAAGACGCTTGCCGACCGGTCATGGGTTCCGGCGGCGGGGTCGCCGTCGGTGTCGCTCTGGCCGTAATAGCCTGCCGCCCATACCTCCCAGAGGCGCGGGTCGGGCGCGGCGGCCGGAGCCGGGCCGAAGGAGGCAAAGGCACCGCTCGATGGGGCTTCTTCTCCATAGCCGAGAGCCTCGACCGTGTTCGTTCCGAGCGTATCGTCTTCGGGGCCGCGAGAGGCGCCATAGATCGTTTCCCCGGGGTTGATGTCGGCCGACGGGCTGCCGCCGCTCGGGCCTGGCGATCCGGCGCGGAGCGCGAGGGTAAGGAAGGAGTTCATCGCCTGGGTGCCGGCCGGCGCGACGCCGGCGCCGGCTTCGCCGGAAAGCTGCTCGAGGGCGGCGGCGAGTTCGGTCGGTGTGAGGAGGTCGAGGACCTGGAAGGCAAAGGGCAGCGTGCCGCCGCCATCGACGAAGGCATCGATCGCGGCGCCGACCGCCACGGCGGTGTCCGAGGCCGAGTCGTCCAGCTCGTCGCCAATCACGACCGCCGCCAGCGGGCAAATCGAGATGACGTTGTTGTCGAGCGTCACCGCGCCGTTGCGGGCCAGGGCGGCGCCGCAATCGATGCTGGCGCTGGTGACCAGCGTGATGCTGGTCAGCGCGTAGATGTTGCCGACGAACTCCGTCGATGAGTCGAGGGTCGCGGAGCTGCCGACGACAAAGTAGACGTTGGCGCCGACGGCACCGTCCTCCAGCAGGACCCGCGCCCCTGGCGCGGTGGTCAGCGTGCTGTCGATGACGAAGATGAACACCGCATCGGGGTCGCCGCCGGCGTCCAGCGTGAGGTCACCTGTCAACTGGGCGGAGGTATCGAAGCTGTAGACGCCCGGCCCGAGCGTCAGGCCGCCGAGATCCTGACCGGTCAGGTCGTCGGTGGGCGGCCGGTTGGCGAGCACATTATAGGCGGTTGTGAGATCGGCCTGAGCCTGCGCCGCCACGCCATCGTTGATGTGGATGGTGCCGCCGACGACCACTCCGGGCGGAAAGAATCCAACCACCGCGGTTCCCGGGCTGACGCCGACATTACCGGTTATGACGGAAGGGTTGGTGTTAGTAACCGTCGAACCCGCGAGGACTGCGAAACTTGACAGATCCTGTGCGCCGGCACTCGTCGCGGCTAGCGCGGAGAACGCCAACAGCGGGAGCCCCGCGATAGTTCTGCTGCTGCACCGCATCGATTTAGATCCCCTCTGATTCGTCGAGGGTAGGCAAACTGCGGAAAATCAGTCTGAGCAAAATGGAACTATACGCAGCTATAAATGCGGACTGTTGCCGGAACTGATCTATAGGCCACTTGAGGCCATATTGTTAATCTATTGTTAATCTCTTATCTCGGTCGCCACGACGAATCACCGTCCTGGGCGTTGCTTCCAAAAGCTACCGGAGGCCGTCAGGATTCACGGCGATAGGGCTGAAAGGGCCGGCAATCCGCGGTTCCGACAGCAGCGCTTCGATCGGCGCCGTTTGAGATCGGCGGCAGCCGGCTCCGTCACTGCCACCCACTATCGGCGGTCAGTTGGCGCGGGGGTGTGAGATACTAACACTTTGCATCAACTCGACCAGCGGTCGCCTATCGATGCGAAAGCAGGTTTGCGATTGTCGACGCTGGAAGTGGCATGAGAGCTTGTCAGTGAGCAGAAAAATACAGCGAAAGAAGTCGAGGCAACAATATGAAGGATGGCGAATATACCTGCCGTCATCCTGGGGAAGAACAGATGACACCGTCACCTCGACCACCGATCGCTACTGAGGAAAAGGCGTCGATGACGCGGCCGAAAACAATTGCGTTTATGGCTTTGGCCATCGGCTTTACGGCGGCCGGCGTCTCCTCGATGCTCGACCTTGGGCCGCCCGTCATCGGGGCGGCTGAAGCCGACACACTCCAGCAGCCCGCGTCCCGGCCCTAGGCCGCCACAAGCCGCTTGAAGACATCCTTGATGGTCGGTCGTTGGCTTGAGAATCGACCGCCGAGGCCGATCGTGACTGCGTCGATAGTGCGATCGCCGGCGTCGTCGCGTCACGCTGCTCCCCTTACGCCCAGGAGGCGCCTCCTCCGAGGGCCAGATCTGCCGGACGGTTGAGCCCGAGCCGTTGCCGGGCACCCTGGCCTGTGGCCACGCGCCGGCGTGGAGGCTAGGCTCGCCTCGGCAACCTCGATCAATGGCCGCGCCTGTCCAAGCTCATTTTCCTCAACCGGCACTATCATCCCGAGCAATCGGCGGCGGGCGAGCTCCTCTCAGACTTGGCGCTTCACTGCGTCGAGGCGGGTTGGGACGTCCATGTCATTTCCGGCGGGTTGACCGCCGAGCGCCCGGCGCACGATCTCGGACCCGCCGAGAACCGCGGCGGGGTGACGGTCCACCGCGTCGGTCGCGCCCGCGCCGACAATTCGTTCCATTCCACCGCCCGACCGAAACTGGGCTCGTTGACCGCGTCCGGAGATCTGGTGGTCGCGACGTCCGACCCTCCTCTCGTCTCGGCGATGGCCGCCGAGGTCGCGGCGCGGGTCGGCGCGCGCCTCGTCAACTGGGTGCAGGATGTCTACCCGGAGGGAATGCTCGCCCTTGGCGCTGCCCCTCCCGGCGCGCTGGCGCTCGCCCGTTTGCGCGACACGGCGCTCCGCGCCGCCTCTGCCAACGTCGCCATCGGTTCGCGGATGGCCGGCGTGCTGAACGGCCTCGGCGCGCCGCCGGCCACCATCCGCGTCATCCCCAACTGGGCCGACGACCGCGTCATCCGCCCGCTGCCGGCAGCCGACAATCCCCTGCGGCGGGCGTGGGGCCTCGGGGACAAATTCGTCGTCGGCTACTCGGGCAACCTCGGACGCGCGCACGAGATCGGCACGGTCCTCCTTGCCGCGGAACAGCTGCGGGAGAGGCCCGACATCCGCTTCCTCTTCGTCGGCGGCGGCGAGCTCCGCGGGGAACTCGAGCGCGCGGCGGCCGCGCGCGGCCTTTCCAACATCGTCCTCAAACCCTACCAGCCGGCGGCGCTCCTCAACCAGTCGCTCGCCGTCGCTGACGTTCATTGGGTCTCGCTGCGGCCAGAACTCGAGGGGCTCGTCGTCCCGAGCAAGTTCTACGCGAACGCCGCCGCCGGCCGGCCCATCATCGCGGTCATGGACGGCGCCGGCGAGCTTGCCGAAATCGTTCGCTCCAGCGGTTGCGGGTTCGTCGTCCCGGTCGGCGATGGAGCCGCTTTCGCTCGCGCCATCGAGACGCTGGCGGATGAGCCATCGCTCGCCATCGACCTCGGCCGCGCCGCCCGGACGATGATCGAAGCGCAGTTCTCCCGATCCCGCGCCATGCGGCGATGGACCGACCTCCTCGACGAGCTCCGGGGAAGCCCGTCCTCGCCCCTTACCCCCGCCCCGACCTACCCGACCCCGGGTGCGCCGGGTTGAGGAGGTCGCCCAACTCGGACCGGAGTTCGGCCAACGGCCGCCATTCGGGGAGGAGCTTGATCTTCCTCATGTCGAGGCGGGCCTTGTCTCCGTCCGGTAGGGAGCGCGCTGCCGCGAGAACGCCCGCCTCGAACGAAACCCGGTCGCGCTCGATCAGCGCGAGCACCCGCGCGCGGACTCTGTCGCGGGGGATGTCCCTGGCCTTCAGCGCGGCGGCGGCCCCGGCTATCCGCCGTGGATCGGCCGCGCAGATGATGCAGTCGGCGACAGCGAAGTAGCGGTCACGCCCACCGATGCTGGCCGTCGAAACCACCGGAAGGCCGGCCAGGAGATACTCCGTGCTCGCGAAATTCCCGCCCTCCTCGGCCGACAGCATCAGTCCGACGGCGGCGCGGTTGAGCCAGCGGTTGACCTCAGGACGCGGGATCATCTGACCGGGCGAGGCGACAAGATCGTTCACGAACGTTGCGCCCGGAAGCGCCCGCCGTACCGATGCCGGATACGCTTCGTGTGACGTGCCCTTGAGCAGGTGATCGTTGAAGGAGATGACCGCGAGCCGCGGAACCTCGCTCGCCAACGCGTGGCGTTTGAACGGCGACATCTTCGCGTTCAGCACCGCATCGAACTCGCGGCTTGCGTCCGGCAGCGGCCGGAACACCGCCTCGTCGATGAACACGTTCTGATGAGCGAGGAGCTGCTCGCCGCCGAACCGGCGCAACATCTCGGCCTCGGTCTCGGTGTTGACCAGAAGCAGAATCCGGTGCCGCGGGAAGCGCCGCCGATAGAAGCGCACGCGCTGCACTGCCTTCCACGCCCGCAACGGATCTCCCTCGCTCGTCCATGTCGGGTAGATGACAAAGAGGGCGTCCCGCTCCGCCATTGTCCGCCCGAGCACGGACGCAAGGCCGAGCGGGTATTCGGCGGTCGAAGCGGTGGCGATGATCAGCGGGTGGCTTGACAGGACCACGCCTGGAACGCTGGCTCCGCTTCCCCTGATGCGAAAAGGATCGACCGAGCGGCGCGGGCGACCCGTCAGCCGGTAACGCAGCTCCGAACTGACTTGCCGGAGCAGGAGGCGCGAACCCATCCTCACGTCGACCCCATGGGAGCAGCACGCGCCGCGCTCACCCGCGACGCGGTGAGAATATCGGCCAGCTCGGCCCGAATCTCCTTCTCGAGGTCCGCGGCCCGCCGCCACTTCGGCAACCGCCTCAGCGCCAGCATGTCTATCACCGGCGGCTGCTTTGCCCCGCTCGCCAGACGCTCGCTGATGCTTCGGTGAAGATCCGCACGGTCCCTCTCCACCAGCGCAAGCACCCGCCGCCGGACGGCCTCGCGCGGAATCTGGCGTGCCCGCAATGCGCGAACGGCCTCGCCCACCTGTCGCGGGTCCGCCTCGCAAACGATGCAGTCCGCCGCGTCGAAATAGCGGTCTCGCCCGCCGCGACTGACCGTCGAGACGACCGGCATCCCCGCGAGGAGGTACTCGATGCTGGCGAAGTTGGCGCCCTCCACCGCCGAAAGCGCGAGGCCTATCGCGGCGCGGTTGAGCCAGAGATTGACGCTCGCTTGGGAGAGCCAGCCGAACCGCTCGCCGCCCTCCTCGTTGACGAATGTCGCGTTCGGCAAGGCAGCGCGCACTGACGCGAAATAGCGGTCGGTCTCCGCTTCGCCCAACGATCCGTCACGGTAGTAGATGAGGGCGAGCCGGCCGGCCTCGCTGGCGAGGTGGTGCCGCTTCATCGGCACCATCTTGGCGTTGAGGAGCGCATCGTAGAGGGGCGCCGCACCTTCGATCGGTCTGAACACGGTCTCGTCGGCGAAGATATTGTGGTTGGCAAGGACCGCGTCGGCGCCCTCCTCGACAAAGCGCTCGACCTCGCCTGCGGTGTTCGCGAGGATCAGGAACCGATGCTTCGGATGGCGCATGCGGTAGTAGCGTATCCGCTCGGCGAGCTTCCACGCCGCGATCCGCCCCTCGTGCGACCAAGTCAGAAAAACGAGGAACAGGACATCGCTGTCGGCAAGGTCAGACCCAAGGATGGTGGCTAGGCCGAGCGGCGTGTCGCCGTTCTGCGAGGTCGCGATTACCAGCGGCGCGCGGCAGAGCACGGCGCCGGCTGCCCATAGCGGCTCGCCCGGAGCGCGAAACGGATTGAGCGAGGGTCGCGGCCGGCCGGTGAGACGATGGTGGAGGAGCGAGCGAAGACGGCGAAGCTGCATTGTCGGCTCAACGCCCCGCGGTGATTCTTGCTCGGGCGAGCTTCGATCGGGCACAAGCTTTATATCGTCGCCGCGCCGCCCGGCCTAGGCTGAGGCGGCGAAGGCCTTTACCCCCTCGACCGCCCGCGGCTTGTCCTGGGCGTCGACCGGGATCAACCCGATCGAGTCGATCGGCGGCCCGACCCAGCGTTCAGGCAAGGCGATGCGAATGCTCCATCGCCGGACGATCCTGCGCAGCACCCCGCGTCGCCGCACCTTCACGCGGGCCGACCAGAGGCCATTCAGGAACACGTCGAAGTCGAACCGCCCCGGCCAGTCCCCGAGGTCGACCGCGAGCGAAAGTCCTCCGCGGATCGGCGAGGCCAGCCGGCTCGTCCCTCCCACGTCGAGGGCTTGCCAGTTGCGCGGCACCGATCCGAGCCGCGGAAGGACGCTCACGCGCGGGACCGGGGGACCAGCCGTCCGCCCGAGCCCGCGCGAGCGGACCCACTCAGCGAGCGAACTCGTCAAGCGCGTGAGCGGCCCGCGCTCGGCCCGGTCGGTCGCTTCCGATCCGAACTCGCGCGTGAAGAGCCAGTGCCGGGCCCCCTCCCCGACCGCGTCGCGGATCTCGCGCGGCACATCGAGGCCGAGCTCCTCCGATAGAAGCGCCAGCCCCGACGCGATCGGCACCTCGAGCCGGCGGGCGCGTGCCTCGTCGGCAACGACCCGCCAATCCAGCGAGCGATCGCGGAGACAGGTCACCGCGTCGATCACCCAGTCAGCGGGTCGATCGGTGTCGGCGACCACGCCATGGGCGAGTGCGATGATCAGCTGATCCGACGCCGAGGGCACCTGCACCGCCCGCCCCAGAATCTCGACGCTCCGCGATCGCGACCATAGCCGCCCGTCATGATCGGCGATTCGCCCCATGCGCAGCGCCGACCAATGGAGGTCTATCTCGGTCGGCGCTGTATCGCTCGACTGCAAATGATCTTTGTCGAACGGCGCGGCGCGGACGTCGCCCGGCAGCCGCCCGATCGAAGGGCGAAAGCCGGCCCGACGCAGGGCATCGATAGCCGCCGCCATGTCCCGCCGCGGAACCAGGATGTCGATATCGCGAAGGTATCGCGCCGACGCCGCAGCCGGGTCGCTCGCGATGCGCGCTCCGCCCTTGAGCAGCATCGGCCTCACCTTCACCGCGAGGAGCGCGTCGATCGCCGGCAGCGAGGCCATGAGGCGCATCTGGTTGCGCGTCCACACGAAGCGGCGAATCCCCTCGAGGCGCCCGCGGATCGGCGTCTTCGGGTCGAGCACCGGCAAGCGCTCCGCGACCGCCGCGAGCAGTCGGACCTCAGGCCAGCCGCTCTTGTCGAGATCGCCGGTGCTCACCCACTCTCGCCAGGCTGCCGCCGCCGCTTCGTCCGGAGCCGAATAGGCCTTGAGGAGGAGAAGAAGTGACGCGCTCGGCCAGCTCCGCTTGAGGTGGTCGGGAGTCAAGCCGGCCCTCGCTTGCGGTGACGTTCGATCGCCATCCGCGCGACCTCGAGATACTCGCGCCCGACCTCGTCTGGTCCGCGCTTGGGTCGATAGGACAGCGTCCCCGGCCGGATCCGGCGGTGCAAAACGGTTGCGGCGAGCATCTCGTGTCGCCGCCCGGACTCGAGCCAACGGCTCCACCAATCCGCCCAGTACGCGCGCCGCAGCGTCTCGTTGAGCGGACCGATCGCCGACCAGGCCTTCCTTCGGACGAGGAGCGCGCCCATCAGCACGCCCGGATAGGCCGTTCGGAAATCGAGACTCTCGACCGCCTCGGCCGGCACCGACGGATCGATGAAGCTCGCCACGCCGCCGAGGACCGCGTCGCAGTCGGGGTGCGCTTGAAACGCCGCGAGCTGCAGCTCGAGCTTGTCGGCCGACCAGAGGTCGTCGGCGTCGAGAAAGGCCAGCATCTCCGATTGCGCTGTCGCGACGCTGCGATTGAGCGCTGCTGCGGTGCCGGCGTTCTCTTGCCGAAGGACCCGCGGCGCCGCCGGATGCGCCTCGGCGATCTCCGCCGAGCTGTCCGTCGATCCGTCGTCGACCACGATCACCGTTGCCGGGCGCACCGACTGGCGCTCGATGCTCGTCAACGTCTCCGCCAGCGTGGCGGACGAGTTGTAGGCGGGGATGATCACCGAGATGTCGGCCCACCGCATCAGACAGCCCCGAACCTTTCAGACGATGTCCAGTTTGGATGGTCGTGCGTCAAGCCGGCCCCCGCTTGCGATGCCGTCCGACGGCCGGCCGGGCCGCCGCGATCTCGGCCGTGCCGTCGGACGACCCATCGTCGACGACCACGACGCTCGCCGGACCGAGCGTCTGGCGCTCGATGCTGGTCAGCACTCCCCCGATCGTGGCCTCCGCATTGTGCGCAGGTATGACCACCGCGATGTCAGCGAACTGCATCAGATCGCCTCGAGCACATCGGCGAGGACCGCGCCGGGGGAGAGTATCTCCCTCCCGCCCTTGCGGCGAGCGATCGAGCGCAGGAGAACCCGATTGAAGTCGGCCTTCTCCGTGTCGGTGAATCGCGTCGTCATCGACGCCGCGTGCCGCCGATAATAGAGGACGACCGGCCGAAGCGCCGTGATCGGCACGCCGCCATCCCTCATCCGCAAAACGAAATCGACATCCTCGGAGTAGGTGAGGTTCTCATCGAACCCGCCGATCTTGTCGATGACGCTCCGCCGCACGATTCCCGCACCGACATTGACCCCCAGCGCATCGGCGACCCGCGCTCCGTCCGCTGGGCGCAACTCGGTCGGGTGCTGCGTGTCGAACCACCGCGTGTGCCCCCACACCGCGTCGACGCTCGGCGTGCGGGCGAGGCGATCGAGCTGCAGCGCAAGCTTCTCAGCCGGCCACAGATCGTCGGCGTCGAGGAAGACGATAAGGTCTCCGCGTGCCTCGCCGAGCGCGAGATTGCGCGCCTTCGCCGGCCCCTGTCCGGCCCCCGTCACGATCCGGATCTGTGGCCGCTCGCGCGCATAGGCTTCGAGGAGTTCCCGGCCGCCGTCGGTCGATCCGTCGTCGACGATGACGATCTCGTCCACCTGTCGCGATTGGGCGAAGATCGAGCCGAGGGCGCTCGGCAGATATTGCGCCATGTCGCGGACCGGCATGATCACCGAGAGGAATATCTCCCTCACCGTGGAAGTCCTCTGGCGAACTCAATGATGGCATCGGCCGCCTCGAACGGATCGCGCGACAGATCGGCCTCGAAGGCCGGAACGCTGCGCACCAGGGCCCCCACCCGCGCGATTGTCTCCGCCATCCGCACCCGCAGCAGGAAAGCGCTGGACGGCGCCAGCGCCCGCATGCTCGCGCCTTCGCTGCTGGCGCGAATGGAGGTGCGCGCGGTGTGCGCGAGGCGAAGCGAAATCGCCGCGTGGACCGGCATGCTCGCTTGCAGGCGGTCCGGCATCAGGTCGAGGAGATGCACGCGCGCCTTGTCTGCCGCCTCGCGGTTGGGGTTCGCCGCGCGCGCGACCGCCGACGGGAAAAGCTCGGTCGCCATCCCGGTCAGCTTGATCGTGTCGTAGAGCGCGAAGGCCTGCGGCGGCTCGCCCGGCGCGAGCACGACAAAATCCTCTCCGGCGGTGAGAGCGCCCTGCGCCAACAGCGCAAACGTGGTCGTCGACTTTCCCGACCCGCCTGCCCCCGCGAGGAGCAGCCCGCGCCCGTCGACCACCACCCCCGCCGCATGAACGAGTTGCAGCCCGGCTGCCTGCGTCACGATGTGGAGGAGGAGACGGAACGGCGCGCCCGGCTCCCAGTCCGGCAACGCGGCGCCCTCGCGTACCCAATAGAGGCCCCGCCGCGAGGCGATGTCGGCGATCGTCCACAGGCCCCGCCCCGGATCGGCGACCACCACCCGCCCGCTCGCGTCGAAATCGACGCGGAGCTGATGGTCGAAGCTGGTGATCGGAAACGACCACTCCTCCGGCGGCGTCCACTCCACGGCCGCGCCATCGACGGCGTCGATCGTCCATCCGTGCGGGCCCTGTCCCGGCCCCTCGGCCTCGCGAAGATGCGCGATGGCAGGGCGGAAACCCTCCCGCAGGAGAGGCCCCGCAAAGCGCACCGCCAAGCGAACCGGGCCGACCCTGAAATGCTCCGCAGCGAAACCCGCACAGAGCTCCGCCGCCCGAGCGAGGCTGTCCTCGACGAAACCCGCATAGGCCGCGGGCGAGTGGGCGGGCCGGTCGTGCATGCGGGCTATTTCGGCTGGACGGGCCAGCCTCGTTCGTTGTCGACCTCGTGGACCGGATCCACCGTGATCAGCTCCGAGAGGTCGTCGAACACCTCGAGCACCGGGCGCTGATAGACGCTCGCCTCGCCGCCTTCCGGGCCCGGTGGCTCGGTCGTCGGAGACTCGGAGGAATCGGCCACCAGCCCCTGGGTCTTCAGGAGATCGAGAAACAGGAGAATGTCGGTGGGCGCGCTCTCGGGGAGGCTACCGCCACCGATCCGCTCGAGCCAGGCGAGGATCGACGAAGCGTTCTGCGGCCGCTCGAGCCTCTGCCAGATGAGCCCCGCGGCGCCCCGCATGGCGTAGTAGCGCCCGTTCCTGAAATTGACGAGGAACGTCTCCTCGCCGAACCGGTCCGCCACGACCTGGTCGCGCACGGCAATGAAGTTGGCTTCCATAGCAATTCCGGCTGGCTTGATTGCCGGCATTCTCGCCGTGACCATGCCCAGGATCAAGTGGGGGCGGGGGAGCCTGCTGCGCGGGTCCGCTACGCCCCCTGAAGAGCCAGCTGCCGGGCTTCCAGCCGCTGCACCTCGCTTGCCGGAGCCCCCGCCGACTTGGCGCAATCGACCGCGCGCCCGAAATGCGCCGCACCTTCCTTGGTGGCGTGCATGCTGAGCGCGCTTTCGGCCGACATCTCGTAGTAGCGCTGCGCCTTGGCGCTGTCCCCGGCGAGCTCGAAATGCTGCGCCAGAAGGTGGGCATACTCCTCGATCCGTCCGACGAAGATCGTCTCGATCGCCTCGCCGACGCGCCGGTGGAAATCGCGGCGCTTCCGATTGAGGAGCGACCCGTAGGCGGCGTCCCGCGCGAGTTCATGCTTGAACATGTATTCGAGTTCGGGCGATCGCGCCGACTCGAGCAGCAGCTCGACCCGCTCGAGCGAGCGGAGTTGCCGGTCGAGCGCCATCGCCGTATCCGAGATCCGCTTCAGGATGCTGTAGTAGAACGAGCGCCCGATCACCGACGCCATCTGTAAAGTGGAGCGCGTCTCCTGGTCGAGCCGATCGATCCGCGCCATCAGCAGCGCCTGCAGCGTATCGGGGATCGCGATCTCGGAGACCTTCGTCTTCGCCTCCCAGCGGAGGCCGTCGCCGGTCTGGGCGACGACGCCCTGATCGATCAGCGTCCGCACGATCTCCTCGACGAAATAGGGGTTGCCGTCGGTCTTGCGGAGGATCAGCTGCCGCAGTTCGTCCGGGAGGTCGGCGATGGAGAGGAGCGCGGAGACCAGCGCATCGGTCCCCGCCGCATCGAGCGGGCGGAGGTTGAGTTCGGTGTAGCGGTGCGGCAGGTCGGTCTCCGCCTTCTGCCTGACCCGCCAGGCCGCCGACTGCCGCTCCGGCCGGAGCGCGAAGATGATCAGGAGCGGCACCTCGTCGGCCAGTTGCAGGACCTCGGTGAGAAGGTCGACCGACGCCGCGTCGGACCAGTGCATATCGTCGACGACGAGGACGGTGGGCACACGGCGGGCGTGGCGCTCGAGGCCGGGCATGAGGGTGTCGTAGATGTCCTTCTTGATGACCTCCGCGTCGTATCCCGCGCCTTCGAGAATGGTCTTGGCGGCGATCACCCGCTCGAAGGCGGTCGAGCACAGCGCGACGGTCTCCTCGTCCTTGCCGTGGCCGCGAAG
>CAYOET010000042.1:0-5869 GCA_964402985.1 uncultured Bauldia sp. | reverse complement strand
GGCAATGCGGACCGCTAGGCGCGGATGATGGACACCGACCCCGAGTCCCCATTCGTCTTCACGACGCCGGATGCGGCGCTGGTGGGCGCGTTCAAACCGCATCTCGAGACGGCGCTCGAGGCAATGGAATCCGCCGCTCCGGAGCTCCACGCCGAGTTCCGGGCCCTGGTCTCGCAGATCGTACTGACCGACGGGCACTCCGGCCTCAGGGAGAAGTCGGGCTTCCACGGCGGGTCCTCGTTCCTCCTGTGGGGGGCGCTGTTCATCAATCCCGGGAATCCGACGAGCCCGGTGGCGCTGGTCGAGACGCTCGCCCACGAAGCCGCGCACACGCTCCTTTTCGGGCTGTCGATCGACGAGAAGCTGGTCGACAACCCCGACAGCGAGCGCTTCAGCTCGCCGTTCCGGATGGACCCGCGGCCGATGGACGGGATCTATCACGCGACCTTCGTCGCGGCGCGGATGCACTACGCGACCGAGGCGTTCCTCCGCCATCCGCTCGGCCGCGCGCAGAGTGCGGCGGTGCAGGCGGCGCTCGACCAGGGGCAGAGCTCGTTCCGCGACGGGCTCGGCACGGTCGAGGCGCATGGGCGGCTCAGCCCGACCGGGAGGGCGGTGCTCGCCGAAGCGCGGCGTTACATGGATGGGGCGGCAGGCTAGCCCTACCGCGGGGCGCGCTTGGCGAGGATGCGCTGCAGCGTGCGGCGGTGCATGTTGAGGCGGCGCGCGGTCTCCGAGACGTTGCGGTCGCAGAGCTCGTAGACGCGCTGGATGTGCTCCCAGCGGACGCGGTCGGCGGACATCGGGTTCTCGGGCGGCTGGGGCTTCGAGGCCGGGTCGCGGGTGAGCGCCTGATAGATGTCGTCGGCGTCGGCGGGCTTGGCGAGATAATCCAAGGCGCCGAGCTTGATTGCGGTCACCGCGGTCGCGATGTTGCCGTAGCCGGTCAGCACCACGGCGCGCGAGTCGGGGCGCTTGCGGCGCAGGGCATCGACCACGTCGAGGCCGTTGCCGTCCTCGAGGCGCATGTCGACCACGGCGTAGGCGGGCGGGTTGGCGTCGACCGCGCGCACGCCTTCGGCGACGGATTCGGCGGTGGTGACGTCGAATCCGCGCGTTTCCATCGCCCGGGCCAGCCTCTGCAGGAAGGCGCGGTCGTCATCAACAATCAGTAGCATCCGGTCTTCCCTTGGGGTGTCAGCCGGTAAGCCGTGCAAAACGTCCTCGGCCATGTTGCCTCCCAAATAGGGGTTTCCGCGGCGAACGCCAAGAGATGGCGGAACCCGACCGTTCCGCATCCCTAACGGCCTCGGCCGGGTTGGCAAGGGCCCCACGAGGCCAGCGGATACGAATAATCGCCCCGCTTTGCGGCGGGGACCGGTTGGACAGCTCGAGTTCGCCTCCGGTGCGTTCCAATAGGGTCTTGGCGATGAAAAAGCCAAGCCCAAGCCCGCCAGCCGATTCTTCCGTCCCCCCCTCCGCCGTCCGACGGGTGGTGACGTAGGGCTCGCCGATATGGTCGATGATCTCGTCGGCGAAGCCGGGGCCGTCGTCCATCACCGTGATAGTGACCGTCTCGTCGGTCCAGCGGGCAGAGATTTCGACCAGGTTCTCGGCGAAGTCGACGGCGTTCTCGACGAGGTTGCCGAGGCCGTAAAGGATCGCCGGGTTGCGGGCGGCGTTCGGCTCGCCGCCGGGGCCGGGGATGAGGTTGACGCGGACGTTGAAGCCGAGATTGCGATGCGGCTCGACGACCTCCTCGAGCAGCGCGGAGAGCGGGTGGCGGGCGTCGTGCCAGTCGGCGTGGAGCGAGAGCGAGGTGAGCTTGCCGAGGATCTCGCGGCAGCGCTGCGCCTGGCTCTTGAGAAGCGCGACGTCGGAGCCGAGCGGGCTGTCGTCGGGAAGCGCGCGCTGGATCTCGTTGGCGACGAGGGCGATGGTCGCGAGCGGCGTGCCGAGCTCGTGCGCCGCCGCGGCGGCGAGGCCGTCGATGGCGGTGAGGTGCTGCTCGCGGGCGAGGACCAGCTCGGTGGCGGTGAGGGCCTCGGCGAGCTGGCGCGACTCCTCGGAGACGCGGAAGGCGTAGAAGCCCATGAAGACGAGGGCGCAGCCGAGCGCCGTCCAGATCCCGCCGACGTAGAAGGGCGGCAGGTTGAACGGCCCGAAGGTCGGCAGCCACGGCAGCGGGAAGTGCACCGGCAGGGCAAGGAGCGAGGTCACCAAAAGGGCGACCGTGCCGAGGATGAGGGTGTGGCGCGGCTCGAGGGTGGTCGCCGAGACGATCACCGGCACGAGGATAAGGAAGCAGAACGGGTTCTCGAGCCCGCCGGTGAGGAAGAGAAGCGTCCCGACCTGGACAATGTCGTAGGCGAGGAGGAGCGTCGCCCCGCTGTGCCGGAGGCGGAGCGTCGCCGGATAGCGGACCTTGAGGAAGACGTTGAGGGCCGCCGAAAGCGCGATCACCAGGAGGCAGAGCGCGATCGGGAGGTCGAAGTGCATGAAGACCGCCACGACCAGGACCGCGATGGTCTGCCCGGTGACCGCCAGCCAGCGCAGCTGAATGAGGGTGTGGAGCTTCAGCCGGCGGGTGGCGAAACCGGTGGGTGCCAACACGGTGCCGCCCTCGATGTCGGGCCAGCGCGATTTGGTGGGTTGCAGCTGCATCTCGTACTCTCGTCCGCTGCCTCCCTATATAGCACAGAGCCGGGCGCCGCTCGGGCGCCGTTCCGCGAGCCTTTACAATGCTTTCACCGCAGAGGGAGCCGGCGATCGAGGTTCGCGACCTCCGCAAGGCGTACAAATCGGTCACCGCTGTCGGCGGAATCTCGTTCACGATTCCGCGCGGCTCGGTCACGGGGCTCCTCGGCGGGAACGGCGCCGGCAAGACCACCACCATCGGCATGATCCTCGGGCTGGTGCTGCCGAGTTCGGGGACCATCCGCGTGCTCGGGCACGATATCGAGACCGAGCGGCACAAGGTGCTGCACCGGATGAATTTCGAGAGCCCCTATGTCGCCCTCCCCCACCGCCTGACCGTGCGGCAGAACCTTCGCGTCTTCGCCAAGCTCTATGGCATCGCCGAGGTCGAGCGGCGGATCGAAGAGCTGGCGGTCGAGCTCAATCTCGGCGAGTTCATCGACCGAGAGGCGGGCAAGCTGTCGGCCGGGCAGAAGACGCGCGTGGCGCTCGCCAAGGCGCTCATCAACCGGCCGGACGTCCTCCTCCTCGATGAGCCGACCGCCTCGCTCGACCCCGACACGGCCAACTGGGCGCGGACGCGGATCGAGACCTTCCGCGCCGCGCAGGGCGGCACGATCCTTCTCGCCTCGCACAACATGGCCGAGGTCGAGCGGATGTGCGACGACGTCATCATGCTGAAGGCGGGGACGATCGTCGACCGCGGCGCGCCGGACGAGCTCCTCGCCCGCTACGGGCGCGACACGCTCGAGGACGTGTTCCTCGACATCGCGCGCAACCGCGGCGTCGCCGCCGAACCGGCGGGTGGCCCGTGAACGCGCCACTCCGCGAGGCGCCGAACACCTACCAGGCATTCTCGCCGACACGGGTCGGGGCGCTGGTGCTGCGCCACGTCTACCTCCTCCGCTCGTCGTGGCCGCGGCTCCTCGAGGTGATCTACTGGCCGCTGGTGCAGATGGTGATGTGGGGCTTCCTGCAGAGCTACCTCAACCAGCAGTCGGGGATGCTCGCGCAGGCCGGCGGGACGCTGATCGGCGCGATCCTCCTGTGGGACCTTCTGGTCCGCAGCCAGCTCGGCTTCTCGGTCTCGTTCCTCGAGGAGATGTGGTCGCGCAACATGGCCAACCTCCTGATCACGCCGCTCAAGCGGAGCGAGTTCCTGATCGGTCTGATGACAGTGTCGATGATCCGGCTCGCGATCGGCATCCTGCCGGTGACGATCCTCGCGATCTGGTTTTTCGGATTCAACCTCTGGGGCCTCGGCTTCGCGCTGGCAGCGTTCTTCGTGAACCTCCTCCTCACCGCGTGGGCGGTCGGCATCCTTGCAAGCGGGCTGGTTCTCCGGAACGGGCTCGGCGCGGAAGGGTTCGTGTGGACCATCATGTTCCTCATCCTGCCGATCTGCTGCGTGTTCTATCCGGTCGAGACGCTGCCCGAGTTCCTGCGCTGGGTCGCCTGGTCGCTGCCGCCGACCTACGTGTTCGAAGGGATGCGGGCGCTGATGTTCGAGGGCACCTTCCGCGCCGACCTCATGCTCCGCGCGCTTGCCATCAACGCCGCGCTCGTGACCGTCGCCGGCTTCATCTTCGTGCGGCTTCTCGACAGCGCGCGACGGGCCGGGTCGCTCCTTTCGCTGGGCGAGTAGCCCCCTGCCCTTTCGGTAGGCAGAATCAAGTCCGATCAGGCGCTTAGGCGGATCGCCGCTTGCGGCGCCGCAAAAGCCGGTCCATGATTGCTGCAGCGCACAAGCGCTGACGGCATGGGGCTTATCCGGGCTTGTCCAACTACTATCAGTTCTATGAGTGGCAGCACGCCGCCCTCGCGCCGTGGCGCGCGGCCGCCGACATGGCGCGGCTCTCGCTCAAGCACCCGCTCAACCCCCTCGGGCAGACGCCCTTCGGCAAGAACGTCCAGGCCGGGCTCGACCTCTTCGAGCGCACCACGCGGCGCTACGGCAAGCCGGAATTCGGCATCGCCTCGGTCGACACCAGCATCGGCCGCGTGCCGGTGCACGAGGCGGTGGTGTGGGAGCGGCCGTTCTGCCGGCTGATCCGCTTCGAGAAGCCGGCGCACGAGCGGTTCGCCGACCAGCCGAAAATGCTCCTCGTCGCGCCGCTCTCCGGCCACTACGCGACGCTCCTTCGCGGCACCGTCGAGACGATGCTGCCACGGCACGACGTCTACATCACCGACTGGGCGGACGCGCGGATGGTGCCGCTGTCGGCGGGCGCCTTCGACCTCGACGATTTCATCGACTACCTCATCTCGATGCTCCATTTCCTGCGCGGCGACACCAACGTCATCGCGGTATGCCAGCCGGCGGTGCCGGTGTTCGCCGCGACGGCGCTGATGGAGGCCAAGGACGATCCCTACGTGCCGGCGTCGATCACGCTGATGGGCGGGCCGATCGACACGCGGCAGGCGCCGACGGCGGTGAACAAGTTCGCCGAGGAGAAGGGCATCGACTGGTTCCGGCGCAACACGATCATGCGCGTGCCCTTCCCGCATCCCGGCTTCATGCGCGAGGTCTATCCGGGGTTCCTGCAACTCTCGGGCTTCATGGGTCTCAACCTCGAGCGCCACATGACGGCGCATGCCGACTATTTCAAGCACCTCGTCGACGGCGACGGCGACGGCGCCAACAAGCACCGCGAGTTCTACGACGAATACCTCGCCGTCCTCGACATGACCGCCGAGTTCTAGATGCAGACGGTGGAGACGGTGTTCATCCGCCACACGCTGCCCAAGGGCGAGATGATGCATCGCGGCACGAAGGTCGACCCGAAGGCGATCCGCCGGGTCGCGATGCTGACGGTCGAGGGCGAGCGCGACGACATCTCGGGCGTGGGGCAGACCAAGGCGGCGCATGACCTCGCGCCGAACATCGCCGCCGACCGGCGGGCGCACTACCTCCAGGAGCGGGTCGGACACTACGGCGTCTTCAACGGCTCGCGCTTCCGCGCCGAGATCGCGCCGCGCATCTCGGATTTCATCCGCAGCGTGCGGTATCAGCCGCCGGCGGTGCGCGCACCGGCCGCGAAGAAGTCGGGGCCGGCGAAGACGGCGCCCCGCAAGCGCTAGATTTCAAAGGTTGTCATCGCCGGACTCGTTCCGGCGATCTAGTGGCGTGCAGCGCCCGAGGGCTCCCGCCTAAGCGATCGCAGCTGAGCCT
>CAYOET010000041.1:0-16648 GCA_964402985.1 uncultured Bauldia sp. | reverse complement strand
CGGTCACCGAAAGGACGACCGCCACGCGCCACTCGATCACGTCGTAGAGGCTCGGCACGTTGGCGAGGAGCGGCCCCCAATCCTGACCTTCGACCTCGATCTCGGTGACCGGTCCGCGCCAGCCGCGCGCGGTGTCGAAGGCGATCAGCCCATCCATCAGCGTCTTGCGGGCGAGGATCTGCATCTCGGGGTCGAGCGAGGTGCGCACGGAGAGGCCGGCGCTGTAGAGCTCCTCCTCGCCGTACATGTCGATCAGCTCGCGGCGCACTTCCTCGGCGAAATAGCCGGCGACGCCGGTCGGGATGCCGCCGGTGCGTTCGATCGTTTCGCCGTAGTAGTTGGCGAAGTAGGTCGCGTAGGCGCCATGGAAGGAGTCCGCGGTGAAGAGGCGCGGCGCCTCTTCGGTGGTGATCACGCCAAGCGGCTCCGCCTTGGCGAGGACGCCCTCGTCGGGCGTGACGTAGCCGTCCTCGACCATGCGGTCGATGACGTAGTTGCGGCGCTCGATGGCGCGCTCCGGGTAGCGGAAGGGGTGGTAGTTGCTCGGGCCCTTGAGGACGGCGGCGAGATAGGCGCACTCGGCGATCGACAGCTCGTGCACGGCCTTGCCGAAATAGATGAGCGAGCCGGCGGCGACGCCATAAGCGCCGAGACCGAGATTCACCTCGTTCATGTAGAGCTCGAGGATGTGCTCCTTCGAGTAGGCGTTCTCGATGCGGACGGCGAGGATCGCCTCCTGGATCTTGCGGTCCCAGGTCTGGTCGCTGGTGAGGAGGAAATTCTTGGCGACCTGCTGGGTGATGGTCGAGCCGCCGACCAGGCGGTCGGTCGAGCCATAGGACTGCACGTTCTGCATCGCGGCGCGGATGATGCCCACGAGGTCGACGCCGGAGTGACGGTAGAAATTCTGGTCCTCGGCGGACACGAACGCGTTGCGCAGCCGCTCAGGGATGGTCTCGATGGGCAGATACATCCGCCGCTCGCGGGCGTACTCGCCGATCAGCTCGCCGCCCGCGGCATGGACGCGCGAGACCATGGGCAGTTCGTACTGCGCCAGCGCATCGTAATCCGGCAGCTGGCTGGCCAGTCCGGAGACGAACCACGCGGTTCCGGCAGCGATCGTCAGAAAGAACACGGCGCTTATTCTCTTCTGGGGTGCGCCCGTCAGCCTGTCGGGCGTAGTCTCATGTCATCAGGTCGGGCGGCCCCGCGAAGAGACGCCCAGCATCGCCGCCGCGACCGGCGGATGGATCCAAGCCTGCCCCCGACCGCGCTCGCGACGAGCACTGGTCCCTCAAGCTCAGCCCTGGCGGGCGAATCGCGGAGATTCCCCGACTTCGCCCAAATGTCGGCCGCCCGTGGTCACAATCGCGCGCCAGCGTGCGGTTAACACAAGGGCACAGGATAACCCGTGGACGGGCCAATCTCCAATCCCGTTCTCTCGATTAGGCAACCGGCAAGCATGACTCTGTTGACAGCATCCAAGTCCCCACCCGGCGGCTCGGTTCCAGCTTCCCGGGGCGAGTTTTCGCGAAGCGTCGCGGAGGGGTCGGGTCCGGTACCCTATCGGCGCGAGGATGACCCGTTCCTCGACGAGATGCTGCTCGAGCTCACGGCCGTGACGACGGTGATCGAACCGGCGCCGGCCGAGCCTCGCGTGGAACCACGCCTCGAGCCGCGACCCGAGCAACCTCGCGGCAGTCGAGCGGCAGATATCGTGGCAGACGAGGCGATGGAGGTCGAGGAAGCCGCTCCGCGCGGCCGGCGCATTCCGGTGCTCGGGATTTCGCTCTTTGCGCTCCTGGTCGCGGCGGGCGCCGCCTATTCTTCGTTGCGCACACCGATCGGCGATGCGGCGAGCGTGGCCGTGCCGGCCGGCGCAGCAGCCGTACCGGCGCCGGCTTCCGGCGGAGATTTGCCTGCGCTCGCGACGACGACGGTGGTCGAGGCCGACAAGGTCCAGGAGCGGCTTCCCGAATGGCCGGTTCCGCCGCCGCTCTCCGCGGTTCCCGGCGCGACCTCAGTCGCCGCCTTGCCTCCGGCCATCGTGCCGGGCGCTTCGTCGCCCTCGTTCGAGACGACTGGGTCCACCCCGTCCGCCTCATCCGCGCTGGCCGGCGCGGTCTCGCGGACCGCCGTCAACATGCGGAGCGGGCCTGACCGGAACTCGCCGGTCGTAGCTGTGGTCGCCGCCGGGACGCCGGTCGAGGTGCGAAGCTGCAATTTCTGGTGCGATGTCGTGGTCGCCGGACGACAGGGCTGGATCTACCAGGACTATCTCGACGGGCCGATCGAGCGGCGCATTGAGTAGTTCGGGCTAGGCAAGACGGAACGAGTGGCTAAGCTCGCGGTTGAACACGCGAGACCCCTAGAGTCACAGGCTTCGCCATGGCCCCGAGACCGTTCTGGAAGGGATACCTCAAGCTTTTGCTGGTGACGTGCCCGGTGACGCTGACGCCGGCCACGACCGATGGCAAGAAGGTCAAGTTCCACACCCTCAACCGCGAGACCGGCAACCGCATCGAGAGCCGCTACGTCGACGCGGAATCGAACAAGCCGATCGAGGAAGAGGACGAGGCCAAGGGCTACGAACGGGGCGAGCAGGATTTCGTCCTCCTCGAGGAGGAGGAAATCCGCTCGGTCGCTCTCGAAAGCACGCGGACCATCGACATCGACACCTTCGTCCAGCGGGATTCGATCGAGTGGGTCTGGTACGACAAGCCCCACTATCTGGTGCCCGACGGCGATGTCGGAGAGGAGGCCTTCGCGGTCATTCGCGAAGCGATGGAGGCGACCGGCACGGTCGGCATCGCGCGCCTTGTCCTCTACCGCCGCGAGCGCGCGGTGATGCTCGAGCCGCGCGACAAGGGCATTGTCCTCTGGACCCTCCGCTACGGCGACGAGGTGCGGCAGCCCAAGGATTATTTCGAGGGCATCAAGGCGGAAAAGCCCGACGCCAAGCTGATGTCGCTGGTCACCAAAGTGATCGAGGAGCGGACGAAGCCCTGGGGGCCGGACCTGGTCAAGGACCCGGTGCAGGACGAGCTGCTGAAGATCATTTCGGCCAAGAAGAAGGGGCAGAAGGTCGAGAGGCCGGAACCGGCCGCCCTTCCCGAGTCGCCCAGCAACGTCATCAACATCATGGATGCCCTCAAGAAGAGCATCGCCGCGGAGAAGAAGACCAAGGCGAAATAGGAGGCGGGGGCTCAGCTCGCTTTGCGGCGCCTGGGTTCGGCGGAAGCCGCGCGCTTGGTGCGCGTCGAGACCTTCGCGGCGGTCTTGGTGCGGCCGGCCTTCGAGGCGGCGGGCTGCTTCTTGGCCGGCGCCTTGCCGGCCGCCCCGGCGCTCTGGCGAAGCGCGTCCATCAGGCTCACGACGTTGGTCGGCTCGGGTTCGGCGGGCTTCTCGATCGGGCGGCCTTCCATCTTGGCCTTGACCAGCTCGGCCAGCGCCGCCTCGTAGCGGTCGTCGAACTTGGCCGGATCGAACTTGCCGCGCTTGGTCGCGATGATGTGCTCGGCGAGGTCGAGCATGTCCTTGGCGATCTTCACGTTCTTGAGTTCGTCGAAGACCGTCGCGGCGAGGCGGACCTCGTAGTCGAAGTTGAGGGTGGTGGCGATGAGGCCGAGCTCGAAGGGGCGGATCAGAACCGTCCGCACCTTGCGGAAGAGGAGCGCCCGCGCGAGGGCGGCAACGCCTTCCTTCTTCAGCCCCTCGCGGATGAGGCCATAGGCCTTGAGCGAGACTTCGTCGGCCGGGGTCAGATAGTAGGGGCGGTCGAAAAAGGCCTTGTCGACGTCCGCGACCTTGACGAAGGCGTCAACCGAAAGGGTTTTGTCGCCGGAGGGGATCGCCGCGGAAATCTCGTCCGGCTCGAGCACGACGTACTCGCCCTTGGAGACCTCATAGCCCTTCACCTGCTCCTCGGAGGGGACGACCTTGCCGGTCTCCTGGTCGACGAACTGGCGGTGGACGCGGTGGCCGGTCGACCGATTGAGGGTGTGGAAGCGGATGCGCTCGCCGGTCGAGGCTGCCGCGTGGAGGGCCACGGGGCAGGTCAGCTCGCCGATCTTCAGGAAACCCTTCCAGCTCGCGCGTGGGGCCACGAATCGAACTCCCTCAACCCGAGGTCAACCAGAATCCGGCCCACACGTTCCACGCCCCGGCGGTCAAGTTCAAGTCCGTTCCGCTAGGCGGGCGGCGGCTGAAGGATCGGCTCCTCGGTGCAGGTGGTGAAACGGAGGAAGCCGAGGGGGCCAGTGGTAGTATCGCACTGCCGGACATTCACCGTAACCAGCAGAACCAGAATGAGAGCTGCGCCCAGCAGCAAAACGCCGATCATGTTCCTGCTCATGGTCTTCCTCACCAAACGCAAAACCGAGGGGCGGGAGACGCGCAGCGCCTCCCTTCAACAATCCGAAGTGATAAGCTTTGGCTCGACCTTTGGTTCCCTTGTGATCGGCGTCACGGCTCCGAAAGTGGGGTCAAAATCACTGCCAAAAAGGCGGGCGCGAGGGCTGCCGTTCTTGGAGCGTTCACCTCGAAGTGTTGGTGGCGAACAGGCGAGGAAGTGCGTCAGACGCTGACCTATTGGCAGCGCGAAATCGGACAAACGAAAACGCCGCTCCGGCTCATGCCGAAACGGCGTTCTTGAAACTAGCCGTAGTAGCGGCGCGACTAGGCGCGACGGAAGCCGCGATTGGAAAGCTCTTCGGCGGTGAAAGGCTTCTTCGGATTCTGCGAGCGATGGGCGCGGCCATCGTGCGGCGGAACGGTCTTAAAGTTGCAGATCGGGCAGGCCGCGTCCTTGACCCGGCGCGTGCCCTTGCGCGAGCTGGCCCCGCCGCCGCGCGAACCGGACTCGTTCAGGCGATAGTTGAAGCCGAGGGCATTCAACTCGTCGACGGCGCGGTTCGCCTTGTCGAGCGCTTCCTTGCGCGCGTGATCGAGGAGGCGCGTCCTCTCCTCGTCGAGTTGCTTGATGCGTTCGATTGCCGTCGGCTCTTTTGCCATGAATACCCTTCCGGTGGTTGGAGCTATGAAGGTCAGTACGCCCCTAGTTCCGACGTTTAGGCGGCTGACCCTGAGTCGGTCAACTATCCGGGGAGCGATTTATGAATCTTCTAACGCCGCAGATCGATTTTCGCGCAATCCGATGTATCGATTTCTTGTCTGAACGCCATCTGCAGTTGAAGAAACGTGAGGAAGGGGAGTGAGGTGGGGTCGTTCTGACGAGTGCCATTTGTCGGCGCGGGGATCGCACGACAAGGGTGGCGCGACGACTTCGTGTCGAGAGTGATTGCGTGAGACGCCATCGCGATTAGTTAACTTGCGCGTTCGACTACGGCACTCATTTGGCGCCGGGGGGTCAGTTGCACCATTGCCACGAGCGCCAGGCGGCTTATTTCATTTCGCGCCATGCGTCGTCACCCAACAGGGCCCGGCCGGACACTACATGCCCACGCGGTAGGCCGCCACTTTCACGCTATCGAGGAGCGGCACGATGGAGAGGCCCTCTGCTGGGATGTATTCGAAACCCGCGGCCCCGGCGCCGGCCATTGCCAGCTCGGTCACGGTGCCGATGAGGACCGCGCGGCGGCGTGGGCCGACGGGAGCCCGCAACGGCTCGGGCCAACATCCGCCGGGCGGGGCGGCGGTGGCCTATGACGGCCGCGCACTCGGGTGGCGGGGCACTTCAACCACGACGGGCTCGACTTCCGACGCTATTCCAGCCAACAATCCGCACGCGACGGCGAGCGGATCATCGTCGCGCAGACGATAGGTTTGCCAGCATCCTCCAACGCTGCGTGACCCGGGAAATGCCCGCCCTCCGGCGGGTATTTCCTTTTCTCGCGCCGATTGTGCCGGCCCGCCGCCTGTCGGACGCGATCGGTAATCTCCTCCCCAAGTTCGCGGGCGACGCCGCTGGCGGCGCTGGCGCCGATCCTCAAGCCGGCGATGAACGATGCCGACCGGGAGACGCTGGCACGGATGGCGGCGACCGACTGGTCGACGACGGCGCTCGACCTCGAGAGCACCGCCGACCGGCGCCTCGCCGCCGATGCGGTGAGCCTCGGCGCGGCGATCTTCTACAGCTTCGCGAATTTCTGCGCGGTCGCGGCGCGGCCCGAGCACGAGTCGGTGGTGCGCGTGAACCTCTTCAAGGGGAGGCCGGAGAACCAGGTCGGCAGCCTCACCACGACGCGGCCGAAATTCGATGGGTTGTTCGACTGGACGGTCCTTCCCGCCGGCCTGACACGCGAGGCGGTGAGGGGGCTGATGGACGAGTTCTTCGCGCTTGGCCCGTTCGGGTTCCGCGGGCCGGCGGCGCGACACATCCCCGCCTATCTCACCTCGCGCGACGCGGAGATGCGGACCACCCAGCTGATCGGCCAGGGGTGACCGGTGCCCCTCGAACGAGCTGGTCCCGGAATGCCTCGAGCAGGCGGCGGAGGATTTTCTCTTCGTCACCTCGGCCAACGTGTCGAGCGGGATCACCGGCCATGTCGAGCCGGCGCACTACGACATGCGCGGGATCGCAGCGGATTTCGGCAAGACCGAAGGCGTCGTCTTCATCGGCCACCGCGACGAGGCGACGGTGCGGGCGAGCTATCCGCAGTTCCTGCCGATGTCGACCTCGATCACCGCCTACCACAAGCTCGCGCGGGACGAGGACGGCAAGCCCGCGCTGATCCTCGAACGGCATGGCTCGCTGGCGGTGGAGATCATCCGCGCGCTGGCGAGGAAGAACGGCTTCGGGCTGGTGCTGGACGAGAAGGCTGGAGCGGTTGCCGATGCGCGACGCCGCCGAAGCGGCGTCGCTGGCGGTGGCTTAGACGCCTAAGCGAAGCCGATCAGGCGCTCGGGCACTGGCCGTTGATCCACGCCTGGATGGCGGCGATCTGGTCGGCGGGAAGCGGGGCAGCGCCACGCGGCATCTGCGGCGGCACCTGGCCGGTGATGCGCGCGACGAGGCGGCTGCCGGCGGCGTTGCCGCAGACGATCACCGGGCCGCTGCTGCTGCCGCGGATGGCGCTGTCGTAGGTCGTGAGGTCGAGGCCGGCGCGGGGCAGGGCGCCGCCGTGGCAGCGGGTGCAGTTGGTAGCGAAGATCGTGCCAATGGTTGACCAACCCGGCACGGGTTGGGCGAGAGCGGAAAAGCTCATGAGAACCGCGGCGCCGCCGATCGCAGCGCCAACGGCCCAATGGGACAAGGACATAGTGGTCACCCTCTTCCGGCGACGGCCCACTCTCGGGGCGAGGACTGGTCGGTCGCCGCGCCGGGACGCTAGCACTCGCCCGGCGCGGCGGGCAGGGGAGCCGCTCGTCACAAATCCGAGACCGCCGGCGGCACCCGGCTTGCATTTCGCGATGTGGTTGCGAGGTCGGCCGTGGTGGGTCTCGCGTGGATTTCGGTCCTGTGCGAGACAGGACCCCAGCGAGAGAAGGAAGACATGACCTACCTGGTAACCGGCGCGGCGGGATTCATCGGCTTTCATTGCGCGCGCCGGCTGCTTGAGGCGGGCGAGAGCGTCGTCGGGATCGACAATCTCAGCCCGTACTACTCGGTCGACCTCAAGCGCGAGCGGCTTGGCGAGCTACGCGCCTTCCCCAAATTCGCGTTCCACCATGTGGACCTCTCCGACCGCGGCGCGCTCGCCAAAGCACTCGCGGGCGTGTCGATCCGGCGGATCATCCACCTGGCGGCGCAGGCCGGGGTCCGCCATTCGTTGACCCATCCGGAGGACTACGTCTCGGCGAATCTCGCCGGCCATGTCGAGATGCTCGAGTTCCATCGCGCGCGGCCCGAGGTCGAGAGCATGGTCTATGCCTCGTCGAGCTCGGTCTATGGCGGCAACACCAAGATGCCGTTCTCCGAGACCGACGCGGTCGACCGGCCGGTGTCGCTCTACGCCGCGACCAAGCGGGCCGACGAGCTGATGAGCCATACCTATGCCCACCTCTACGGGTTGCACCTCACCGGGCTGCGCTTCTTCACCGTCTACGGGCCTTCGGGCCGGCCGGATATGGCGATGTGGATCTTCACCGAGGCGATCCTCGCCGGGAAGCCGATCCCGGTCTTCAACTACGGCAAGATGCAGCGCGACTTCACCTATATTGACGACATCGTCACGGGGGTGCTCGCGGTGTCCGCCAGGCCGCCCGCGATCACGCCGCCGCACCGGGTCTACAATATCGGCAACAACCGGCCCGAAGAGGTGCTGCATGTCATCGAGCTGATTGAAAAAGCGACCGGCCGCAGGGCGGAGAAGGAGCTCCTGCCGCTGCAGCCGGGCGATGTTCCCGCCACCTACGCGGACATCACCGCCCTCTCGACCGACTACGGCTTTCGTCCGACGACGCCGATCGAGGTGGGAATCCCGCGCTTCGTCGAGTGGTACCTGAAGCGGGCCAGGGTCTGACGGCGATCGGTCACTCGGGTGCGGCGAGCGGCCTCTATCCGTTGAACCTCCTCCTTTAGCAAGGGGGAGGTTCAACGTGGGGGTGATCGCTCGGCCGTGTGCCTTAAGCCGTCGCCACTGAAGCGAGGCGAGGCTTCGGCAAGGCGGCCGGACGGCCGATCGAGTAATAAGCGAAGCCGTGCTCGACCATCTCCGAGGGCTTGTAGACGTTGCGGAAGTCGACCACGAGGGGCTGCTTCAGCGCTGCCTTCAGGCGGTCGAGGTTGAGGGCGCGGAAGGCGTCCCACTCGGTGACGACAATCAGGACGTCGGCGCCGTCGGCGCAGTCATAGGCGTCGGTCGCGAAGCGTACGTCGTCGAGTAGCGGGCGCGCCTGGTCCATGCCGACCGGGTCGTAGGCGGCGATGGTGGCGCCGGCCGCCTGGAGGCCGTCGATGATGTCGAGGGCAGGGGATTCGCGCATGTCGTCGGTGTTGGGCTTGAAGGTGAGGCCGAGGACCGCGACGTGCTTGCCCATGGCCGATCCGCCGAGCGCGTTGATCACGCGGCGGGCCATGGTGCGCTTGCGGCGCGCGTTGCTGTCCGCGACGGTGGTGACCACCGACGAGGCGACGCCGAATTCCTCGGCGGTGCGGATAAGGGCGAGCGTGTCCTTCGGGAAGCACGAGCCGCCATAGCCCGGACCGGGGTGCAGGAATTTGGAGCCGATGCGCTGGTCGAGGCCGATCCCGCGGGCAAGGTCCTGGATGTCGGCGCCGGCGGCCTCGCAGAGGTCGGCCATCTCGTTGATGAAGGTGATCTTCGCGGCGAGGAAGGCGTTGGACGCGTACTTGATCAGCTCGGCGGTGCGCCGGCCGGTGACGAGGATCGGCAGGTGGTTGAGCGACAGCGGGCGGTAGATGCCGGCCATCACGTCGCTGGCGCGCTCGTCCTCGCTGCCGATGACGATGCGGTTGGGGCGCTTGAAGTCCTCGATCGCGGAACCTTCGCGCAGAAACTCCGGATTGGAGACGACGGCGAAGTCGGCGTCGGGACGAACGCTGCGCACGATCGCTTCGACCTCGTCGCCGGTGCCGACCGGAACGGTCGATTTGGTGACGATGACGGTGAAGCCCTTCATCGCGGCGGCGACTTCGCGCACGGCCTGGCGGACGAAGGAGAGGTCGGCGTGGCCGTCGCCGCGGCGGCTCGGCGTGCCGACCGCGAGGAACACCGCGTCGGCGTCGGCGACGGCCGCGGCGAGGTCGCTGGTGAAGCTGAGGCGGCCGGCCTTCTTGTTGGATTCGAGGAGCGCGTCGAGACCCGGCTCGTAGATCGGGCTCTTGCCCTGATTGAGCATCGCGATGCGGTCGGGATTGTTGTCGACGCAGATCACGTCGTGGCCGAAGTCGGCGAGGCACGCCCCGCTGACGAGGCCGACATATCCCGCTCCGATCATTGTCAGGTGCATTTCGAAGTCTCCTTAGAGGTCCAAGTTGCCTGCGGCGCCCACGCCTGACCGCTGCCCGCCGGCGGTTCCAGCGTAGCCGGAATGCTGCGTTGCAAGAAGCTGGCCGCCGGCAGCTGACTCGACGCGCGCCAAGCATCGCCTTTTATGCGGATTTGCCAAGAGCTTAGCGCATGCCCCCCAGATGAGGGGGGAGGGTCGTTTGTGGAACGGCGCTTGCTAGTTGCTGCAGTGCGTAAGCATCGGGCTGGGGAGCTTGAGGACCTAACGACCACAGCCGTAAGCGGAGCGGCCTGCCATGCGATACTTCCGAGATCCGATTGCCGACCTGGCGCTGGAGCCGGGGATCAGTTTCAGGGAGACCTCGCGGAGGTCCCCCAAGCGGTTGGCGAAGGCGAGCATAGATTTCGCCGCGGCGCTCTTGGCGTTGGCGCTGTTTTCGCCGCTCCTCATCCTTGTCGCGATGCTCATCAAGCTCGACAGCCCGGGACCCGTCTTCTTCAAGCAGACGCGGGTCGGGGTCAACGGAACGCGTTTCAAGATCCTCAAATTCCGCACGATGCGGACGCTCGATGACGGCGCGGAAGTGAGGCAGGCCACCAAAAACGACAACCGGATCACACGGATCGGGCGGTGGCTCCGGGCGAGCAGCGTCGACGAGTTGCCGCAGCTGATCAACGTTCTTCGCGGCGAGATGGCGATCGTCGGGCCGCGGCCCCACGCGGTGGCCCACAACAACCAGTACGAACCGGTGATCGCGGAATACGCCAAGCGCCACCAGGTCAAGCCGGGGATCACCGGTTGGGCGCAGGTGTGCGGCTATCGCGGCGAAACCCCGAACGACGAGCTGATGCGGCGCCGGGTCGAGCACGACCTCTGGTACATCGAGAACTGGAGCCTCGCCCTCGACACGGTGATCGTGGCGCGCACAGTTTGGGCAGTTGCCCGTCCCACGAACGCTTATTGAACCGCCGATGGCCTCGACGAGGCCTATGGTCGGGATAGCCCGGTGGACCGAGATGCATGGGTGCCCGGCACCCAAGGCATGGAACGGGTTCCGGCCCGCCTGAGGTCCGGGCGATGAGGCCATCGCCCGGACAAAGCGCCCCCCCTCAAAATCGCGGCGGAGTTTCATGCGGGACGATATTCAGTCGAAATTTCACTATTACGCGCTCGATCGTGCGGTGGGCGATGACGTCAGCGCCGCGGCCGCGAGCGGCCATTTCGCATCCACGCCCGAAAAGACGGCGCCCGATCTCTTCGGCACGCTCGACATCCTGTATGCGGCCGAAATCCTCGGTCAGCTCGACGATCTCACCGATGCGGCCGGGCGTGCGGCGTGGACCGATCTCATCCTCAGCTTCCAGGGCGATGACGGGTGGTTTCGCGCCGGCGACGAGCAATCGCACAGCGTGGAGCATGTCACCGCCTACGCGCTGGGCGGGCTCCTCATCCTCAGCGAGGGTGACCCCAGCCATCTGGCGACGCGGGTGAAGCCGTTCCGCGAGCTGCAAGGGCAACTCGCGCCCGTGCCGGGGAGGGGCGAAGCGCCCTTCAAGCTCTCGCTCCTCGATCGAGTGCACTTCTGGCGCGGTTCGCATCGCGCCGGCGGACTTGCCTCGATCGTCGGCGCGGCGAGCGACCTCGGGCTCCCGTCCCGCGAATTCCTGGGGGTCGACGACCCGCGGGAGTGGCTGGCCGGGTGGTGGTCCTATTTCGCGGGGCGGATCGACCAGGACACCGGCTACTGGGCGCTTGCTCCCGCGTGGGTGCGGGCCGGATTCGATTCCGTCTACCAGCTCCGCCACCGGCCGAAACTGGCGGCGATGGGCGGGGCGGTGCACCTCTACTGGATCTCGGAGAAGATCTCGGCGCCGATGCCGCACCCGGAGGCGCTCATTCCGGCCACCGCCGGCCTCATGGAGTCGACCGGACTTTACGAAAAACATCCCTACTGCATTGATCTGGATGCCAATTTCCTAATCGGCCGTGCCCTTTCCTACGTCACGCCGGGCAATGGGCTCGAGGAGACGGCGCGGACTGCGCTCGCCACCAATCGCGAGGCGGTGCTGTCGTGGTTCGCCTCGCGGCCGCATCACGAGTGGCGGCGGAACTCGCACGCCCTCCCGGGCGCGCTTGCCGCCGTCGCCGAGGCGGATCGCATTCTCCTCGACGCCGCGCCGGGCGAGGCGTGGCGCGACATCTTCAAAACCACGTGGTGGCTGTAGGCCACCATCATTGGGCGCCGCGATAGGACGAGATGATCTCGCGCGGCAGCATCGCGCGGTCGATACGCCTGCCCATGAAGAAGACGCCGCTCGGGCCGTCGAGCGCGAAGCCGGGACCACTCACGCGATCGAAGAAACGCAGCCAGAAGAACAGGCTGGAGACTGCCGAGCCGACCTTGTAGCTGCGGAAGACCGCCGCCGAGAAGTAGCGGATCGACCAGATGAGGACCGTCCCCGGGCCCCGCGTTATTCCGCTGGCGACCTCGTCGAAGGAGCGGAAGAGCCAGCGATGACCGCTCGGCGTGAAGCGCGTGAAGTCGTAGGCCCCCTCGTGGACTTGCTGCATGAAGGGCGTTTCCGCATAGACGATCCCGCCCGGCGCCAACACCCGGTGAATCTCGTCTACTACCTTCTGGGGCTCTAGCACATGCTCGAGCACCGCCTGGATCCATACCCCATCCATGCATCCGTCGGCGAAGGGGAGTTGGTGGCCGTCCGCGATCAGTTCCGTCAGGTCACTGCGGTAGATGTCGGAACCCATGATCCTGACACTTGGATCCTCGTACAGCCGGCGCGCGCCGGTGCCGACCACACCGCCGCCGACGACCAGCACTCGGGGACATGGATTGCGGGCTTTCAGCGCCGCCAGAAAGCGGGTGACGTTTTCTTCGGTGGGACCGGGCGCGGTGCTCAACCGCCGTCGAATCCGGGTTATCAAGGGCCGCTTGCGGCGCTTGGTCGAGGCCGCGCCTGATCGCATCACGAAGTCGCGGTCGAGGACCGAGTGCTCGAAGTCGACAAGGACCGGAGTGCCTTCGAGGACCGGAAATCCGGTTCGGGAGTACTCGCAATCGGGCGACGTGCAGGTCATGAACTTGCCGTCGGGCGAGGACACGAGAGGGTGGCCACTTCGTGGGCAGGCGAGGATGCTCAGCAGGTCGGTTTTTGGCATCTTGAAGCGGGTTCCCAAGTAGGACGTGCGCGTCCCGGCAGGCGAGCCGTCCGCGATTGCTCTCTAAGCATGGCGCGGACCAACCCCTCGAGAATCCCGCGGAGCAGAGAAATCAGACTGTCGCCATTCCCCTGCCCAGATGGTCGAAGTGCCATGTGGCGAACGTATCGCGGCAAATGCCTCCTAGCCGCGGTTGCTTGAGGCTTCGCGGAAGAGGTGCACGAAGAGCGCAGGGCCTCTCGCCTCAGAGTATCGTGACAGTCATTCCGGCGCGATCAGCCGAATGAGCGTGATCGAGATAGAGCGACCGGCGCTCCGGACGGCCGAAGGTTCGGGTCAGCTGGTGAACGGCGCCTCCGCAACCAGCGATGTCTAAGAAGTTGATTGCCGGGGCGAAATCGATCGTTCCTGAGAGCGCCAGCATGTTGGTTCGATCACTCAAAGCGAGCTTGACGTTGGTGGGGCGCGAACGCCGTATGACTGCTCGTTTGGTCTCGGCTCTGAATGAATACTGCAGCATCCAGCCCAGGGGCTAAGCCGCGCGTTTGCGGCGGCCCAGCCCCTCGTAGAGTGCTTCGATCTGGTCGGCGTGACGGTCGGCGGTCAGCTTGCCTGCCGCCGCGAGCCCGCCTGCGCTTAACCGCCGGGCCAGCTCGGGATCGTTGAGCACGCGCCTGGTCGCGGCGGTCCACCCGTCGAGATCGTAGGGATCGACGACGAGGCCGGTAACGCCGTCTTCGACCACTTCGCGCAGTCCGCCGTCGGACGATACGATCGCCGGCAAGCCGGCGCTCTGCGCCTCGACGCCAACGCGCGCGAGCGGCTCGTCATAGGCAGGCGCAACCATGACGTCGGATGCCGCCATCCACTCGCCGATATTGTTGACGAAGCCCGGCTGCACCACGCGGCTCGGCTCCGACCAGTCCGCCATCATGGCGAAGAATTTTTCGTCGCGCGGTGGCAGCGCCTCGCCGCAGAAGACGCCGATCACGGGCCGCCCGTCGGCGGTCGTGGGAATACGCCTCAGGAGTTCGAGAAGCACGTGCGGTTGCTTGCGATCGATCATCGCGCCGAAGAAGCCGATCACGGCGGCATCCTGGGGGACTCCCGCCTGCCCGCGGATTCTCTGGCGTGCTTCGGCGCGCGCTTCCGGGGCGATGAGAGGTTTGAAGGGATTGTAGACGACGCTCGACTTGATCTGCGCCCAGCCAGGCAGGAGGTCGCGGCTGTAGGCGGAGACGCAGACGATCCGCGAGGCGAGGCGGAGGCCGAGGTCGACCGACCAGCTTGGCGAGTAGATGCTCCGCCAGTGCGCGATCAACGCCGCGCGGCCGACGCGCGCCGGCAGGCACCAGGTTCGCAGCATCCGCTTGTCGTTGACGTGGACGAAACTCGCACCGGTCTCGGCGACGGTTCGCCGGCAGGCGGCGAGGGCGCCGAGGTTGCCAGCGCGAAAACCGTCCTTCCGCTCGATCTCGGGTTTGGAGCCGAGGGAGGGCAGGTCGATGAAGGGGAAGCCCTTCCGCTTGGCGAGGTCGCGGGTGAAGCCATCGCCGTGGAAGGCGAGCTTGAGCGGCCGGCTGCGACCGAGAAGCGTCTCGATGAGCAGGAACGAGGAGTGGACGCTGCCGCCACGGGTGTCGCCGGAATAGGGGAAGAGGATCACGCTACCTTCTCCCGCTTGGCGGCGCCCACCGTCGCGAGCCGGGTAAAGTTGTCCCGCGCGCGCTCCTTGACCCGAGGCAGCGCGGCCGCAAGGGTTGCGCGGATCGGGCCGATGTTCTCCTCGACGGCGGTGATCATTCCCGCAATCTTCTTCGGTTCAATGAAGTCCTTCACGGGAACGACGAGCCCATACTCTTCGGCCTTCTCGCCAAAGATGTCGCCCATGATGCCGCGCGCCTTGATCGAGTAGCCCACCGCGATCAGCGGCACGCCCGAGGAGAGGGCAGCAATGCAGGCGTGCATGCGTTCGCCGACAAGGTAGCGCGACCGCGCGATGAGCGCCTTGAAGTCGCTCGCCGTATAGGGCCCGAATGCCGCCTTCACCCGCGGATGGAAGTTCAGGCGCTCGAGCAGCCGGAAGGCAATGCGGGAATCGTCGTTGCCGGGCCGCGGCGATTGGACGTGCGGCACGATCAATACGGAATGGTCGGTGGTTTTCAGGACGGTCTCGATCGCCTCGATCCACGCGCGGTCGTGGGCATCGTCTCCCCCCAGGGTCGAGAAGGTGGTGATACCCTGGCTGGCTGACATGGCGACGAACTTGCCTGCCTCCAGCCCAAGATGGGCGAGCATCGCGTCGGCGCGCTCGGGGGGGCTCGGCTCGAGCAGGAAGGCAACGTCGGCGGTGAGGACCGCGCGCTCCGGGCCGAGCTGGAAGGCGGACGCCATGTACTCCTGGGTGAGCCGCTCGCGCACGGTGAGGAGTGTCGAGCGGTCGAGCGCCCCGCGCATCGTGGCGATGTCGGCGGCGTTCGCGAACGGTCCGATCGACTGGGCGAGGAACACCGTCGGCGTTCCGTGGGCCTGCGCCTCCTCGATCGTGGCGACGTGGCGTTTGAGGCTGACGGACCCGTAGTCGGAGCTGAAGATGTCTCCGCCCAATGCGATCGCGAGATCAGCGTCCTTCAGCTTCTTGAGCGTCTTCGAGGCATCGCCTCCGCGCCGGACTATGCCCGCCGCGCCAAGCAGGTGACCGACGGTCGGGCGGAGCGCCCTGGGCAATGAGAAATAGCCGCGCGCGTCCCTGACGGCCTCGACGCCCGAGGGGAGCTCCCGCCTGTCGCGCTCGATGTCGGAGGTGAGAACGGTGATCCTCGCGCCCGGCCACAGGCGCCGGATCTCGGTGACGCTCGTGTCGACGAGCGCTTGCACGCCTCGGTTCCAGACTCCGGTGACGCCGGTAAGCGCGATATTCACTCGAGAATGCCCCCTCGATATTTGTCAGATTGCCCGGGCGAAGGATCGCCGGGTACCCGCCTTCACTACTCGCCAGAACCCGATCAGGCCGGCAGCCAGCCAGAAGAGCGCACCTACGCCCGCGAAAAGCAGGAAGAAAATGGCGAGCGCGGCCAGGGCGAGGAAGGCGACGCCCCATCCCAGTGGCGAGCGGTCGACGAGCACCACCGTCGGCGGAGCGATCAGCGTGACGAAGGCCAGTCCCAGGCGCAGCGGCGCGTTCATGCGTGCGTCTCCTTGAGATGATCGGCGAGACGGATGGCGAACGCCATCATCGTCATGGTCGGGCCCGAATAGCCGGCGGTGGGGAACACCGAGCTGCCGGCGACGTAGAGATTGTCTACTCCATGCGCCCGGCATTCGACGTCGACGACGCCGCTGCTCGGATCGGTGCTCATGCGCGTGGTG
Organism: uncultured Bauldia sp.; assembly: GCA_964402985.1. Lineage (GTDB taxonomy): Bacteria > Pseudomonadota > Alphaproteobacteria > Rhizobiales > Kaistiaceae > JADYYB01. The sequence continues at coordinate 229 of CAYOET010000041.1, read as the reverse complement.
CCGACATGGTGGTAGTGGCCGATGAGCCGCTCGTTGATGAACTCGGGCGTCAGCTCGTCGAGCTGGAAGCGTCCGACGCCCAGAGCGCTCAGCTCGGTGGCGACGATCTCCTGGCCGCGCTGGAAGGTCCGGTAGTCGAGGTCGGTGAGTTCCCAATGGAGGTTTGCACGGCGGTTGCCGAGCTCGTCGAGTTCATCGCTTAGGGTGATCCGCGAATTGGGGTTGGGCG
>CAYOET010000040.1:0-7772 GCA_964402985.1 uncultured Bauldia sp. | reverse complement strand
TGTTTAGCCCGGGGAGATCCCTGACTGGTGTTCGGGGACATGACTGACACGTCATCTTGCATGGAGTCGGCTTTCGAGGAGGCGTTCCATGGCATGGCGAGAGGTGTTGGTGATGGACGAGCGGCAGGAGTTCGTTCGGCTGGCGTTGCAGGAGGGGGCGAACCGGCGGGAGCTGTGCCGGCGCTTCGGGATCAGCCCCGAGGTCGGCTACAAGTGGCTGCGGCGGTGGTTGGAGGGGGACCGGGAGCTCACGGACCGCTCGCGGCGGCCCTTGCACAGCCCTGGCCGCAGCTCGGCGGAGAGCGAGGCCGCGGTGCTCCGGGTGCGCGACGCCCACCCGGCCTGGGGCGCGCGCAAGATCGGCCGCTGCCTGGAGCGGGAGGGGATCCTGGCGCCGGCGCTGTCGACGGTGCATGAGATCCTGAGCCGCAATGGCCGCATCCGGCCGCCGCTCGGGGGTGCGCGGGCGACGCTCCGCTTCGAGAAGCCGGCACCCAACCTTCTCTGGCAGATGGACTTCAAAGGCTGGATCAGGACGGCGGAGCGGCGCTGCCATCCGCTGACGGTCATCGACGACCACTCGCGCTACGCCCTCTGTCTCACCGCCTGCGCCGACCAGCAGGGCAGTACGGTGCGCAGCGCGCTGGAGAAGACCTTCCGCCGCTACGGCCTCCCGCAAGCCTTCTTCGTCGACAACGGCACGCCGTGGGGCGATCCTTCGGGCCAACGCTGGACAAGGTTCGGCGTATGGCTCCTCAAGCTCGGCGTCGACCTCATCCACAGCCGGCCCTACCACCCGCAGAGCCGCGGCAAGAACGAGCGCTTCCATCGCACCCTGCTGAGCGAGGTCTTCGCCCTCGAGCGCTTCCCCGACCTCGAAGCGGTCCAGCGCGCCCTCGATGCCTGGCGCACGGTCTACAACGTCGAGCGCCCGCACCAAGCCCTCGGCCAGGAGGTCCCGGCCAGCCGCTATCGCCCCAGCCATAGGTCGATGCCCGACCACCTCCCGCAACCCGACTACGACCCCGACGATATTGTCCGCATCGTCCCGGCCACCAAGGCCTATGTCAGCTTCAAGGGACGGCCCTGGAAAGTGCCGCAGGCCTTCCGCGGCGAGCGCGTCGCCATCCGCCCCCTCGACCGCGACGGAAGCTACGGCGTCTTCTTCGCCACCCGCCGCATCGCCACCATCCACTTGACCACACCCACAACTGTCAGCGATGTCTCCGAACAGGTGTCAGCCATCTCCCCGGGCTGAACAACAAGCCCGGTGATGACAACGGTGGAGGTACCTGACGACAAACTCGGGAGTGGCGAGGGGCAGCCGTGGCGCTTAGGGGCTGTCGAGGGGGCTCAGGCGTCGCGTGAGACGAAATGGCGGAGGCCGGCTTTGAGGTAGTCGAAGCCGGTGACCATCGTCACCACCGCGGCCACCCATAGCAGCACCAGGCCGACCCTCGTCGTGTAAGCGAAGACCCTGTCCCCGGCCGGGCCGGCGAGAAGAAAGCCGAGCGCGATCATCTGGATGGCGGTCTTCCACTTCGCGAGTTGCGTCACCGGCATGCCGACCTGAAGCCCGGCGAGGAACTCGCGGAGGCCCGAGACCAGTATCTCGCGGCTGAGGATCACGATCGCCGCCCACACCGACCAGCCCTCGATCGTGCCGTCGGCTACCAGCATGAACAGGCACGCGGAGACGAGGAGCTTGTCGGCGATCGGGTCGAGCACCTGGCCGAGCGTCGAGCCGAGCTGCCAGGCGCGCGCGATCCATCCGTCGAGGAAATCGGTGACGCTGGCGACGACGAAGAGGATCATCGCCGACCAGCGCGCCCAATCCGATCCGTCGAAGAGCAGGATCAGGATCACCGGGATCGCAATGATCCGCCCGTAGGTCAGGAGGTTGGGGAGCGACAGGGCGCTGTTGCGGTTCATCACTTGGGGCGCGGCAGAACTCAGCCCTGATCGTGGAAGTGGTCGTAGATGGCTTGCGCCATCTCACCCGAAATCCCGGGCACCGCAAGGAGATCGGTGAGGTTGGCGCGGCTGACGGCCTTGGCGGTCCCGAAATGCCGGAGGAGGGCGCGCTTCCGCGCCGGGCCGATCCCGCCGATCTCATCGAGCGGATTGGCATTGAGCTCCATCTTCCGGCGTGTGCGGTGCGAGCCGATGGCGAAGCGGTGCGCTTCGTCGCGCATGCGCTGGATAAAATAGAGCACCGGGTCGCGCGGCGGCAGCATGAAGGACTCGCGGCCGGGGATGTAGAAGGTCTCGCGGCCGGCGTCGCGGTCGGGCCCCTTGGCGACCCCGACGATCGGAATGTCGGTCACGCCGAGCTCGGTCAGGATCGCGACCACCGCCGCGACCTGGCCCTTGCCGCCGTCGATGAGGAGGAGGTCCGGCCACGCCGGCATCTCGCCCCCCGGTTCCGGCGCTCCCTCGCGCGGCTCGTCCTTGAGCAGGCGGGCGAAGCGGCGGCCGAGCATCTCGCGCATCATCGCGTAGTCGTCGCCGGGGGTGAGACCCTCGGCGCGCATGTTGAACTTCCGGTACTGGTTCTTGGCGAACCCGTCGGGACCGGCGACGATCATCGCACCGACCGGGTTGGTGCCCATGATGTGGCTGTTGTCGTAGACCTCGATGCGCCGCGGCGGCCGCGGCAGCGCGAAGGTTGCGGCGAGCCCGCCGAGGAGAGTGTTCTGGGTCGAGGACTCGGCGAGGCGCCGGCCGAGCGCCTCGCGCGCGTTGGCGAGTGCGTGGGCGACCAGCTCCTTCTTCTCCCCGCGCTGGGGAACGCTGACCACCACCTTCCGCTCGCTCCGTTCGGTGAGCGCCTGCTCAAGCAGCTCCTGCTCCTCGACCGCGTGCGAGAGAAGGATTTGGCGCGGCGCCGGCTTGTCCTCGTAGAACTGGGCGAGGAAGGCGCCCAGCACCTCGGCCGGCTCGAGGCTGCGGTCGGCGCGCGGGAAGTACGCGCGGTTTCCCCAGTTCTGTCCGGTGCGGAAGAAGAACACCTCCACGCAGGTCTGCCCGCCATCCTGTACGCAGGCGAACACGTCCGCTTCCTCAACGGTCTCCGGGTTGATGCCCTGGTGGCCCTGGATGTGGGAGAGCGCGGCGATGCGGTCGCGGATGCGCGCGGCGGTCTCGAAGTCGAGCTTCTCGGACGCCTCCTCCATCATCCCGCCGAGCTCGGAGCGGATCGCCTGGCTGCGGCCGGAGAGGAACGACTTCGCCTCGCGCACCAGCTCGGCGTAGTCGTCGAGCGCGATCTCGCGCGTGCACGGCGCTGAGCAGCGTTTGATCTGGAAGAGAAGGCAGGGCCGGGTACGGGTCTCGTAGACGGAGTCGCTGCAGGTGCGGAGAAGGAAGGCGCGCTCCAGCGCGTTGATCGTGCGCCCGACCGCGCCGGCCGAGGCGAACGGGCCAAAATAGTCGCCCTTCCGGCTGTGTGCGCCGCGATGCTTCACGATCATCGGCGCTTCGTGCTGGGTGATGAGGATGTACGGGAACGACTTGTCGTCCCGGAGGAGCACGTTGTAGCGCGGGCGGAGGCGCTTGATGAGGTTGGCTTCGAGGAGAAGCGCCTCGGTCTCCGAGCCCGTCGTCACGAACTCCATCGTCGCCGTCGCGTGGATCATCCGCGACAGGCGCGAGGACTGGTTGAGGAGGCGCGTGTAGCTGGCGACGCGCTTCTTGAGACTGCGCGCCTTGCCCACATAGAGAACGGCCCCGTCCTCGCCGATCATCCGATAGACGCCCGGCTTGTTGGGCAGATGGCGCACGAACTCGGCGATCGCCTCTGCGCCGCGCGCAGCGGTGGTGACCGCGCCGTCCATCTCGATCGGTTCGGCTTCCGGCTCGGGCTCGACGATCTCGACCGTCTCGGGCTCGAAGGCCGCGTCGCCGGGCGCCGGTTTGCCGGTGCTTTCGGGAGACTCGATTTCCATCCGCTCCAGTCTATTCCGAGACGCCGCGAATTTCCGGCGTCTCCCACATCAGATGCTGGCCACCGTCGAGGGCGAGCATCTGGCCGGTGATGGACGGCGTCTCGACGAGGAAGCGGATCGCCCGCCCGAACTCGTCGAGGCCCGCGCCGCGCCGGAGGGGGAGGGCGTCGGCCTGGCGGCGGAATTCTTCCGCGCTCTGCCGCTCGCTCGGCAGCGTCGGGCCCGGCCCGATCGCGTTGACGCGGATGCGCGGGGCGAGCGCCTGGGCGAGGGTGGTGGTGGCGGTGAAGAGGGCCGATTTCGACAGCTGATAGGAGAAATGACGCGGCGTCGGCTTGAGGACGCGCTGGTCGACGAAGTTGACAATATTGCCGTCGACCCCCGCCGGCAGTTGAGCCGCGAAAGCCTGGGCGAGGAACACAGGCGCGGCGAGGTTCACCGTCAACTGGCGGTTCCACTGCGCCGGATCGAGCGTTCCGATCTCATCCGGCTCGAAAATCGAGGCGCAGTTGACGAGGAGCGTGACCGGGCCGAGGGACGCTGCCGCCTCGGCGAGAACGGCCGGCAGGCCTTCGATGTCTTCCAGATCCGCGACGACGACCGTGGCCCTGCCGCCATTCGCGTGAAGGGCGGCCGCCAGCTTGTCGGCCTCCTCGCGCGAGCGGTTGACGTGAATCGCGACCGCCCAGCCGTTCGCGGCGAGGTCCTCGACGATGGCGCGACCGATCCGCCGCGCTCCGCCGGTGACAAGCGCGACCTTTGCCGGAGAGGGGCTCACGAAGGCACCTCCACAAGCGATTTGGCCGTCTTAAGAGCGGGTACGGCTACGGTCCCGCTAACCGGGAAATGGTCACCCGCCAGCCCCAGGATCGCCATATTACCCAGGCGTTTCGGCCACATTGCTCAACCTTTATCGGAATTCGGATGCGGCTTCCGGAACCCCAACAGGGTTCAGGGGTTCGCCAGTCCCGTGTGTAGCGTGAGGTATTGGCTATGAAGAACAATCTCAAGATCGGCGCCAGTGTGGTGGGGCTTCTCGCCTTCGCGGCTCCCGTGTTTGCTGCGGACGCGGTCTATACGCCGCCCCCGCAGGTCTATGTCCCGCCGGCTGCGCCGGTTGCGCCAGCCGGGTTCGACTGGAGCGGTCTCTATGGCGGCATTGAAGCCGGCTATGGCTGGGGCAGCCTCGAGGGCCCGGCTCTCGGCGGCGACATCGAGGCCAATGGCGCTCTCGCTGGCGTGTTTGCCGGCTACAACTACGATCTCGGCGGCTATGTCCTCGGCGCTGAAGCCGATGCGCTGTGGAGCGGTATGAGCGGCACCAACGGCGCCGGCAACACCGGCGACATCAACTGGCTCGGCTCGGCCCGACTCCGCGCCGGCGTCGACCTCGGCCGCATTCTCATCTACGGCACCGGCGGCCTCGCGGTCGGTGGCGTCGAGGTGAACGGTCCCGGCGTTGCCGTGAGCAACACCCAGGTCGGCTGGACGGCTGGCGGCGGCGCAGACGTCGCGATCAGCGACAACATGTTCCTGCGCGGCGAGTATCAGTACGTCGACCTCGGCTCCGACACCTTCGGCGCCGCGGGCGACGTCGACACTACCGCCCACACCTTCCGCGCCGGCGTCGGCCTCAGGTTCTAGGCACCTTCCTCTCCCTGGGGTGCTTGACGGCCGCTGCCCCCAAGCAGCGGCCGTTTTCGTTTCCCCCGATCCGTCAGCCCCAACCGTCATCCCGGCGAAGGCCGGGACCCAGGAACGGTGCCGTTTGCACCAGGGGTCGGAGTTTCACCCCACCAATCCCTCATAGAGATCACGCCAATCCGGATTCATCTCCTCGATGATCCTAATTCCACCGCCGCTGCCATTCCTTGATCTGCTTCTCACGCTGGATGGCAGCGTCCATCGTCTCGTGGACCTCGTACCAGACGAGCTGCTTGACCCCGTACTTCTTGGTGAACCCGGGAACGAGGCCTTCGCGGTGCTGCCAGACGCGCTGCAGTAGATTGCTCGTCACGCCGATGTAGAGCGTGCCATTGCGCCCGCTTGCGAGGATGTAGACGCAGGGCTCTCGTTCGCGCATCGGGACGTAGCTAGCCAACTTCGGCTCGAGGATAGCCAACGAACCCGCCGTCGTTCGAGTCCGCGCTTGCATCGAGGCTAGAGCGAGCTGAGCCGTTCCTGGGTCCCGGCCTTCGCCGGGATGACGGTTGGAGGTTGGTGCACCTAGACGGAGAGGTGGACGACCCGCTCGCCCTCAACCCGCACCTTGCCGCCGGCGACGAGAGCGAGGGCCTCCGGGTAGAGCCGATGCTCCTCCGCCAGCACGCGTGCCGCCAGAGTCTCGGCCGTGTCGTCGGAAAGCACCGGCACCGCCGCCTGGGCGATGATCGGCCCTGTGTCCACGTCGGCGCGCACGAAATGCACCGTGCATCCATGCGTGGTCGCGCCCGCCGCGAGGGCGCGTTCATGCGTGTCGAGGCCGGGGAAGGCGGGGAGGAGCGAGGGGTGGATGTTGATCAGCCGGTCGCGCCAGCGCTCGATGAAGCCGTCGGTGAGGACGCGCATGAACCCGGCAAGGCAGATCAGTTCGACCCCTGCCGCGATGATGTCGCGCTCCATCTCCGCCTCGAACGACGTGCGGTCGGGAAAGGATTTGTGCGGCACCGTGCGGGTCGGGATGCCCTCGGCCTCCGCGATCGCGAGTCCCCCCGCGCCGGGCTTGTTCGACACCACCAGCACGATCTCGGCCGGATAGGCGGGCGCCTTCGCGGCCTCGATTAGCGAGGCCATGTTGCTGCCCCGCCCCGAAATGAGGATGGCGACGCGTTTCCGCTCCATCAGAAGCCGAGGCGCCCCTCGTAGACGACGGCGTCGCTGACCCGCGTCTCGACCGCGCCGAGCTCGACCACGCGCTCGCCCTCGCCCTCGAGGATGCGCGCCACCTCGCCCGCCTTCGCCGCCTCGACGATCGCCACCATGCCGATGCCGCTGTTGAACGTGCGCAGCATCTCGGCCGGCTCGATGCTGCCGGCCGTCGACAGCCACGCAAACACCGGAAGGACCGGGATGCGCGCGAGGTCGATGCGCACCGCGGCGTCATCCGGCAGCACCCGCGGGATGTTTTCGGTGAGGCCGCCGCCGGTGATATGGGCAAGGCCCTTGATCCCGGTCGATTTCGCCAGAGCTGCGAGAAGCGGCTTCACGTAGATCCGCGTCGGCTCGAGAAGAGCCTCGCCGACGCGCTTGCCCGGCGCGAAGGGCGCCTGGTCGCGCCAGGCGAGGCCGGCGCCGGCGACGAGGCGGCGGACCAGCGAGTAGCCGTTGGAGTGGACGCCGGACGAGGCGAGGCCGAGCACGACGTCGCCCGGCCCGATGTCCTTCCGCGGCAGCAGCCGGTCGCGCTCGACGGCGCCGACCGCGAAGCCGGCAAGGTCGTAATCGCCGAGCTGGTAGAGGCCCGGCATCTCGGCGGTTTCCCCGCCGATCAGCGCGGCCCCCGCCCTGCGGCAACCCTCGGCGATCCCCTTGACCACTTCGCGCGCCACCTCCGGCCGGAGCTTCCCGGTCGCGAAATAGTCGAGGAAAAAGAGCGGCTCGGCGGCCTGCACGATGAGGTCGTTCACGCACATCGCAACGAGGTCGATGCCGATCGTGTCGTGGATCTCGGTCTCCGCCGCGATCTTGACCTTGGTGCCGACGCCGTCGGTGGTCGCAACCAGGAGCGGGTCGCGGAATTTCACCGCCGCGAGGTCGAAAATCCCCCCGAAACCGCCGATCTCGGCGTCCGCGCCCGGCCGTGCCGTGGCCCGCACCAGGGCGGCG
>CAYOET010000039.1:0-6221 GCA_964402985.1 uncultured Bauldia sp. | reverse complement strand
CGGTCGATGTGCTGGTCAACAATGCCGGCATCGTGCGCGACGGGTTCTTCCACAAGATGGACTGGGCGACCTGGTCGGCGGTGATGCACACCAATCTCGACTCGATGTTCGCGATGACGCGGCCGGTGATCAACGGGATGCGCGACCGCGGCTTCGGGCGGGTCATCAACATCTCCTCCGTCAATGGGCAGAAGGGGCAGATGGGGCAGGTCAACTACTCGGCCTCGAAGGCCGGGGTGATCGGCTTCACCAAGGCGCTCGCGCTCGAGAACGCGCGGAAGGGCGTGACCGTGAACTGCGTCGCGCCGGGCTACATCGACACCGACATGATGACGGGCATCGCGCCGGAGGTGCTGGCGGGGATCGTCGGGCAGATCCCGGCCGGACGGCTCGGCAAGGTCGACGAGATCGCGGCGATCGTGGCGTTCCTCGCGTCCGATGCGGCGGGGTTCATCACCGGCGCAGTGATTGCCGCCAATGGCGGGCATTACATGGCGGGGTAGGCCAACCTCGAAGCTCGCCTAGGGAGTCACGTCAGGCTTCGACCAGCTGACAGGCTTCGGCATGAAATGCGAAGGGGCACCCTGGTCGCAGAAGTTCGGGCGTGTTCTGCCGCCACCAATCGGCTGCTTCAGGGCTCGTGGCTGCGAGAATGTCTACCGCGCGCCGCGCCTCCACCCAGTAGCCCGTCATGATTTCCGCCCTGCCGCTAAGTGCCGCCCATACGACATGCAACAAACGGGGCTTGACTTTGACGCTGAAACCGAACGACCGACGGCTCTTGGCCCCAACAATCGGGAGCTCGAGTCCAACCCATTTCTCTCGCACCCATTGGGGCGCGTCACCCGGTGGAGTCGAGACTATGCGGATTGAACGCTCACGCTCACTCATTCTTGCTTCTCCGGGTGGGGCCGGTTGGCCGGGCTAGGCCGCCTTCGCCTCGATCGCGAGGGCGTGGAGGCCGGCTTCGATCTCGGGGGCGAGGGCCTCGTTCACCATGCGGTGCATTTCGACGCGGGTTTTGCCGGCAAACTGCGATGAGGCGATGCGCACGCGAAAGTGGCTCTCGCCGTCAGGGTGGGCGCCTTCGTGGCCCTTGTGAAGGTGGGATTCGTCCACCACTTCTAAGCGGTCCGGCCGGAAAGCCGCGGTTAGGGTCTTTGTGATCCGATCCTTCCGGTTCATCGCTCAATCATCTCCTTCGTCAACCTCTTTGTTCGCTTGCCGGTCCCTGACCGACCCGGCTAGCATACTCGGCCCATGAAGCTCGACTCGAAGTACTTCGACAGCATCCGCATCCGTCCCGAGCCCGAAACGCTCCAGGCGGACGAGCCGACATGCGCGTGGGACGGATGCAGCCGGGCGGGCGCCTACCGCGCCCCGATGGGGCGGCATCAGGAGGGCAAGTACTTCAAGTTCTGCCTCGACCACGTCCGCGATTACAACAAGTCCTACAACTACTTCGCGGGCATGAAGGAGGACGAGGTCACCGCCTATCAGCGCTCGGCCTTCACCGGGCACCGGCCGACCTGGTCGATGGGCGTGAACGGCAGCGCGGGGACGCGCGAGACCTACCGCAAGGGCTGGGCCGGCGATCTCCACGATTCATTCGGCGTTTTCGGCGGGTTCGGGGCCAACAAGCACGAGCCCAAGCCAGACGTTCGTCCACTCAAGAACCTGGAACGGAAGTCGTTTGCGGCGCTTGATCTCGAGGGTCACGAGACGAAAACGGAGATCAAGACGCGCTACAAGAGCCTGGTGAAGAAGCTCCATCCCGACGCCAATGGCGGGGACCGCAGTTTCGAGGACCGGCTGCGCGAAATCATCCAGGCTTACAACCACCTCAAGGGTGCCGGTTTCTGCTAACATACGGGGGCAATTCGGCCTTTCGGCCACGGGCGCAGCCCCACGCCCGAGCGGAGTTCACATGACGACCACGACTGAGGAACGCCCCGGCCTCCCGGACATGCATGTCTCGGTGCGCCAGGTGTTCGGCATCGACACGGACCTCGAGGCGCCGGCCTATTCGGCGTGGACCGAGCATGTCCCGGACGTCGACAACGACTACATCTTCGACCGCGACACCACGCTCGCGATCCTCGCCGGCTTCGCCAAGAACCGCCGCGTCATGGTCACCGGCTATCACGGCACCGGCAAGTCGACGCATATCGAGCAGGTGGCGGCGCGGCTCAACTGGCCGTGCCTCCGCATCAACCTCGACAGCCACATCTCGCGCATCGACCTCATCGGCAAGGACGCGATCGTAGTGCGCGACGGGATGCAGGTGACCGAGTTCCGCGAGGGCATCCTGCCGTGGGCGCTGCAGACCAACACGGCGCTGGTGTTCGACGAGTACGACGCGGGCCGGCCGGACGTGATGTTCGTGATCCAGCGGATTCTCGAATCCTCCGGGCGGCTGACGCTCCTCGACCAGAACAAGGTGATCCGCCCGCATCCCTCGTTCCGGCTGTTCGCGACCGCCAACACGGTCGGCCTCGGCGACACGTCGGGGCTCTATCACGGCACGCAGCAGATCAATCAGGGGCAGATGGACCGCTGGTCGATCGTGGTCACGCTCAACTACCTGCCGCACGACCGCGAGGTCGACATCGTCGCCGCCAAGGCGCCGGATTTCCGCGACCCCAAGGGGAGGGCGATCATCGGCAAGATGGTGCGGGTGGCGGATATGACGCGGAACGCGTTCATGAACGGGGACCTCTCGACGGTGATGAGCCCGCGTACGGTGATCACCTGGGCGGAGAACGCCTCGATCTTCGACGATGTGGGGTTCGCCTTCCGGGTGACCTTCCTCAACAAGTGCGACGAGCTGGAGCGCGGCCTCGTGGCCGAGTTCTACCAGCGCGCGTTCGGCGAGGAATTGCCCGAGTCCGCCGCCAACGTCGTCCTGAGCTGAGGCCCGCAACGCGTTGAGCGAGGCACCGAAGTCGCAGGCGCAACGAGCGGCGGAGGGGCCGGCCGAACCGTTCAAGCGGGCCTTGGTCGGCACGGTGCGGGCGCTCGCGGGCAATCGCGAGGTCGAGGTCTCGTTCGCTTCGGATCGGCCGAGTCTGGCCGGCAACCGCATCCGGCTTCCTGAGCTGCCGCGACGGCCGTCGACGCACGACGTGACGGTCAGCCGCGGCCTCGGCGACTCGATGGCGCTGCGGCTCGCGGTCCACGATCCCGCCGTGCATCGGGCGCTCGCGCCCGAGGGGCGGAATGCGCGCGCCGTTTACGATGCGGTCGAGCAGGCGCGGGTCGAAGCCGTCGGCGCGCTGCGCATGGACGGGGTCAAGCAGAACCTTGCGGCGATGCTCGAGGACAAATATCAGCGTGGCAATTTCCGGAAGATCTCCGAACGCAGCGAAGCCCCGCTCGAGGACGCTGTGGCGCTGATCGTGCGCGAGCGGCTGACGGGCGCGCCGCCGCCGGTCTCGGCGGAGAGCGTGGTCGGGCTGTGGCGTGAGTGGATCGAGGATCGCGCCGGCGGGGAACTGGCGCGGCTTGAGGACTCTATCGAGGACCAGAACCAGTTCGCGCACGCGGTGCGCCATCTCCTCTCCTCGCTCGAGATGGGCGAGGAGCTGGGCGAAGAAGCGACGCCGAGCGACGATTCCGAGCCCGAGGCCGATCCGGGCGATCAGGCCGACGGCGAGAGCGAGGAGCCGCAGGGCTCCGACGGGCAGGAGGCGATCGAGGCGGATGCCGCCGGTTCCGACGCCGAGGCGACCGAGGTCGAGGGCACCGAGGCGGAGGCCGAACTCAGCCTCGACGAGGACAGCGGCGACGCGGTCGATCCGGGCGAGCTCAGGCGACGCGACCTGCCGTTCACCAACCTCCCGCCGACGATCGAGTACAAGGCTTTCACCACCAAGTTCGACGAGATCGTCGCGGCCGAGGATCTTTGCGACGACGAGGAATTGACGCGGCTCCGCGGCTTCCTCGACAAGCAGCTCGCGCCTTTGCAGGGCGCCGTGACGCGGCTCGCCAACCGGCTGCACCGGCGGCTGATGGCGCAGCAGAGCCGGGCGTGGGATTTCGACCTCGAGGAGGGCGTGCTCGACGCCGCGCGGCTCTCGCGGGTGGTCACCGACCCGATGCATCCGCTGTCGTTCAAGGCCGAGCGCGACACGAGTTTCCGGGACACGATCGTGACGCTCCTCCTCGACAATTCCGGGTCGATGCGCGGGCGGCCGATCACGGTCGCCGCGACCTGCGCCGACATTCTCGCGCGGACGCTGGAGCGCTGCGGGGTGAAGGTCGAGATCCTCGGCTTCACGACCCGCGCGTGGAAGGGCGGGCAGTCGCGCGAGACCTGGTTGCAGGCGGGGAAGCCTGCCAATCCGGGGCGGCTCAATGACCTTCGCCATATCGTCTACAAGAACGCCGACGCGCCGTGGCGGCGTTCGCGGCGCAATCTCGGGCTGATGATGCGCGAGGGGCTCCTGAAGGAGAACATCGACGGCGAGGCGCTGGCCTGGGCGCATTCGCGCCTCCTCCGCCGGCAGGAGCAGCGCAAGATCCTGATGGTGATCTCCGACGGCGCGCCGGTCGACGACTCGACCCTGTCGGTGAACGCCGGCAGCTATCTCGAGCGGCACCTCCGCCACGTCATCGACGAGATCGAGACGCGGTCGTCGGTCGAGCTGACCGCGATCGGCATCGGCCACGACGTGACGCGCTACTACCGCCGCGCGGTGACGATCGTCGACGCCGAGGAGCTGGCCGGAGCGATGATGGAGCGGCTGGCGGAGCTGTTCGACGACGGCGAGACGCGGGCCGCGTCCAGCCGGCGGCGGGGCCGGCTGCAGTGAAGGGCGGGCGGCTTCGCCTCGGCGCTATCCTCGTCGGGATCGGCAGCGCGCTCCCGGCGTCGGCGCAGGGGCTGGAGCCGATCGACCTCGATGCGCGGCCGATCGCGCATTTCCAGTTCGCGAGCGACGCCGAATTCTTCGGGCAGATGGAGTATCGCGGCGGGCTCGAGCTTCGCTCGGCCGCGCATGATTTCGGCGCGCTGTCGGGGCTCGACTACGACCCGGCGACCAACTCGATCGTGGCGGTGGCCGACACCGGACACTGGCTGACCGGCACGCTCGTCGAAGAGAACGGGCGTCTTGTCGGCCTCACTGACGCGCGGATGGGGCCGATGCTCGACGACACCGGCGAGCCGCTCGGCGCGAAGTGGAACGCGGACGCGGAGAGCGTGCGGCTGATCGATGGGCCGGATGGACCGGCGGCGCTGGTCAGCTTCGAGCAGGCCAACGAAGTGCGGCGCTTCGCGATGCCGGATCTCGGCACGGCGCGGGCGTCGCTGGTCGACATGCCGGAGCAGATCGACCGGCTGCGCGCCAATCGCGGCCTCGAGGCGATCGCGGTGGCGCCAGCGGCCGGGCCGCTCGGAGGCGCGACCGTGCTCCTCGCGGAGCGCTATCTCGACGTGAACAACAACCATCGCGGCTGGATCGTCGGCGGGCCCGAGGCGGGAGCCTTCACGATCCGGCGGATCGGCAGCTACGACATCACCGACGCCGATTTCGCGCCCAACGGGGATCTCTTCATCCTCGAGAGACTGTTCTCGATCGGCGAAGGGATCGGGATGCGCATCAGGCGGATCGCGGCGGGCACCCTCGAGCCGGGCGCGCTGGTCGACGGCATCGTGGTGATGGAGGCGGACCTTCGCCACCAGATCGACAACATGGAAGGGCTCGTCATCCGCGAGAACGCGGTGGGCGAGACGATCGTGATGCTGGTCTCGGACGACAACCACAGCATCCTGCAGCGGACGCTGCTGCTGCAGTTCGCCTGGCACGACCGGCCGCCGCCGGTGCCGCCGCCGCGGCCGGCGGCTTAGGCGGTTCAGTCGTTGAGCAACAATCGCCGCTCCAAATGGGCGCAAGGCATGGAACCCGAGCGCCAACCTGCCCCCTCTCCCCGGCGGGGAGAGGGTTGGGGTGAGGGGGCTCCACCTTTCCGGACAGGTCGCTTCCCGAACGCCCTCTGCGGATAGACCTGTACCCCCTCACCCTAGAGCGGGATGAAGCGGGTCGGAATCGATTTTGGGCTTCCTGTGGGAGGGCACCTCAGATTCACCGTTGAGGCGGGCGAGGAGGCCGGCCTGGATGGTGAGACCCTATTCGTCGGATCTGCGTGAGCGGGCGATCGCCGCGGTTGAACAGGAGGGGATGTCGCGGCGCGGCGCGGCGGCTCGCTTCGGCTTGAGC
>CAYOET010000038.1:0-8058 GCA_964402985.1 uncultured Bauldia sp. | reverse complement strand
GGGGTTGGCCACGTACCCCCACCGCCGCAGCGATGCGGCGGGACCTCCCCCTGACAGGGGAGGGAGAAGAGAGGTCACCGATGTCCCACCAGCTCCTCGCCGCCTTCCTGCTCTTCGCCGCGGTCGCGCTCTTCACCCCCGGCCCGAACAACGTGATGCTGATGGCCTCGGGCGTGAATTTCGGCTTCCGCCGCACCCAGCCGCATATCGTCGGCGTCGTCCTCGGCTTCGGGTTCATGATCTTCCTGGTCGCGCTCGGCGCGGGCTCGGTCTTCACCGTCTTCCCGCAGCTCCACACCGTCCTCAAATATGTCGGCGCGGCGTATCTCCTCTATCTCGCCTGGAAGATCGCGATCGCCGAGCCGGGCCATGAGTCCGACCGGGCCCGCGCGCAGCCGATGACGTTCCTCCAGGCCGCCGCGTTCCAGTGGGTCAACGCCAAGGGCTGGACGATCGCGGTCGGCGCGAGCGCGACCTACGCCGCGCTGGCCCCGTTCCCGTGGAACGCGGCGGTGATGGCGGGGCTCTTCGTCTGCGTGGGCTTCTTCTCGAGCGCGACCTGGGCGCTCTTCGGCACCGCGCTCCGCCCGCTCTTGACGAACCCCACCGCGGCGCGTGTGTTCAACATAGCGATGGGGCTGGCGCTGGTCGCCTCGCTCTATCCGGTCTTCGCTTGGGGTTGACGGCGATGAAGCGCATTGTGTCGAGGGCCATTCGATGCAGCATGCTCGGCGCGTTGGTCCTAGGCGTATACGCCGGCGGGGCGCAGGCGCAGCCGGTACGCTGGGAAGCACCAGGCTGTCCCTACTCGATCGAGTTCCCGGGTGAGCCGACCGTCGAGGTGGTGTCCGCGCCTGGTGATCCGGCCATCCCGGATCCGTCGACACCCCGTCTGACGAACGCCACCTTTGTCCACCCTTCCGGCACTTTCCTTGTCGGTTGCGCGAGGAGCGACAACCTGCTTGCGCAAGATGCGGTTCGTTATACAGCGCTCTCGCATGCTGCCAATGGTCGCCTGATTGGTTTGACCGAAGCGCCTTGTACGGAGATTGGTGGGACCACGCCTCTCTGCGCGACCGTCGAGTTTCAGCTCGTGCACGAAGGGCAGGAGATTGCCCGGGCGATCAGCATTGTTCGCGCCGATGGATTCTACATTTTCTGGGTAGTGGTCTTCGCTCTCGGTCTCCCACCGGACTCGCCACTGACGGAGGTTGAACAGGCCTTCGTCGGAAGCGTGGCCCGCAAGACCGTGCCATAGAGGAGCGGGGGAAGGGAGCGATGGGTGAGTTCAAGGGGTTCGGGAAGCAGGCGCTGCCGTTCTTCACGGCGCTCGGCAATCATCAGAGCCGGGAGTGGTTCATCGAGAACCGCGCGATCTACGACGAGGAGGTCGCGGCGCCGATGACGGCTCTGATCGACGAGCTGACCCAGCGCTTCGCCACGGCCAAGATCCCCCTCAAGGGGTCGGCGAAGTCGATCTTCCGCATCAACCGCGACATCCGCTTCTCGAAGGACAAGCGCCCCTACAAGACCCATATGGGCGCGGTGCTCACGCCGACCGGCGACAAGACGGGGACCGGCCTCCTCTACATCCACATCGCGCCGAAAGGCTCGACCGAGTGGGAGGGCTCGCCCGAGGGCTCGTTCGTCGCCGCCGGATTCCACCAGCCCACTCCGGAAGCCCTGATGACGATCCGGCGGGCGATCGCCAAGGACCCGAAGCGCTTCCAGGCGATGGAGAAGGAGCTCGCCGCGAAGGGGCTCTCGGTCGGCCGCGAGGGAGCGATGACGCGAATGCCGAAGGGCTTCGAAGAGCAAAAGGACAATCCAGCGGCCGAGGCGATCAGGCTCAAATCCCACATCGCCGAGGAAGCCATCCCCGAGCCGCTCCTCCGCAAGGCCGACCTCGTCCAGTGGATCGTGGGTTTCGGCAAGCGCGCACGGCCGCTTCTCGATTTCGGGTGGAAGGCGCTAGCATAGCCCGCTGACACAATCGAACACGCGCCGAACACGAGCGCGGGAGCCATTGTCACAAGGTTTTGCATTGTCGGAACAACGACAAAGCGGCAACCTCAAGGATACGCGGAAAGAGGAACGGGGCCGGAAAGTGTCCGTCGTTCTGATGACCGGCTTCGAGCCATTTGGCGGCGAGGCGGTCAATGCTTCGTGGGAGGCGGTGCGGCGGCTCAACGGCACGCGGCTCGACGAGTGCGAGATCCGCTCGATGCTGCTCCCGACGACGTTCGGCGAGGCCGATGACCTTCTCCTGCACGAGATGGAGACCCTTCGCCCCGACGCGTTGATCATGGTCGGCCAGGCCGCCGGGCGGGACGCGATCGCGCTCGAGCGGCGGGCCGTTAACCGGGCCCACGCGTTCATCGCCGATAACGCCGGGAAACAGCCGCTCGACGAAAGGGTATGCAGCGACGGGCCCGAGGACTACGGAACATCGCTGCCCGTTGCGGCAATCATGCGAGCGCTCCGCAATGCGGGGATCGCCGTCAAGCCGTCGCTGTCGGCCGGAACGTTCGTCTGCAACAGCGTCTTCTTCTCGGCCTGTCACCACCGCGACACGGCCGACCCCAGGATGCCGGTCGGGTTCATCCACGTGCCGATCACACCCGAGCAGGCCGCCGGCCGAGCGGTGGCGACCCCCTCGATGCCGGTCGAACGGACGGTCGCGGCGTTGCGTCTGGCCGCCTGCGCCACCGCGGCGGCGATCCGGCGCGCTCGCTTACCGTTCGCCCCCGCTCCGCCCGCGGGCTAAGTCCTTTCCCCGACTGGATTTTCCCGCAGCGCCTTGGTCGCGTTGCGCATCCTCCGCCGGCCCTGTAGAACCGCGCGAATTCAACACAGTCCGTCATGGCCGCCGCCCGCTGACGAGACCCAACTCGGGGGTGCGCCGATGCGCGTCTATTATGATCGCGACGCCGATCTCAATCTCATCAAGGGCAGCAAGGTCGCGATCGTCGGTTATGGCAGCCAGGGCCACGCGCACGCGCAGAACCTCCGCGACTCCGGCGTCAAGGACATCGTGATCGCGCTCCGTCCCGGCTCGGCCTCGGCCAAGAAGGCGGAAGGCGCGAAGTTCAAGGTCCTGCCGGTCGCCGAGGCAGCCGCGTGGGCCGACCTCGTCATGATCCTCGCCCCCGACGAGCTGCAGGGCGACATCTACCGCACCGAGATCGCCCCCAAGATCCGTGACGGCGCCGCGCTCGCCTTCGCGCACGGCCTCAACATCCACTTCAACCTCATCGAGCCGAAGCCGACCATCGACGTGATCATGATCGCGCCGAAGGGCCCCGGCCACACCGTGCGCTCCGAGTACCAGAAGGGCGGCGGCGTGCCGTGCCTTATCGCCGTCGCGCAGGACGCGACCGGCAAGGCCAAGGACCTCGCGCTCTCCTATGCCTCCGCGGTCGGTGGCGGGCGTTCGGGCGTCATCGAGACCACCTTCCGCGAGGAGTGCGAGACCGACCTCTTCGGCGAGCAGGTGGTGCTGTGCGGCGGCCTCGTCGAGCTGATCCGCGGCGGCTTCGAGACTCTCGTCGAGGCGGGGTACGCCCCGGAGATGGCGTATTTCGAATGCCTCCACGAAGTGAAGCTGATCGTCGACCTCATCTACGAGGGCGGCATCGCCAACATGAACTACTCGATCTCCAACACCGCCGAGTTCGGCGAGTACGTGTCGGGCCCGCGCATCATCACCGAGGAGACCAAGAAGGAAATGAAGCGCGTCCTCCAGGACATCCAGTCCGGCCGCTTCACCTCGACCTGGATGCAGGAAGTCCGCGGCGGCCTCTCGCGCTTCAAGGCGACCCGCCGCCTCAACGACGAGCACCCGATCGAGGAGGTCGGCACCCGCCTTCGCGGCATGATGCCGTGGATCGGCGCCAACAAGCTCGTCGACAAGGCGAAGAACTAGCGCCGGCGAACTAAGTCTTATGCCGGCTCGGTCCACAGGACCGAGCCGAACCTTCTCGCGCTGGCTAGAGCGCTACCCTAGAGTTGGTCTCCGCCACTCTCGGAGAATCCTCATGGTAGCCCTCGTTGCCGGATGCGTGCGGCTCGTCGTGCTCGTGGCCGCTGCTATCGCGTCGGTCTCGACCGCGGCCGCGCAGGGGACGGCCGACCCCGCGAACGTCCTCGCCGGGAAGACGATCCGCTGGATCATCGCCAGCGCGCCGAACAGCAACACCGACAATTTCGCGCGCGGTCTCATCGCCGGGATGGAGGCGGTTCTGCCGCGCTCCACGATCCTCGCGCAGAACATCCCCAACTCGGCCGTCGCCCTCGCGGAGGCCGAGAGCGCGACCGGCGACGCGCTGGTCGTGGTGATCGCCCATGTCACGTCGATCTACGGGCAGATGCTGGGCACCGAGGCCTTCCCGACCGATCTGACGACCTTTCACTGGATCGGTGCCCTCACCAACAACGAGCGGATCGTCGGGGTCCGCGCCGGGCTCGGCGTCGACACGATCGAAGGGCTCGCGGCGCTCGACCGGACGCTGATGGCGCCCAATCGGGGTGCGGGCAATCCGGGCGCGATCGAGGCCTATGTTCTCGCCAAGATGTTCGGGCTGGAGCTGAACATGGTGCCCGATGTCGACGACGCGCTCACCAACACCCTCTTTCTCGCCGGTGACGCGGACTTCGTCGTCAACAGCTACCGGACGCTGATGCCGCTCGTCGAGGCGGGCGCGATGACCGTCCTCCTCCGCCTCGGCGAGGACGGCTTTCCGCCCGAGCTCCAGGACGTGCCGACGCTGGCCGAGGCCGCGCCCGAGGGAGCGCCGGCCGAGATCATGGAGGTGATCGAGAGCCTCAACCGGCTGGGGCGGCTGGTGATGGCCGTTCCCGCCGCGGACGAGGCCTCCGTCGAGGCTCTCCGGGCGGCCTTCGACGAGGTCACGGCGAGCGCGGCGCTCGCCGATTTCTACGCCGACCACAACCTCGTCCTCGCACCCACGCCGGCCGCCGAGGTCGGCGAGCGCATGGACTTTCTCCTCGCCAACCCGGCGAGCGCTGCCGCGCTGAAGGCCTATCTTCAGTAGACGAAAGTGTCCCTTTCGGCGCTCCCCGAAAGGGGGCAGAGTGGGGCGGTTCAATCGGGCGACGCTCATGGTCGGATTCATCTCGCGCGGGTTTCGGGGCCGGAAACAGGACGAGGAGACGGCGGGCCGCGTCCCGCCGGGCCAGCATCTCACCCGCGACTTCCCTGTCCTCTCGGCCGGGCCGACGCCGCGCACCAAGCTCGAGGACTGGTCCTTCACCATCGAGGGCGACATCCGCCCGGTGAAGGAGTGGAGCTGGAGCGAGTTCAACGCGCTCCCCCAGACCAAGGTGAAGGTCGACATCCATTGCGTCACCACCTGGTCGAAGCTCGACACCAGCTGGGAGGGGGTGACGCTCGACGACCTCCTTGCCGCGGCGGGGATCGACGACCCGCCGGCGCCCTATGTGATGTTCGAGTGCGACGGCGGCTACACGACCAACGTCCCGGTCGAGGACCTCCTCGACGGCAAGGCGATGATCGCCACCCAGTACGAGGGCTTGCCCCTCGGGCCGGAGCACGGCGGCCCGGCGCGGGTGCTGGTGCCGCATCTCTATTTCTGGAAGAGCGCCAAGTGGGTGCGGAGCCTTCGCTTCATGGAGCGCGACGAGCCCGGCTTCTGGGAGTCGGTCGGCTACCACATCTACGGCGACCCGTGGCGCGAGCAGCGTTACAGCGGTGACTGACGCGCTCCTTCCCGACACGGTCGGGCCCGCGTCGGTCGCCGGACCGCGCCGGCTCGCGTGGCAGGTCGCCACGGTCGCCGAGATCGTAGAGGAGACGTGGCGGGTGCGGACGCTCGCCCTCGACGTGCCGGGATGGAGCGGGCACCGCGCCGGCCAGCACCTCGACATCCGGCTGACGTCGGAGGACGGCTACCAGGCGCAGCGCAGCTATTCGATCGCCTCGGCGCCGGGCAACCCGCGCCTCGAGATCACGGTCGAACGGATCGAGGAGGGCGAGGTCTCGCCCTATCTTGCGCGTGACGTTCAGGTCGGCGACAAGTTCGAGCTGCGCGGGCCGATCGGCGGCTATTTCGTGTGGACCGAAGCCGTCGGCGGGCCGCTGTTTCTGATCGCCGGTGGCTCCGGGGTCGCGCCGCTGATGGCGATGCTTCGCCACCGGGCGATTGTCGGAAGCAAGGTGCCGGCAACGCTGCTCTATTCCTCGCGCACCGCGCAGGACATCATCTACCGCGCCGAGCTGGACGCGCTCGCCGCACGCGGCGGCGGCCTGCGCATCGTCCACACGCTGACGCGCGGCGCGCCGCCGGGCTGGGCCGGCTACTCGCGCCGCATCGACGCCGCGATGCTCGCGGAGACCTGCTTCCCGGCGGCGGAGCGGCCGAAGAGCTTCATCTGCGGGCCGACCAGCCTCGTCGAAAGCGCCTCGCGGACGCTGGTCGAGCTCGGCCACGACGTCCGGCTGGTGAAGACCGAACGATTTGGACCGACGGGAGGATGACATGAGCGAGATGTCCGGAGCCATTCCGCTCGACGGCAACGTCGCCGCCGGCATGATGCGCGAGTTCTTCGCCTTCGACGTCACCACCGCGACGCTGGTCTGCGGCGGCTGCGGCATGGAAGCCGAGATCGGGGCGATCCGCGTCTACGGCGAGCCGATGGGCGCGGTCTTCCGCTGCAGGGAGTGCGATACGGCGGTCGTGCGCCTGGTCAGAACCCCACACGGCTTCTTCATGGATATGCGCGGCTCTCGCAGCCTCCGCATTCGCCCCCAGGCGTAGCCGCCACCCGCAAGCGGCGGGAAGGGGGGTCGGCGAGCTTGATCGGCCGTGCTACTCACGCGCACCGGAAATCATGCGGAGTGGGCGGGTGGCGCGGCGCTATGCAGTTCTCGATGTCTTCGCGGCGGTTCCCCTCGAGGGCAACCCGCTCGCCGTCGTCCTCGACAGCGAAGGTCTGGACGACGGCGCCATGCAGCGCATCGCGGGCGAGTTCAATCTCGCCGAGACGGTGTTCGTCCTTCCCGCCGCCAACCCGGTCCACGCCGCCAGGCTCCGTATCTTCACGCCGAAGCGCGAGCTGCCGTTCGCCGGCCATCCGACGGTCGGGACCGCCGTCTTCCTCGCCATGGAGAAGGTGAAGGAGCCCGGGGCATCTTCCGAGCGCGACCTCCTCCTCATCCTCGAGGAAAACATCGGCCCGGTGCGCTGCGGGGTCAGCCTCAACGGCAAGCGCGGCCACGCCCGCTTCACCGCGCCGCGCCTGCCGGCCGCCGAGATGGACTCCGCACCGCCCGATGCGATCGCCGCTGCGCTCGGTCTCACCACCCAGGAGATCGGCTTCGAGAACCACGTCCCCAGCGTCTTTAACGCCGGCGTGCCGTTCGCCTTCGTGCCGGTGCGCAACCTCGCGGCCGTCGCCCAGGCGAGCCCGCAGGCCACCGCGTGGGCGAGGGCCTTCGGCGAGCGGGCGGCCTATGTCTACACGCGCGAGACCGAGGTCGTGGCGCGCCAGTTCCACGCCCGGATGTTCGCCCCGAGCCTCGGCATCGCCGAGGATCCGGCAACCGGCTCCGCCGCCGTGGCGCTCGCCGGGGTGATCCAGCGCTTCGATGCGCACCCCTCGGGCACGCACTCGATCACCATCGAGCAGGGTTTCGAGATGGGGCGGCCGAGCATCATCCAGGTCGAACTCGACGTCGCCGGCGCCGGCACGCTCGAGGCCGTGCGGGTGGCCGGGGACGCGGTCGTGATCGCCCGCGGGGAGCTCCAAATCTAGCGCGCGACCGGGCTGGCGCTCACGCAGCGGGGCGCGCTAGAATCGTTCTGAGCTGGGCTGATTTGCAGCCGCTGGGGACGTTTCCATCATGCGATTCTTTCTCGACCTACTCATCATTGTTCATCTTCTGAGCCTGGCCGCCGGGTTCATCTCGAGCTTCGGCAACGCTGCCTTGATGCCGCTTCTCGCCAGGGCCAAGCCCGACGAGGCCATGGTCCTCAGACGGCTGCAGCCGCGATTCCTGCAGATCAGCAGCTATGGGCT
>CAYOET010000037.1:0-8340 GCA_964402985.1 uncultured Bauldia sp. | reverse complement strand
GCTCCCGACCAGCGCGTCGTCCACCTGCCGGCGGATCAGCCACTGGTAGCTGGTGCCTTGGTCCCACGCCCGGTCCGTGGTTTTGCGGTAGCGGATCGTCTCGCGGACCGAGCGATGCGGGCGCCAGGTGAGATAGCGCGTGACCTCCGGGTCGGTCGCATAGGTCGCGAAGATCGGCGCGGCGTCCTCGGCCTTCGGCCGCCGGAGATGGAGCCGCGCCGTTTCCCGCGTCGCCGCCGGGTTGAGCTTGCCGAACATCGTCCCCCCTCACGCAGGGCTTGAATCCGCCCTTCCGGGCGTTCTTGAACCGCCCCCCGAACCCCACCATATCTCACGGCGAGGGCGACAATTGCCCAGCGGACGCCTTCGGGGTCCGCCAAACAAGGTCGCTTCGGAAGGACTTTGTGTGATGTCTCGCGTTTCCGGGCTTTCCCGTCCGTTTCTCCTCGGCTTCAGCGCCGTGGAGCGGGCCCAGAGCCTGACCACCGGCTACCCGCCGCACAATATCGAGCGCCTCCTCAACCGCGCCGGCGAGGACGAGATCCTGCGGATCGTTCTTGCTGTTGCCGGGTTTGCGGAGGACGATCTTGAGATTGTCGTCGAGGAGGGTCAATTGCTGATCCGCGGCCGGCAGAAGGAAGACGAGGCTCCGCGGACCTATCTCCATCGGGGCATCGCCGCGCGGCAGTTCCAGAAAACCTTCCTCCTCGCCGAGGGCATCGAGGTTCTCGGTGCCGATTTGAAGGACGGCCTCCTCTCGATCGACCTCGTTCGTCGCGAGCGTAAGTTGTCCGTGCGCAAAGTTTCGATTGTCGGCGGTGCTACCTTGGCCGCTGTCAGAGAAGGAGATGCATCATGAACCCACGTCAGATCATGCCGCCGGAGGCATTCGCCGGTCTCGGTGGGGGGCGTATTGCCTACGTACGGTCGATGCGCTCCGAGGATATTCGCGCCGCGTTCCCCAACGTGCCGCCGCTCGAGGATGGTCTGGAGCTGTGGGCGCTGCTGAGCGCCGACGGCACGCCGATCATGGTCGCCGACAGCCGCGAAGCGCTCGTCTCGAGCGCGACCCAGCAGGAGCTGGAGACCGTCAGCGTCCACTGACCTTGGCAGTCGGAAATCGGCATTGGGCAGTCGGCGAAAGCCGGCTGCCTTTTGTTTTCTTGGGGCTCGGCTCGCCAGCCCGAAAGGTCCGCTCAGCGGACTCGAACGCGATGCGTTCTCGACCGATCGGTCCTGGGCCGCCCGAACTGCAACCAGTCCCCTCTCCCAGAGGGAGAGGGCTAGGGTGAGGGGTTACAGGTCCATCCGGATGGGACAGTGGGGGTGACTCGTCCGGATAGGTGGAGCCTCCTCACCCCAACCCTCTCCCCGCCGGGGAGAGGGGGGCAGGTCGGCGACTTACGCCGGAGCACGGGGCGATCGCGGCCCAGTTTCGTAACGCGCTGAGAGCCCGATCAGCCCTTCATCCCGCCGACCAGGGTGAACAGCCTATGGAGCACCTGCCCGAAGAAGTTCGGCACGGTCTCGGCGGCTGGCTCCGGGACGCTCGCGATCGGCGGTTCGGGCACAGCTTCGGGGTCCGGCGCCACTGCGACTTGGGCCACCGCCGGCACCCTTCCTGCCAGCGTCGCCAGCTGCGCCCCGAGCCCCTCGATCTTCGCGTCCAGCTCGCGGAGCCGCGCGTCGATTTCGCTCTCCGCGTAGGCCGGCGGGTCGCACTGCCACAGCTCGGCGACGACGCGGCAATGGGTCATCGTCCCCGTCACCGCATCGAGCCGCACGAAGCCCTCGTCGGTCGGCGAGATCGAGTAGCGGAGCGTCTCGCCCGCGGCGCGGCCCTGAGCGATCGCTTCGCCGCCGAACGGCAACGCCAGCCCCGCGGCGAGCGCGGCGATCAGCGCCACGCCAGCGCCTTGTGCGCCCCGGCGACGGCGACTACCGTCCGCCGCGTCGCCAGTCAGAGCCCTCTTTCGACCATGGCCCTCATCTACAAGATCTGCCCCGAGCCGCTGTGGCGGCGCGCCGTGGCGGAGGGCGTTTTCCGCGGCTCCCCCAAAGATCTTTCCGACGGTTTCATCCATTTCTCGGACCCCGGCCAGGTGGCCGAAACGCTCACCAGGCACTTCGCAGACGAAGTTAACCTAGTTCTCGTCGCCGTCGAAGCCTCGCGTCTCGGCGCCGCGCTCCGCTACGAGCCCGCGCGCGGCGGAAAGCTCTTCCCCCACCTTTATGGCCCGCTCGACCCCAAACGCGTCGCCTGGGTGAGGGAGATCCCGTTCGGCCAAGGCGCCCAAATGTTCCCGGAAGGCATGCAATGACCTCCGGCTACGGCCTCCTCCGCCCCTTCATCTACGCGCTCGACACCGAGCTCGCGCACGACCTCGCCCTCCGCGCCCTCCGCATGGGCGTCGTCCCGGCCTTCCCGCCGCCGCCCGATCCGCGCCTCTCGCGCACGCTCTTCGGCGTGACCTTCCCCAACCCGGTCGGTCTCGCCGCCGGCCTCGACAAGAACGGGACGACCATCGACGGCCTCCTCCGGGTCGGCTTCGGCTCGGTCGAGGTCGGCAGCGTCACGCCGCGCCCGCAGCCCGGCAACCCCAAGCCGCGCCTTTTCCGTCTTGCTCCGGCCCGGGCGCTGATCAACCGCTATGGCTTCAACAACGAGGGCCTCCCCGCCCTCCGCCTCCGGCTCGAGCGGCGGAAGGGGAGGGCGGGCCTCGTCGGCGTCAACCTCGGCGCCAACAAGGACAGCACCGACCGCGTCGCCGACTACGTCGCGGGGATAGACGCCATCGCCGGCCTCGCCGACTACGCCGTCATCAACGTCTCCTCGCCCAACACCCCCGGCCTTCGCTCGCTGCAGGACAAGGACGCGCTGGTCGACCTCCTCGCCCGCGTCACCGCGGCCCGCGACGCCGCCATCGCCAAGACCGGCCGCGCGCTCCCCACGCTGATCAAGCTCTCGCCCGACGTCACCGAAACGCAGCTCGCCGACATCGCCGCGGCGGTGAAGGCCTCGACCATCGACGGCGCGATCGTCTCCAACACCACACTCGACCGCGCCGGCCTCGGCAACGCCGAGCATGCGAAGGAGGCCGGCGGCCTCTCCGGCCGCCCGCTCTTCCGCCGCTCGACTATCCAGCTCGCCCGCTTCCGCAGGCTCATGGGCCCGAGCTTCCCGATCATCGGCGTGGGCGGCATCGATAGCGGCCTGACCGCCTGGCAGAAATTCGAAGCCGGCGCCGACCTCGTCCAGATCTATTCCGGCATGATCTTCGAAGGCCCCGGCCTCATCGGCGCCATCCTCCGCGACCTCTCCCACCGCCTCGACGCCGAACACCTGTCGAGCATCGCGGCCCTCGTCGGCCGCAAGACCGACGAGTGGGCCGCGATGGATTTGACCTAAGAGCGGAGAGCGCGGCCGGCTCGGCCTCACCCACGGGTCCGCACCGACGGGTCCTGCCGCCGCATCTTCCACCGCCCCCTTGTGGGGCGGTCGAAACCGGCGTTTCAGCCGGTTTCGGGTGGGGTGTCACGCCGTGGGATTTCCCAACCTCGCTTGCCGCGAGACCCCCTCCCGACCTCCCCCCAAGGGGGGAGGGGAAAGCGCGACGATACCGCCCCGCTCACTCCCGGATCAGCTTCTCCAGCGTCTCCAGCCGGTCGGCCTCGCCCGGCGGCTTGTCCCACCGGAGCCGCGAGATTCTCGGAAACCGCATCGCCACCCCGGAGCGGTGGCGCGTCGAGCGGGCGAGCCCCTCGAACGCGACCTCGAACACCAGCCCCTTGTTCGGCTGGTGCACCACCTCGCGCACCGGGCCGAAGCGCGCCACCGTGTTGTTGCGCACGTAGCGGTCGAGCTCGATGAGTTCCTCGTCGGTGAAGCCGAAATAGGCCTTGCCGACCGGCACCAGCTCGTCGCCCGCCTCGCCCTCCGTCCACACCCCGAACGTATAGTCCGAGTAGAACGACGAGCGCTTGCCGTGGCCGCGCTGTGCGTACATCAGCACCGCGTCGATGAGGTGCGGGTCGCGCTTCCATTTGAACCACGGTTCCTTCGGCCGGCCGGGCGTGTAGACCGAGTCCCAGCGCTTGAGCATCAGCCCTTCGATCAGCACCTCGGGCGGCGCGGCTCTGAGGCGGATCAGCGCCTCGGTGTCGGCGAAGGCGAGGAGCGGGGAGATGTCGAGCCGCTCCGACCGCGAGGCGGCGACGAGGCGCTCGAGCCGCGCCCGCCGCTCGCGGAAGGGGAGGGGGCGGAGGTCTTCGCGGCCTGCGGCGAGGAGATCGTAAGCGCGAATGAAAGCCGGGAACTGATCCATGTGCTTCGGGGAAACGGCCTTCCGGTTGAGCCGCTGCTGGAGGTCGCCGAACGAGGCGACCTCGAACCCGCTCGTCAGCTTCCGCCCGACCAGCAGCTCGCCGTCGATCGCCCCGTCGAAATCGAGGCTGCCGAGGAGATCGGGAAACGCGCCCGAGATGTCGTCGCCGGTCCGCGAGTAGAGTTTCCGCTCCCCGTTCTCGCTCACCGCCTGGACGCGGATGCCGTCCCACTTCCACTCGGCCGCGTACTCGTCCGGCGTGATCAGCGCGACCTCCGCGTCGTCGAGGGCGTGCGAGAGCATCACCGGCCGGAACGGCGCCGGCGCCTTGCCCGTCGGCTTCGGCCCGCGCCCCTCCAGCCACGCGAACAGCTCGCGGTAGGGCGGCGCCATGCCGTGCCAGACCTCCTCGATCTCCTGCACGTCCTTGCCGCCGAGATCGGCGAGCGCCTGCTTGGTCAGCCGCGCCGAGACCCCGACGCGCAGCTCGCCGGCGACGAGCTTGATCAGCCCCCACCGCCCGGTAGGGTCGAGGAGGTCGAGCCAGTGCTCGCAGAGGCGCCGCCCCTCGCTGCGCGAAGCGAGCTGCAGCGTCTCGACCACCTCGCCGAGGGTCGGCGGCAGCACCTCCCCGGTCTCCTCGTCGACTCCGGCGCGCCCTACCGCCGTCACCCGCTCGGCGGCCCAAGGCATCGCCCCCGGATCGAACGGCTCGCGCGTGGGCTCGCCCTCGCTCTCATCCTCCACCTGCCCCCTCTCCCCAGAGGGGAGAGGGCTGGGGTAAGGGGGCTCCGGACCATCGAGGTTTGGCTCGTCCTTCTCGGCTCCGGATCCCGGAGCGCCACGCACCGCATCCGCCCGACCGAGACCGGGCCGTTCGAGCGCCAGCTCCAACTGGTTCTCGTCGCGTCGCTTCCGCCGGTGTCTTCGGCGCGAACTTGATGGTTCCGGAGCCCCCTCACCCCAACCCTCTCCCCGCCGGGGAGAGGGGGCAGAGTCGGCGCCATCCGATTCGCCCGCGGCCGCAGACGTCTCCGGTGGGTTGGAGTGAGGGGGCTCCGCGCCATCCGGAGAAGGCTCGTCCAGCGCCGCGACCCGCGGCGCCAGCACGGGCCCGCCCGCCCGCGCCTCCCACACCAGCGCGATCGTCTCGGCGAGGTCGCCGACATAGTCGTAGGAGTACGCGAACAGCACCTCGTCCATGCGCTCGACCGCGAGGTCGCGGAGCATCGCCGGCTTCACGCTCGGGATGACGAGTTCGGCCGTCAGCGCCGCCGCCGCATAGCCGCGGTCGGGGTCCGGCGTGTCGCGGAAATAGTCCCGCATCAGCTGGAGTTTGGTGTTCCGCTGCGGAGTGGTGACGAGCCGGTCGAGAAGGGAGGCAAAGGCCTGCATCGCCTACGAAAATAGGCGCGGCGGGCCAAAAACCCAAACCGTCCCGGACGTCCTCCCCCTTCAGGGGGAGGTGGCGCGAAGCGCCGGCGGGGGTCAGTCGACGGCAGCACTTACCCCCACGACCGCCACGCGGTCTGCTCCCCCTTCCAGGGGGGCAGGGAGCTAATGCTCGTCCTTCGGCGCGTTCTTGAAGAAGAACCGCTCCCACTTCTTCTGCGCCGTCCACGTCTCCTGGATGAACGGCGTGAACACCGCGAGCCGCAGCACCGCCCAGTTCACGAAGCGGGCGGGAAACCGCAGCGGCTTCACGAAGTCGACGAACAGCACCACCCGCACCTTGTCGGAATGGTTCCACGCCTCGTGCTCGTAGGCGTCGTCGAAGATGAGGGCCTTCCCCTCCTGCCAGTGGCAGACCTGGTCGGTGACGCGGATCGCCACGTCCCCCTCGGGCACGATCAGCCCGAGATGGAAGCGCAGCACGCCGTTATACGGCCCGCGATGCGCCGGCAGATGCTTCCCCGGCTCGAAGATCGAGAACATCGCGGTGATGAGGCCGGGGATCTTCTGGAGGATGCGCCACGTCTCCGGGCACGATCTCTGCGCCTCCTCCGATGTCATGCCGTAGCCGCAGAAGATGAAGGTCTTCCAGTTGCGGTCGGTCGAGATCGAGGCGACGTCCTTGGCGATCTCGTGGAAGCCGGGCAGCTCCTCGCGCCGCGTCAGCACCTGGTCGAGCTCGGCGCGGATCAGCCGCCACTCCTTCTCGACCTCTGCCGCCCACGGGAAAATGGCGTTGTCGTAGACCGGCGGATTGCCGACCTTGGAATGCTTGAGGTTGAGCCGCTGCACCCAGGCCGCGATCGCCTTGCCGGCCTGATAGAGCCTCCCCGGCCGCACCATCGTACCCTGCACGCCGGCGGTGCGCTCGACCTGTTGCGGAGAATGGGTGAGGTCCATGTGCTCCCCCGTGTGACGGACGATGTCGTTGCCTCCATTCAGCTTCCCGCTCTATGGCCAAACCGAGGCGATCCTTCGCCGCCTCAGCGCTCCTCGAGCGGGTACCACAGCGGCTCCATCCGCCCGGCCGGCCAGATGCGCACGAAGAGTTTCCCGTACTCCCACGGCCGGTCGCTGACCTCCCAGTCGGCCGCGCCGCGGAAGACGACCACCCTTGTGTCGCGCGGCTCCACGGTGAACATCGGCCCGCCCTCGACTACGTCGGAAACGATGATCATGTCGTCCGCCGAGCGCTTCTTGCTGCGCACCAGCTCGAAGCGGCGGAACGCGACCGGATCGTCGTAATCGTTGCGCACGGTCACGCGGTGTTGATGGTTCGTCGCGGAGTTCGCCTGGCGCTGGTAGCCCACCGTCAGGCGCCAGCCCTTCCGCCACGGCCCCACCACCTGCAGCAGCAGGAAAGCGAGGATGACGACGAGGGAAACCAGCCCCAGCATGTCCACCCTCACGCCCATCACGCGGCCCCCGTCGCGTTACTCCGCTTCCTCGTCCTCGTAGCCGACGAGGTGGAGCGGCCGCGCCATGATACCGTTGAGTTCGCACCAGCGCACCAGCGCCTCCTCGCGCCCATGCGTGACCCAGACCTCCCCGGCCTCGCTCTCGCGGATCGTGGCGCACAGCTCGTCCCAGTCGGCGTGGTCGGAGATCACCAGCGGCAGCTCGATGCCCTGCTGCTTGACCCGGTTGCGGATGCGCATCCACCCCGAGGCGAACGCCTGCACTGGCTCCGGGAAACGCCGCGACCAGCGGTCGGCGAGATCGGACGGCGGCGCGACGATGATCGCCCCGGCAAAATCGCTCTTCTTGCTCCCTGCCTGGGTGGCGGGTCGAAGGTCGCCCAGCCGCACGCCCTCGTCCTGATAGAGCTGGCACAGCCGCTCGAGGCTGCCGTGGAGATAGATCGGCCGGTCGTAGCCGGCGTCGCGGATCAGACGGATGACGCGCTGCGCCTTGCCCAATCCGTAGGCACCGACGAGGTGCGAGCGCTCCGGAAACTGCTCGACCGAGCGGAGAAGCTTCGCGACCTCATCGCTCGCGTCGGGGTGACGGAAGACCGGGAGGCCGAACGTCGCCTCGGTGATGAACACGTCGCAAGTCATGGGCTCGAACGGCGCCGTCGTGGGGTCGGCGCGGCGCTTGTAGTCGCCCGAGGCGATCACCCGCTTGCCCTTGCCCTCGACCACGATTTGCGCCGAGCCGAGCACGTGTCCGGCCGGGATGAACGTCACCTCGGCCTCGCCGATCGTCAGGCTCTCGCCATAGCCGATCGCCTGCTGCGACCCGGCAAAGTCCTCGCCGTAGCGCACCGCCATGATCTTGAGGGTCTCGGCAGTGGCAAGCACCGCGCCGTGCCCGGGCCGCGCATGGTCCGAGTGCCCATGCGTGATCAGCGCGCGCTCGACCGGCCGGACCGGATCGATATGGAACTTCCCGGCCGGCGAGTAGAGCCCGTCATCGGTACGATGAAGAAGCTTCTCGGCCCGCATGACGGCAAGATAGGGCGGACGCTGCGAGAGCGCCAACGCAACCTGCCCCCTCTCCCCGGCGGGGAGAGGGTTGGGGTGAGGGGGCTCCACCTATCCGGATAGGGCGACCGAACGGC
>CAYOET010000036.1:0-8297 GCA_964402985.1 uncultured Bauldia sp. | reverse complement strand
AAGTTGTAGGCCGACTGCTCGCGCTCGTTCTGCAGGAAGACGTCGCCATAGGTCAGCGGCACGGCGGAATCGGTCCGGTTGAACGGCAAGTCGTAGATCGACTTCTTGTCGAACAGGTACATCGCCAGCCGTTCGAGCCCGTAGGTGATCTCGCCCGAGACCACGTCGACTTCGATGCCGCCGACCTGCTGGAAATAGGTGAACTGGCTGATCTCGCTGCCGTCGCACCAGACCTCCCAGCCCAGTCCCCAGGCGCCGAGGGTCGGGCTCTCCCAGTCGTCCTCGACGAAGCGGATGTCGTTCGCCAGCGGGTCGATGCCGATGGCCTTTAACGATCCGAGATACAGATCGAGAATGTCCTGCGGCGCGGGCTTCAGCACCACCTGGTACTGGTAGTAGTGCTGCAGGCGCATCGGATTGTCGCCGTATCGGCCGTCCTTGGGCCGGCGCGAGGGCTGCACGTAGGCGGCCTGCCAGAACTTCGGCCCGAGCGCGCGCAGGGTCGTCGCCGTGTGGAACGTACCGGCGCCCATCTCCATGTCGTAGGGCTGGAGGATGAGACAGCCGTAGTCCGCCCAGAAGCGCTGCAGGGTGAGGATGAGGCCCTGAAAAGAGCGGTCGGGCCGCATGTGCGGCGGGAGGGTCTCGGTCATCGCGGCTGAATCTCTGCGGGAAGGCGGCGAGACCCTATGCATCGGGCCAAGCGAGGGTCAAGGCGAAGCCGCGGCGAGGGTCGACGCGCGGTCCCTTGCGAGTGGGAAGTGGGAACACCGTCGTCCCGGCGAAGGCCGGGACCCAGAGAACGGTTCCGCGATCTCCGAGCCTGCTAGGTCGGCAGACGCCCTTGAACAGGCCGCGCCATCCGCATTCACTTGCTGATGATCGAGTCGGTGGGACCGTCCTGGGTCCCGGCCTTCGCCGGGATGACGGTCGAGGGT
Source organism: uncultured Bauldia sp. (assembly GCA_964402985.1). GTDB lineage: Bacteria > Pseudomonadota > Alphaproteobacteria > Rhizobiales > Kaistiaceae > JADYYB01. The sequence goes on along the minus strand of CAYOET010000036.1, from coordinate 7,359 downwards.
TGGGTATCGGATTCTAGCGCTCGTTGCGGGCGCGGTAGATGCCGGTTGCGGGGTCGCGTTCGAGGGTGGTCGCTTCGCGCGGCTTCGGGGTTTGGGCGCGGAGCTCGGACGCGACGCGGTCGCGTTCGCGGGCGAAGGCCTTCCAGCCGAACCAGCCGGCGAGGCCGGCCACGATCATCACGGCCAAGGCTCCCATATCGTTCCCTACAATCCGAAGCGCGACCACAGCGCGCGTTCCTCGAGCGCGTCGAGAATGCCAGCTACTTCCAGGCCCGCCAAGCCTCCGGCGACGCCGAGCGCCTTGCGGCGGCGGAAGAGGCCGCGCTCGATGGCGATCGGTTTCAGCTTCACCTTCTCGCCGTAGCGGGTGCGGAGTTCCGAGCGGATGTCGCCGATTCCGTCGATGAGGCCGGCCTCCTTGGCCTGCGGGCCGCTCCAGATCGCGCCGGAGAAGGTGTCGGGCGTCTCCTTGAGCTTGGCGCCGCGGCGGGTGCGGACGAGATCGATGAACATCGCGTGGATGTCGCGCTGGATCGTCTTCAGGCGCTCGACGTCCTCGGGCCGCTCCGGACTGAAGGGGTCGAGCATGACCTTCTTCTCGCCGGCGCTGTAAAGGCGGCGGTCGATGCCGAAGCGCTCCATCGCGCGGTCGAAGCCGAAGCCACCAGAGACGACGCCGATCGAGCCGACGATCGAGGCCTGGTCGGCGATGATCTCGTCGGCGGCGAGCGCGATCATGTAGCCGCCCGAGGCGCCGACGTCCTCGATGAAGGCGAGGAGCTTTTTCTTCTTCTCGTCGGCGAGGGCGCGGAGGCGCTTGAAGATGAGGTGCGACTGGGTGGCCGCGCCGCCGGGCGAGTTGATCACCAGCGCAACCGCGGGGGCGTTCTTCATCGCGAAGGCGGTGCGGATGGGAACAGCGAGGCTCTCCATCGTCAGGCCCGGGCGGAAGGCGCTGCCGATTCCGATCGTGCCGGCGAGACGGATGACGGGAATGGTCGGGCCGTCGTCGCGAAAGCGGGCGGGCATGAAACGTCGGAGGAAGCCAGTCATGCGGGGGTGCCTTCAGGTGATGTCAGTCGGGATGGGCGGGCCAGCCGGGCGCCGCGTCGGCGAGGGCGCTTCCGTCGCGAAGGATGAGGTCGACGGCGGCAAGGTAGCGGTTTCCCTCGGGCTCATGAAGGGTGAGGCCGGGGCGGATGACGACCCCTCCCCGCCTGCCCTTGCGGCCGCGGAGGATCACGCGGAGGGCGGGCCGGCCGGCGCGCGGGTGGATCGGGAGAAGCTCGACCGCGCCGAAGCGATTGCCGGCGGCGGCGAGGAGAACGTCGAGGCCGGCGGCAGGAAAGATCGCAACGAGGATGCCGTTCGGGCGAAGCGCCGAGGCGGCGGCCTTGAACCAGGGCTCGAGGCCGGCGTCGCCGAGAAGATGGGCGGCCTTCCGGGAATCGCCGGCCGGTTGCCGGACGGCGTCGCGCGCGTGGAACGGCGGGTTCATGATGACGTAGTCGGCCGCCTCGCGCGGGAGGCCGGCGGCTTCGCGCACCGCCTCGGGTGCGGCGATGTCGGTCTCGACGATGCCGATTCGTGGGGCGAAGGCGGCGTTGGCCGCCAGGGCGAGGCTCGACCGCGTGGCATCGACAAGGGTCCGGTCGCGCTCGACGAGGAGGACCGATGCCGACGGGCAGCGCGCGGCGACGCAGAGCCCCGCCACGCCCGCGCCGGCGCCGAGGTCGACCACCGTTCCCGCCGCGTCGGGCGGGATGGCGGCCGCGATCAGCACCGCCTCGAGGCCGGCGCGATGGTGGCCGACCAGCGGCTGGGCTACCTCGACCCGGCCGCCGATGAAACGGTCGACGCTGTGGCCGGGTGCGACGGTCTCACTCATCGGCGGGGGCGCCCTTCGGCTTCAACTCGGCGCCGATCCCCGCGTCGGTGAGGAGCCGGCGCGCTTCGGCGATGCGCTCCTTCGCGACGAGCACCCGGCGCGGCAAAACTCCGAGCGAGCCCTCGATGACACTCATGTTCTGATCGAAGACCAGATACGCGATACCCGCCTCGTTGAGGATCGACTGGACGAACGAAATAAGAACCATGTCGTTCGTCCGCAGGAGTTCTTCCATTTCACCACCGATTTGTTTTCCGCCTCAAGTTATGGGCCGCCCGTCGGCTTAACAATCCGCGACAGACCGGCTTCTTGTTGGCCGATCATCGCGCCCCTATTGTCGGCGCCCTTTGGTGACGCGTGGGAGACAAGAGTGGGCCGCGTACTGACCCTCGAAGAGACCAGGCGCCGGCACGGCGTCAGCCTGGACGGGCTGACCGAGCTGGTCGCTCCCGGCATGCAACGCGTCAACGAGCTGATCCTGTCGCGCGTCGGTTCCGACGTCGCGCTCATTCCGGAGGTGGCGAACCACCTCATCTCGTCGGGCGGGAAGCGCATCCGGCCGATGCTGACCATCGCCGCTGCCGAGATGTGCGGCTATCGCGGCAAGGGCCAGGTGCGGCTCGCGGCGAGCGTCGAGTTCATGCACACGGCGACGCTCCTCCACGACGACGTCGTCGACGAGAGCGCGGTGCGGCGCGGGAAGTCGGCGGCGCGGGTACTGTGGGGCAACTCGGCGAGCGTGCTGGTCGGCGACTTCCTCCTTGGCCAGGCGTTCCGGATGATGGTCGAGGTCGGGTCGCTCGAGGCGCTCGACATCCTGTCGCGCGCGGCCGCGGTGATCGCCGAGGGCGAGGTGATGCAGCTCACGGCGGCCAAGAACCTCTCCACGACCGAGGACGATTATCTGGCGGTGATCCGCGCCAAGACCGCCTCGCTGTTCGCAGCGGCGGTCGAGGTCGGGCCGGTGATCGCCGGGGCGACCAAGGCCGAGCGGGCCGCCTTCCGCTCCTACGGGGTCAATCTCGGCCTCGCCTTCCAGCTCATCGACGACGCGCTCGACTATGGCGGCAACGCCGAGCGGCTCGGCAAGGATCTCGGCGGGGACCTTCGCGAGGGCAAGATCACCCTTCCCCTCCTCCTCGCCTATCGCCGCGGCGGCGATGCCACGCGCGCCTTCTGGGAAGGCGCCGTGGAGGGCACCGGCGATCACGACGAGGACTTCGCGCAGGCGTTGCATTTGATGCGCGCGCACCGGGCGATCGAGGATACGGTCGAGCGGGCCCGCCATTTCGGCGCGGTGGCGCGCGATGCGCTCGCGCCGCTTCACGACGGCGCTCACAAAACCGCCCTCCTGGAAGTGATCGATTTCTGTATCGCCCGTAGCACTTAGGCCCAGCCGACGGTTGCAGGGGGGCGGCAAAAGGGCGATGCTTTGGACGAGTTCGCCTTGAACCGAAGCGTTCGGAGAATCGTGACGATGCGGAAATCGCTGTTGGCCGGTCTGCGCGGGGCCACAATTGTCCTCCTCGGCTCGGTCGCGCTGGTCGGCCCTAGCCTGGCGCAGCAGGCGCCGACCGAGCCGTGGCGCGCGCGTAACCTTTCGTTCACCGGCAGCTATCTGTCGGCGCTGGTCGCCGAGAGCGACCAGGAGACCGAGGCCGCCGCCGGGTTCCTCAGCCGGGCGCTGGCGCGCGACCCGAACGACCCGATCCTCATCACGCAGACCTTCACGAGCCGGCTGATGGACGGCGAAGTCAGCGCCGGCCTGCCGCTGGCGCGGCGCCTCATCCAACTCGACCAGGCGAGCCGGTTCGTGCTGGTGACGCTCGCGCTCGACGAACTGGCGCACGGCAATTTCGACGAGGCCGCGACGTTCCTTGCACGCGACGTGCCGACCAACGACACCTTCGCCCTCGTCACCAACACCCTGATGCTTTCCTGGATCAAGCAGGGTCAGGGCGACACCGACGGGGCGATCGAGACGCTGAAGTCGCTCGGCGGCGTGGAGCAGCTCGTCAACTACCAGGCCGGGCTGGTCGCGGCGGCGGCCGGACGGCTCGACGAGGCGGCGGCGTATCTCGAGAAGGTCTACGACGCCGGGCCGATCGGCATGCGGATGACCGAGAACTACGTCACCGTGCTGGCCAATGCCGGCGAGGTCGACCGCGCCAAGGAAATCGTGGCGGAAGCGCTCGCGGTCGCGCCGCACCCGATCCTGAGCGGACTTCTCGTCAGGCTCGAGGCCGGCGAGATTCCAGCGTTGCCGGTCGCCGACGCGGTCGAAGGGGCGGCCGAGGCCCTCCTCACGCTGGGCAGCGCGAGCATCGCCGACTACGCGGCGCGCGCCCAGAACGCGGGGCGGGCCATGATCTACCTGTCGCTGGCGCTGTTCGTCGACCCGGACAACGACTACGCGGCCTTCACGCGCGCCGACCTGATGCAGGATCTGCAGCGCTACGAGCGGTCGGCCGAGGCGTTCGGGTCGATCCCCGAGACCTCGCCGTTCCACGGTCCGGCGCTGGTGCGGCGCGCGCTCAGTCTCGACGCGATGGACGAGACCGAGATCGCGGTCAACGAGCTCAAGGGGCTGATCGAGGCCCATCCGGACGACGGCACGGCCGCCGTGACGCTGGCCGACATCCTCAGCCGGCGCGAGCGTTACGGCGAGGCGACGGACTACTATACCAAGGCGATCGATCTTCTCGGGACGCCCGAGCCAACCAACTGGCCGCTCTTCTATAGCCGCGGCATCACCTATGAGCGGACCGGCCAATGGCCGCTCGCGGAAGCCGATTTCTTCCGCGCGCTCGAGCTCACCCCCGACCAGCCGCAGGTGCTCAACTATCTCGGCTACACCTGGGCCGATCGCGGCGAGAATCTCGACCGCGCCCTGGCGATGATCCAGAAGGCGGTCGACCTTCGTCCCAACGACGGCTACATCGTCGACAGCCTCGGCTGGGCCCACTACATGCTCGGCAACTACGAGGACGCCGTGACCCAGCTCGAGCGCGCGGTCACGCTCAGCCCCGAGGACGTGACGCTCAACGACCATCTCGGCGACGCCTACTGGAAGGTGGGGCGGACGCGCGAGGCGGTGTTCCAGTGGACGCACGCGCGCGACCTCGGCGCCGAGGGCGACGCCCTGGCGGTGATCGCCGACAAGATCGCCAACGGCCTCCCGGCCGAGGGTCCCGGCGACAACAAGGCGCCCGGCTGAGCGAGCGGACTACGCTTTCCCCGCTGCGGCGCGAGGTCGAGACAGCGAAAGCCAAGATCAACCTCGCCCTTCACGTTTTGGGACGGCGGCCGGACGGCTATCACGAGCTCGACACGCTGGTGGTGTTCGCCGATGTCGGCGACCGGCTCGCGATGCTCCCGGGATCCGCTCCGGGCATCGAACTCATCGTCTCGGGAGAGTTTGCGCGCGACCTGCCGCACTCGGGCGCGGACAATCTGGTGGCGAAGGCAGTAAAGGCCTTCTTCGCTGCCGCGGACGAGCCGGTCCCTCCCCTTCGCTTCGATCTCTCCAAAAGGCTCCCCGTTGCGGCGGGCATCGGCGGAGGCTCCGCCGATGCCGCCGCCTGCCTTCGCATCCTTCACCGGGCGTTTCCGGGCCGGCTGGATCGGGCGGCGCTCATGGCGTGCGCGGGATCGCTGGGCGCCGATGTCCCGATGTGCTTCGAATCGACGACGCTACGGGCGCAAGGCCGCGGCGAGCGCTTCGAGCTCATCTCCGGCGTGCCGCCGATCTCCCTTGTGCTTGCCAAGCCTCGGGCTAAGCTGGAAACGAGGACCGTATTCGAGGGCCTGCGCCTCCCCCAGAAGATGCCCCTGCCGCCCCTTGCCAACGTGAAGACCGCCGCGGACCTCGTGCCCTGGCTGAGCGCGACCCGCAACGACCTCGAGCCACGCGCAAGGGAGCTCGCGCCGGAGATCGCGCTCGTCCTCGAAGCGCTCTCCGACCATCCCGGGTTCCTGTTCGCGCGGATGTCGGGTTCCGGTCCCACCTGCTTTGCTCTCTATCGCGACGCAGCGCGGAGTCAGGAAGCGGCCAGCGCGTTACAGGACCGCTTTCCCGATTGGTGGGTCGTCGCCACGACGGCCGAGACTCGCAGCCAGGACCTGTCCCGCGAACCGAGCCGAGCCACTCCGTGAAGGGCGACGTTGAAACTGCCAAAGCGAAGATCAACCTCGCCCTCCATGTCCTCGGCCGGCGAACCGACGGAGGTCACGAGGTCGACACGCTCGTCGTGTTCGCCGAGACCGGCGACCGGCTCAGCGTCGAGCTTCGCGCCGAGAGCGGGGTGCGGCTCGACATCGGCGGGCCGTTCGCCTCCGGGCTGTCGACGGAAACCAGTCTCATCCTCGACGCCGCGCACGGTTTCTTCAAAGCCGCCGCCGTGCCAGTCCCCGGTCTTGCCTTCGAACTCGAGAAGAATCTCCCTGTCGTCGCAGGGTTGGGTGGGCGTTCCGCCGACGCGGCCGCCAGCCTTCGTCTCCTTCGGCGACGGTTCGTGAGACTGGTCGACGCCGACCAGCTCTACGAGCTCACCGTGCGCCTCGGTGGCGACGTCACGATGAGCCTCGGGTCAGTGCCCGCGCTGGCGCGTGGGAGGGGCGACGACGTGAGCCCGGTGGTCGGCCTCCCCGACCTTCCCATGGTGCTGGTGCACCCGGGGATGGAGCTCTCCACACGGGCCGTTTTCGCCGCCGCGTCCTTGCCCGAGCCACGCCCGATCGATCAGCCGCCGGACGGGTGCGACGTGGAGGCGCTGGTCGGGTGGCTCGAAGGAACTGCGAACGACCTCGAGGGTGCGGCGCGGAGCCTGGAACCGGCGATCGACGTGGTGCTCGGCGCGCTTCGCGACTCCGGCGGCTGTCGTCTTGCCCGGATGTCGGGATCCGGACCGACCTGCTTCGGCATTTTCCAAACGCGCGCCGAGGCGGAGGCCGCAGCCCATGCGCTGCGGCGCGAGCGGCCCGCGTGGTGGGTAAAAGCCAGCATCTGCCGGGGCTGAAGCAACTATTCGACACGCCGTTCGTTCTTGTTCTGTCCCCTCGGCCGTGATAGGAACAGATCATGAACACTGTCCGTTCCACCGCCCTTCGCCAGCATCCGGCCGACGACCCCTTTTCGGTGCAGGTCAGGGAAGAGCGCCGCAACGGCCGCGGCGCGGAAAGCAACGCGTCCGGGCGCTACGAGGCGCTGCAGCGCTACGGGTTCGACGACGGCTGGCAGAGCCTCGACGAACTGCCGCCCTTCAAGACCGACGTCCAGCTCGACACGACGCGCGAGATCATCACGCGGAACGAGTCGCCGGACATCTCCTTCGACCGTTCGATCAACCCCTATCGCGGCTGCGAGCACGGCTGCGCCTACTGCTTCGCGCGGCCCACGCACGCCTATCTCGGCCTCTCGCCTGGGCTCGACTTCGAGTCCAAGCTGTTCGTGAAGCCGGATGCCGCCCGGC
>CAYOET010000035.1:0-2996 GCA_964402985.1 uncultured Bauldia sp. | reverse complement strand
CCTTGACGGCGAAGACCGGGATGCCGGCCTTGGCGATCGCCGAGGCGGCGTGGTCCTGGGTCGAGAAGATGTTGCACGAAGCCCAGCGGACGTCGGCGCCGAGCGCCTTCAGCGTCTCGATGAGGACGGCGGTCTGGATGGTCATGTGGAGGGAGCCGGCGATGCGCGCGCCCTTCAGGGGCTGGCTCGGGCCGTATTCCTCGCGCACCGCCATGAGGCCGGGCATCTCGGTCTCGGCGATGGCGATTTCCTTCCGTCCCCAATCGGCGAGGCCGAGATCGCGGACGACGAAATCCTGGGTGCGCATGGCAACGGTCATGGAGGAGCCTTCGGCTGAACGAACGGTGAGTTTCTGCCAGCTTATAGCCCGCCGCGAGCCATGCGGCAATAAGGATATAAAGATTTCTTTATGTGATTGGCTGCTCTTCCTCCCCCTGAAAGGGGGAGGTGGCGCGGAGCGCCGGTGGGAGTAAGTCCCAGCGCCATAAGAGTGCGGCCGTCAGGCACGTACCCCCACCCGACCGCTGCGCGGTTGACCTCCCCCTTTGCAGGGGGAGGAAGGGCTGAGAACGACTACGGGGCCGGGGCGGCGGGAGCCGCGCCACCACCGACCTGCCCGCCCGGGGCGTTGGCGGCGTTGGCATCGGCTGCGCCGGTCGACTGGCGCACGAAGACGAGGACGTTGGCGCCCTCGATGCCGATGCCGAGCACGTCGGAGAGCTCGACGTTGGCCGAGTCGAGCTGGGCGAGGATCGTCGCGTTGCCCTGGATCGCGGTGCGGAGCGCCTCGCCCTGGCCTTCGGCGGCGGTGATCGCCGGGTTGAGAGTCGCGGCGTCATTGCCGGCGAGATAGCCGTCGAGTTCGACGATCTGGATGGCGGCGCTTTCGGGAAGCGTGGCGAGCTTGCCGATCTCGGCTTCGGTGTTGCCGAGGGCGGCGACGATGGTGTCGACGGGGACGGCGGCGGCGTCAGCCGGGCCGGCGGCGCCGCCGCCCTGGATGCCGAAGCCGGGGGCGGGAGTGGGCGCGCCGGGGGCCTGGGGCATACGCCGAGCCGGCAGCGAGAAGGAGAGCAGCGGCGGACGCCGCACCGAGCAGGTTCTTCATAAGGACCTCCAAGTTGCCCGCCACCGGTGACGCCGGACGGCGGGAGGGCTGTCAAGAATCCGGCGGAGCGCCGACCGTCGGCCGAACGCTCCGCCCGCTCGAAAGGTGCCGGCCCCGCGAACCGCGGAGCCGATATGACGTGCCTCGTGCCTACGGGGCGGGAGCTGGAGCAGCGGCCCCGCCGCCACCGCCCGCCGCGCCGGCGCCGGCCGCGTCACCACCGCCAGAGGCGGCCTGGGTGAAGACGAGGATGGTCGAGCCGTCCACGCCGAAGCCGACGACGTCGGCGATGTTGACGTTCTGGGCGGTCAGCTGGGCCTGGATCGCCGAATTGGCCTCGAGGGCCTGGCGGATCGCATCGGCCTGCCCTTCGGCCGAGGTGATGGCCGGATTGAGGGTGGCGGCGCCGTCACCCTGGAGATAGGTGGCGAGGTCGACGACCTGGATCTGCGCATCGGCCGGGGCCGAAGAGAGCTTGCCGATCTCAGCCTGCGGGTCGTTGAGGGCGGCGACGATCATGTCGACGCTGACGTCAGCAGCCGGGGCTGCCATCGGGGCCGCGGGGGCCATTCCGCCGGGCGCTGCGGGCGCCTGTGCGAAAGCTGAACCGGAAGCGGCGAGGATAGCGACGGCCGAAGCCACACCGAGCAGTTTTTTCACGAGAGTGCCTCCATCGGATGGAGCCCCACCAGCCTTTGCCCAACAACCGTCCCGCGGGTCGGTTCCAACCTTGGGCTGTGCGCTTGGTTCCGGCTCCGCCGAGGCTCGGCGGAAAGCCTATTCTTCCTCGCCGAAATGGGTCGAGACGAGGTGGTCGAGGGCATCGAGGGCGGCCTCGGCCTCGGGACCGGAGGCGACCACGCGGATGGTCGTGCCGGGTCCGGCGGCGAGCATCATCAGGCCCATGATCGAGGAGCCGCCGACGATCTGGCCGTCGCGCATCACGGTGACGGCGGCGTCGAAGCTCTCGGCGCACTGCACGAACTTGGCCGAAGCGCGGGCGTGGAGGCCCTTCTTGTTGGCAATGAGAAGGTCGCGGATGAGCGGGGGCGAGGCCTGCTCGGGCTTCATTTGCCGGCGAGGACCTGGCTGGCGACGATGATGTATTTGTGGGCCGCCTCCTGGGCGTCGGTCAAGGCAGCGGCCAACGGCTTCTCGTCTCGAACGCTGGCGAGCTTGGTGAGCATCGGGAGGTTGACCCCCGCCAGCACCTCGATCGACCCGGCTTTCATCACGGAGATGGCGAGGTTCGACGGGGTGCCGCCGAACATGTCGGTAAGGACGATCACGCCCTGGCCGGAATCGACCTCGGCGATCGCAGAGAGGATGTCCTGGCGGCGCTGCTCCATGTCGTCCTCGGGGCCGATCGAGATGGTCTCGATCTGCGTCTGCGGGCCGACGACGTGCTCGACGGCGGCGCGAAACTCGATGGCAAGCCTGCCATGCGTGACGAGGACGAGGCCGATCATTTCAGAGTGCTCAATACCAAACCGGCCACCGCAAGCGCCGCGCGATTCCTTTGCTTCGGGCGCGGCGCGGGTTGCCATCATCACCAAACGATGGTGCAACGCAAGAGAAACGGGCCGAAGGGGTGAAAACCGTTGCCGGGCCTTGAGCCAGACCTTGGGAGGGCCGCCCCCGGCTGATCACCCGCTTCTTCAAAATCGAGGTTTACCGCGCGTTCTGGAACCAACCACCAGCGTGGCCGTTGTTCGGCCCAGCGGGCGGATTCACCTTTGATCTTGGAGAAAACATCGATGGCAGCACGTTTGGTTCTGTTGCTGCTCCTGGTAGTGACGGGCTTCGCCTCGTCCGCCCAGGCGCAGAACTACCAGGCGCAGGTCACCACAAGGCTGAACCTGCGCGAAGGACCCGGTACGCAGTACCG
>CAYOET010000034.1:0-6921 GCA_964402985.1 uncultured Bauldia sp. | reverse complement strand
GAAGAGGGTCGCCATCGTACCGTCGTCGGCCGAGCCTTCGAGCATCTTGGGAAGAGCAACGGCGCCGACCCAGATAGCCTTCCAGGCGATCTCAAACACAAGAAGCGGGAGCATGCGCACGGGCGAAAACAGCCCCACGACGGACAGCAGCCCCATCGCGCTGAGGAGCGCGACGACCACGCCGTCCATCCGCGGTGCGGACGATATGCCCCCGATCAAAGGGGCATACTTGATGGACAAGCCAACGACGAGGACGAGGTAGCAGGCGCGCAACAGATTGCGCCGCAAGGTTGAGATGGGCGGGGTTGCCCTTTGGGAATTGCCCGCGTCGCGAGGAGCGGGCGAAGCCGATATGGAGATCGTAGTCACGAGAGGCCTCTTGGGTTGAGTGGCGAAGTGGCGTGGCGACGGAACACGGCCGGCCTGCGGAACACGGCGGTCACGAAGGTCGGGCCACTGCTAGTTCCGGCGAGGCCTGACGGCGGTGAAGACCGGCCGTCGCGTCGGCGACGCGCAGCACCACGCTGCCCCGCTTGCGGCCCGTGTCGACGTAGCGGTGTCCCTCGACGACCTCGTCGAGCCCATACGTGCGGTCGATGACGGGCTTCAGGCCACCTTCACGATAAAGGCGGACAGCGAACTCGACGTCCTCGGCGGCGGGCGTGAACGTGATCGGGATCACGCGCCTGCCTGAGCGGCGGCTGAGGCCCCTGGCCCCGAGCAGGGCCTTGAGGTCGGTGATCACCAGGAGCAGCGCGCCGCCGGGATTGAGGACCCGGTCGACGCGCCGGAACGGGGCGTTGCCGACGCATTCGAAGATGACGTCGTAGGTCTCGTCTCCCGCCGCGAAGTCCTCCGCGCGATAGTCGATGACCCGGTCGGCGCCGAGGCGACGCAGCAGGTCGGCATTGCCCGCGCTAGTGACCGCGGTGACGCGCGCACCGAAGTGCTTGGCGACCTGCACAGCCGCGCTGCCAACCGCTCCGGCGGCGCCGTTGACGAGCACCTCGTCCCCGGGATGGATGGCGCAGCGGCGGATGCACTCGCTCATCGTGTGGCCGCCGAAGACCAGAGCCACCGCATCTTCGTGGCTGAGGTCCTCCGGCTTCGTGGCGATCGCCGCGGTCTCGGGGAGCACCACGAATTCGGCGTGCCCGCCGAAGGCGCTGCCGGTCAAGCCGACGACCTCGTCACCCGGCTTGAAGCGCGTCACCGCCGCGCCGACCGTTTCGACGGTGCCGGCAAAGTCCATCCCGAGGACGCGCCGGCGCGGACGGAACAGGCCGACGACCGGCAGGGCGAGGAGGCCGAGGCCCCTGGGTAGATCGCGCGCCCGCATCCGCCGGTCGGCCGCGCTTACCGTCGAGGCGGCGACGCGAATGCGGATGTCGTGGGGGCCGGGCTCCGGGACGGCGATCGCGGCGAGGCGCACGACCTCGGGGGTGCCGAACCGTTCGAACACGGCGGCCCGCATCGTGCGTGGCGTTACGTGTATGGACAGGGACATGGTCATAGCGGAGTGCCTTCTGGGTGGAATGGATTGGGACGGCGGGTTCACGCCGGTGAGGAGGGGACGAGGCCGGGCCCGACGAACGGTGTCCCGGCCTCTTGAGTTTGACTATTCCGCTGGTGAGGCAGGACCGCTGCGCTCGAGTGCCGTGACGGCGGTCGGAGTGAAGCCGCGGACAAGCAGCCAGATGCCGAGCAGCAGTTCCCAGAAGAACTCGGGGATCGTTGCGATCAGCTGCGGGGTCGAACCTGCATCGATGGCGCCGAGGACGACCGCGGCCCCTGCCAAGAGGAGGGCAGGACCACCGATGAGGCCCAGGATCGACAAAGCGCGCGGAACTAGGCGCGTCCTCCACATCATGTAGCCGAGGATCAACCCGTTGCCGATACCGACAACGACGCCGGGCCCGAGCCGGAAGGTCCAATCGTGCACCGCGACCAGCGACTGGCCAGCGGCCATCAGCGCGGCCTCGTCTGCGCCGGCGCCATGGAGCCGCAGCGTGTTGAGCGCGAGGATGGCGACGATGCCGATGCCGATGAAGGCGCTCTCGGTGAGTCGGGCGGTCACAAAGCCGAGGCTCAGCACCGGAAAGTGGCGTTTCAGCACGGGATAGAGTGTAAGCGCGGTGGCGATATTGGCGAAGATCAGCACGAGCTCGAGCAGCGCGCCCCACGAGACGCCCTGGTGGAAGACGCCGCCGAGGACGAAGGCGGGGTCGTTGAGCGCCGGTACGTAAAGCATGAACACCGGCGGTATGGACGCGGCGTAGGTGAGTAGGAAGAACAAGCCCGTGAGCCGCGCCAGCAGTTGGGTGTCGTTCTGCGCGGCGTGGGTTGTGGCAGGGCGTCGGGGGGCGGTCCCGCCGACGGGGGTGTAGGTCGAGGCGATCGTGCTCATTTTGGGTTCCTTTGTGACCTGGAGTTTGGGTTCGAGGGGGCGTCGGAAGCGGCGTGGACACGGATGACCGAGACCAGCGTGAGGCCCAGATCGCGGACCGTCTGGAGCAGGCCGTGAAGGGCGGCCTGATCCACCGCGATGGCGCTGAGCATCGTGGTGCCGTCGCTTTCGTGGATGAGGTTCGGGATGGCCAGCCGGGTGGCCCAGCGCGGGTCGAGATGGCCGCGCAGGCGGATCTCGTAGGTCTCGCCTTCAGGCCGGTCCGGCTGTTCTAGGGGCAGGGTGCTCATTGTCGTCTCTCGGTTCGTGCCGCCGGCGAGGCGTTGCCCCTCCGACGGATGAACTTGTGAGAGCGGACTTGGTGAGCGCGCCTCACCAAGCTTGGTGAGGCGATGCATTCTTCTTTTGGTGAGGGAGGTTGCGGCGGCGGGGGCCGCCGCCAGGGACCGGCGTTAGGGCTTCCGGCGCGTCGGTAGCTGGAGCTCCTCGGCACGGCTCACGGCGGCGCGGCGGCTGTTGACGCCAAGCTTTTCGTAGATGTTCTTGGTGTGGGTGCGCATGGTGTTCTCGGAGATGGCGAGCTCGCGCGCGATCTCCGGCCCGCCCAGGTCGCTGCCGAGGAGGCGCAGCACGTCGAGCTCCCGCTCGCTCAGCGCTTCGATCAGGTCTGGGTGCATCTTGGGCTTCCGCGCGGGCGCGCCGAATGCCGAAAGGAGCCGGTTCGCATAGTCGGCGACGATCTGGCGCTTAACGGCGGCCTTGAGCAGCGCCTCCATCGGCGGGCCTTCGTTGACGAAGACCCGGACATAGCCCTCGGGCGCTGCCAGCGACAGCGCCCGCCCCAGGTGCGCTAGGGCCTCGTCGATCCCGTTCGGCCGGCTCGCCAGGGCGAGGAGGATGGAGATCTCGATGACGCTGCCGTTGCGGCCGCCGCCCTCCGCGGCCTCGAGCAGGCGGTGGAGGAGCGGCAACGCCCGGGAGCCGGCCCTCCGGCCGCCCTTGAGGTCCTCTGCGAGCTGCAGACGCGCTAGCGTGACGTGCGCGTACTCGCGCAGGTAACTCAGAGCGTCGTCGGCGCCGAGCCCGGCGTCCCGCTGCCAGCGGGCGGCTTCGTCCAGCCGGCCCTGTGCAATGAGGATGCGAGCCCTCGTCGCCGCGACCGGCCGGATGTGGGGAAAGAAGTCCGCGTCATAGAAGCCGACGGCTTCCTCGATCGTGGAGCGTGCGCCGTCGGGGTCGCTCAGGTCCTGCCGCAGCAGCGCGTCGGCGACGCGCCAGCGGTAGAGGTTCTGCGGTAGCCCGGCGCTTTCGCCAAGCTCCGCGCTCGTCAGCAGTTGTTGGCGCGCGGCCTCGAGCTCGTTGCGCTCGCGCAGGACCATTGCGAGGCCTGCGTGCATGTCGGCCGTGCCGCGCAGGACCGGGCCGCGCTCCGTCGCCGAGACCTGCAGCGCGTGCTCGAAGATGTGTGCCGCCTCGCGCAGCCGGCCCAGCGCCAGGTTGATGTCGCCGAGCGCGATCGAGACGCCCAGCGTATCGGCGATGTGGCCGGCGCGCATGAGACCGTCCCGGCCCTCGGTCCATGCGGCACGGGCTTGCTCGAGCTTGCCCTCCCTCCAGTAAGCGATGCCGAGCAGCGACGCCGCCGCCGCGCGGGCCAGATGGTCGTCTGCGGGCGCGAGCTCCCGCACGCGTTCGGCGTGGCGGATGCCGGCCGACAGATCGCCCCGCGCCTGGCCCAGGGCGGCACGGTAGACTTCGACCAGTCCCGGCACCCGCGGCAACTGGGTGCGGTCGGCCACGACGATGCCGTTCGCCACTGAGCCGCCGGCAGCGGCAATCGCCGCGTGGCCGCGCTCGATGTCGCGCAGCCGTTCCTCCAGCCCCTCGAATTCGCCCAGGGAGGCGAGCACGCCGGCAAGAGCGATGCCCAAGACCGGCCGGGTCCGTACCACCGCATAGGGGAGAGCACGCATCCAGGCGCGGATCGTCAGCTCCTGACGCATCCTCTGCATACCGAAGGCGGCGAGCTCGATCAGCTCGGCGGCGCGCTCGAAGTCCTCTGCGGCCAAGGCATGGCGGATGGCCTCGGCGCGCTCGCCATGCGCCTCATACCAGTCGCTGGCGCGCCGGCGCAGGAGGCGCAGCCGGTCGCGCCCGGCGGCGTCGAGCTGCGTCTCGAGCACATCGGCGAAGAGGTGATGGTACCGGTACCACTCGCGCCGGTCGTCGAGCGGAATAAGGAACAGGTTCGCGCGGTCGAGCGCCTCGAGCATCTGCCGGCTGCCGCCAAGGCCGGTGACCGCATCGCAAAGCGGCCCGCTCAGCCGGCCGAGGAAGCACGTCTCGAGCAGAAACTGCCGAATGGTCTCAGGCTGGCGCTGCAGCACCTCCTCGACCAGGTAGTCGAAGACGTAGCGGTCGTTACCGGCAAACCCGGCGATGAAGGAGGCGACATCCTCGCGCCCCTCGATCGACAGGGCAGCGAGCTGAAGTGCCGCGATCCACCCCTCCGTCCGGTCCCCCAACGCAGCCACGTCGGCCGACGACAGGCCTAGGCCCATGGCGCCGTTGAGATAGGCCGCGATCTCGTCAGTGGTGAAGCGCAAGTCCGCGGCCCGGATCTCCACCAGCTCGCCCTGTGCGCGCAGCCGCGCGAGCGGCAGCTGCGGATCGGCCCGCGTGGTCATGACCACATGGACGTTGGGCGGCAGGTGCTCGAGCAGGAACGCCACGCCCGTATGCACCGCCGGCTGCTCGACGACGTGGTAGTCGTCGAAGACCAGCTCAAGGCTCTGCCCCATGGCGGCGAGCGCGTTGACGATCGCGCCGGGGATTCGGTCGTCAGCCTGGTCGCCCGGCTCGGGAATGTCGAGCGGCGGCGCGCCGATCCGCGCCACCGCCTCCTGAAGTGCCGCGATAACGTGCGCCCAGAATATCGCCGGCTGATTGTCGGTCTCGCCCAACGACAGCCAGGCGACCGCCCGTAGGCCGTTGGGGTGGGACTGGAGCCAGGCCACGACGGCGGTGGTCTTGCCGAACCCCGGCGGCGCGGAGACGAGGGTGAGCTTCGCCGCGCCGCCGCGCTGGAGCCGCTCGTTCAGCCGGCCGCGCTCAACAACGCCGGCCCGCAGCTTGGGAACGAACAGTTTGGTGGCGATCAGCGAGCCCGGCATAGTCCCGAACGATATCAGGAGTCCGGCCCACTGCAGCACGCGTCCTTCGTCGCAAACTCGCGGCAGCTCACCCGCCAACTCTGCCGCAATCCTCGGAGGGGCTCACGAGTGACGGCAGCAGTCTCTCAGTCCACGTGCCGATGGCCGTGAAGAAGTGAGGCGGCCGGAAGGTCATCCTTGCGCCGGAACGAGGGTACCCCGCCAAATGCCCGGTCGCGGCAAATCACACCTCCATCCGGTGACACTCGAGCTCAAGCGGCCGGTCTCCTCCGGGCGCTGCGGAGCTTGCCGCCACGACCGATCTGCAAGGGCTGCAGATCCTCGCCCCACGCTAGCCTCAGGTCCGCAACCGGTCGTTCGTGACCTGCTCAGGGCAGTGCTGACTCGGCTGATCGCCGCTCCCCTGCCAAGGACGACCGCCCCACCTGAACCGCCACCTGATGGCACCAGGCTTCATTGGCCAAATGGTGCGAGATCGCCGCAAGGGGCTGGGTGTGGGGCGAGTTCCTCGACACCGGCGTGAACCCGGTGGCGTGGCGCCGGCCCCACTAGCTGCGCCGCCCATTGCGCCGGCTCCGGTCGGCGGCCCGGGGGGCGTTCGCCAGGTCCAATGGTGCGAGATCGCCGCAAGGGGCTGGGTCTGGGGGCGAGTTCCTCGCGCGGTGAGGCCGCGCCGGGATTCATCAGACTTATCCGAGCGGCGTCGAACCCGGGCGGCGAAGTCCAAGCCTATCGGTCCTACGACGGATCGCGACGGCCTCGCGGACGATGTCGAGGATGTCACTCGCCGGCGGCGCAAGGACAGTTCCTCCTCGAAACTATGACCGAGGCCGCCGTCCCGAACGGATACCCGATTTTCCCCATCACGCCTTCTTTGAGAGGCCCTCTCGCCGCTTGATCAGGGCGGCAAGCCGCGCTTCCTGCGCGGCGATGCGGTCGGCAGTGAGTTCTTCGTCGCGGGCCCCGGAGAATGCAGCAGCCTGTTCGGTCAACTGACGGAGATTGTCGCGAACGATGGCGATCTCACGGTCGATTTCGTCCAGGGCAGTCTCATCGGGCACGATCTCGTCCTCGCTTCCGGCACCTGTCCAGCATCTACCTCTCCGTGCGGTCTGACCCACCCACAAGTCAAGAGCGACTGAGGTTTCGACAGTTGAAGGGGGAAACCTTCGCCAGACAGGCCGCGAGTTTCAAGACCTAGTGGCGGTCCAGGCGACCGCGGGTGCCTCGATCGGGGGCGTGACCTCGTCCTTCTTTGGACGGACACAACCCGGGGGGATTTGGTTCCGGCCTCGGTCGCCGCCATTGGCTCCCCCGCGAGGCCCGGCCGAACTCGACCAG
>CAYOET010000033.1:0-6318 GCA_964402985.1 uncultured Bauldia sp. | reverse complement strand
CGATATGGTCCAGAGCTATTGGGGGGAACTCGCGGCGCGTCTCGGCGAGGGCGGTTCGGCGGCCGGCCTCTCGCGCCTCGCGGCGGGCGCGGGCGCCGAGCCCGGTCTCCAGACGCAGTATTGCGAGGCGTCGATCGCGCTCTTCGAGGGCGTCCTCAGCCTCGGCGAGAGCAAGGCCTCCGCGCTGCTGCGCGATTTCTTCGGCGCCGCCCCGACCACGCTGGCGAGGTTGCCATAGGGCGGTCGGCTCTCGACAACGCGCACAACTTGACCATGGGCATGTCGATGAAGCGGTTGCCTGCCTCGGCGCCTTTGGAGGGACGCAAACGAGGAACTGAGGCCGGTTCATCCGGTCAAGTCAAAGCTCGATCGTAAAGCGCCCTTCGTTCCCAGCTTGGAACTCCGCCTAGCGGCTGCCGCCGCGCGATGCGGTCATTGCCTATTTCCAGGCGCTCCTCGCCATGCCACACGACGAGTCGGTGGCCCTTCTCCGCAGCGTCCTCGAAACCAGCTGGCGGCTCCGCTGACCGGCGCGGGGCCTAGAAAACCCTCAGGTTTGGGGCGAATTTTTCATTCAGCACGCGTTCATCTGCCCGGGGATAGAAATGCCGCCATGTTCACGAAATCTCATCTCCTCCCGATCGCGCTGGCGGCCGCATTGATGCTCGGCGCTGCCGGTCCGAGCCTTGCCCAGGACGGGTGCCTCGGCCCCGACGCCGCGCGCGTCGAGGTCCAAAACGGGTCGGCGCAGCCCTTCTCGCAGTTCCGCGGCCAGGTCGCGGCGCAGACCGGCGGCGAGGTGCTGTCGGCCGATCTCTGCCGCTCCGGCGGGCGCCTCGTCTACCAGGTAAGCGTGCTGGTCGGCGGCCGCCAGGTCGTCAACCTGACGGTCGACGCGCGCTCCGGTACAATCCTCTAGCGGGCGTTCGTCCCGCGCCGGACCACGGAGCCCTGCCGACATGCGTGTCCTCGTCGTCGAAGACGATCCCGATCTCAACCGCCAGCTCAGCGAGGCGCTGAAGGAGGCGGGCTATGCCGTCGATACGGCGACCGACGGCGAGGATGGGCACTTCCTCGGCGATACCGAGCCCTATGACGCGGTGATCCTCGACCTCGGCCTGCCGATCATGGACGGGATCAGCGTCCTGGAAAAATGGCGCCGGGCAGGGCGGGCGATGCCGGTCCTCATCCTCACCGCGCGCGACCGCTGGAGCGACAAGGTCGCCGGCATCGACGCCGGGGCGGACGACTACGTGGCCAAGCCCTTCCACGTCGAGGAGGTCCTCGCCCGGGTGCGCGCGCTGGTGCGCCGCGCCGGGGGGCTCGCCACCAACGAGATCGAGCTCGGGCCGCTCCGTCTCGACATGCGCTCGGCGCGGGTGAGCATCGACGGCAACCCGATCAAGCTCACCTCGCACGAGTATCGGGTGCTCGAATATCTCCTTCACCATCGCGACCGCGTGGTGTCCCGGACCGAGTTGATCGAGCATCTCTACGACCAGGATTTCGACCGCGACTCGAACACGATCGAGGTGTTCATCGGCCGGCTGCGCAAGAAGCTTCCGGCCGAGCTGATCGAAACCGTGCGCGGTCTAGGCTACCGCATCGTCCCGCCCGTGAGCGATGCCTAGCTTCATCAGTTTCCGCCGGAACTCGCTGTCGCTCCGGCTTCTCCGCTCGGCGGCGCTGTGGATCGTCGTTGCGCTCGCGGCGGCGGCGATCATCCTTACCTCGCTCTTCCAGCGCACGGTCGAGAACGCCTTCGACGACCGGCTCGCCGCCTTTCTGGTGACGATCATCGAGGCGGTCGCCCGCCCCCCCGCGGGCCAGGTCGCCGGCCCCATCAATCTCGTCGAGCAGCGCTTCGAGCAGCAATATTCGGGCTGGTACTGGCAGATTCGACGCGTATCGGACGGCGTGCCCGTCCTGTGGTCGAAATCGCTCTTCACCGATGAGCTGGTCTTCCCCGACCCGAATGCCCCGGTGAACGAGGAGGGCCACCAGAGCATCGCCATGACCGGTCCCGAGGGCGAGTCGATCCGCGTCATCCGCAGCGTCGTCGCCCTTCCTGGGGCGAGCCTTGGGGCGGGCGAGAGCTACGAGGTCCTCGTCTCCGGCAACGCCACCGAACTCGCCGGAGACATCGCCGTTTTCCGCAACAGCGTCATCGTCACGCTGGGGGCGCTCGGTTTCGGCCTCATCATCGCGATGCTGTTCCAGGTGCGCTGGGGCCTGCGGCCGCTCGACAAGGTGCGCAGCGGCCTCGCCGAGCTGCGGAGCGGCAAACGCCCGCGCTTCGACGGGCCGTTCCCCGCCGAGATCGAGCCGCTCGCCAAGGAGCTGAACGCGCTCCTCGACTCGAACCAGGAGATCGTCAAGCGCGCCCGCACCCAGGTCGGCAATCTCGCGCACGGCCTCAAGACCCCGCTCAGCGTGATCACCAACGAGGCGCGGGCAGGGAAGGGGCCGTTCGCCGAGAAGGTCGCCGAGCAGGCCGAGCTGATGAAGCAGCAGATCACGCACTATCTCGACCGCGCGCGTATCGCCGCCGGCGTCGAGGTGATCGGCGCGGTCACCGAAGTCGAGCCGGTGGTGGGCAGGCTGACCCGCGCCATGCAGCGCATCCACGGCGAGCGCTCGCTCGCCATCTCCGCCGACGTTCCGGCCGCCGCCCGCTTCAAGGGCGAGCAACAGGACTTCGAGGAGATCGTCGGCAATCTCTTCGACAACGCATGCAAATGGGCGAAGGGGCGCGTCGCGCTCTCGGTCGCCTACGAAGCGCCGAAAGGGGACGCGCCGGCGCGGCTCGCGCTCAAGGTCGAGGACGACGGTCCGGGGCTGACGCCCGAGCAGATGAAAGAGGCGACGCGGCGCGGCAAGCGCCTCGACGAGACTAAGCCCGGTTCGGGCCTCGGTCTCTCGATTGTGTGCGATCTGGTCGGGCTCTATGGCGGCCGGCTCAACCTCGCGCGCTCGCCGATGGGCGGCCTTTCCGCCGCCGTCGATCTGCCGGGTGCCTAGTCATTCAAGGTTCCCAATTCCGCCATTGTGGCGTGCTTGAGCCGTGCCACATCCACCGCTCCCCTTGTCAGCTGAGAGGCAAACAAATGAATCTTCGATCGATCGCCGCCCTCTGTCTCGCCGGCACCGTTTTGTCCGGCTGTCTCGGCATGGGTCCCGGCCAGGGGCTGGGCACGTTCGGCGGGGCCGTCGCCGGTGGCGCCATTGGCAGCGCGGTCTCCGGCGGCTCGACCACCGGCACGATCGCCGGTGCGCTGATCGGCGGCTTCATTGGCGGGGAGATCGGGCGCGGCCTCGACGAGCAGGCGCGGCAGCGGGCGGCCTACGCCCAATACCAGGCGCTGGAATACGGCCAGCAGATGAACTGGCAGAGCGCCGACGGCCGCGCCTATGGCTACACCACTCCGGGCCCGACCTATCAGGTCAACGCCTACACCTGCCGCGAGTACACGCAGACCATCTATATCGACGGCGTTCCGCAGACCGCGCGCGGCCAGGCCTGCCGCAATCCCGACGGCACCTGGCAGATGGTCAGCTAGCCCGAGTCTGAGGGGATCGCGGAGAATTGACCCTCGGCTGGCCTGCCGGTCGAGGGTGCCACATCCGCTAAGGCCCGGTTTCCCTTGCAAAAAGGGGTGCCGGGCCGCTACCTCACGCGCGCATGCTCCAATGGCTCATCATGGCGGTCCTGACGGCGGCGGCGTCCATCGCGCTGCTCGTCCCGCTCTATCGCAGCAAGGCCGCCGGCGCCAATAGCGGGGCCGAGGCCGCGATCTACCGCGACCAGCTGCGCGAACTCGACCGCGAGGTCGAGCGCGGCGTGATCGGCCGGTTAGAGGCCGACGCCGCCCGCACCGAGATCGGCCGCCGCCTTCTCCGCGCCGCGGACGCGGCGGGGGGGGCGCGCGAGCCGGCATCTGATGCGCGCCGCTCCATCGCCGCGGCAGTCGCGCTGGTCCTCGTCCCGGTCGCTGCGGTTGGCCTCTACGTCGCGGTCGGCAGCCCGGAGGCGCCGGACCAGCCGCTCGCGGCCCGCCTCACGCCCGAAGAGGCGACCAGAGATGTCGGCGCGCTGCTGGCGATGGTCGAGTCGGGCCTTGCCAAGAACCCCGACGACGGCACGCTGTGGGAGGCGGCCGCTCGCATCTATTCCGACCAGGGGCGGGCCGCGGACGCCGCGCGCGCGTGGTCGAACGCGATCCGCATCCAAGGGTCGAGCGCCGAGCGCGAGGAGGGGTTCGGCGTCGCGTTGACCACCCTCAACGGCGACGTCGTCACCGACGACGCGCGGCTCGCCTTCGAGCGGGCGATCGCCGCAGATCCCAAGACGATCGTCTCGCGCTTCTATCTGGCGATGTCGCTGGGGCAGGAGGGCCGCAACCAAGAGGCCGCCGCGGCGTGGCGCGCGCTCCTCGCCGATGCGCCGCCCGAGGGCGCGCCTTGGGTCATGGTCGCGCAGCTGCAGCTGTCGATGGTCGACCCCAGCGCCCCGTCCCCCGAGGCCCTGATCCAGGGCATGGTGGCCTCGCTCGCCGAGCGCCTGCGCCAGGAGCCGAACGACCCCGAGGGTTGGGCGCGGCTGATCCGGTCCTATAAGATGATGCAGCGCGACAGCGAGGCGGTCACCGCGCTCGCCGACGCCAAGACGGCGCTTGCCGCCGACCCGCAACAGATCGCCGACCTCGATGCGCTGGCCCGGGAGCTCGGGCTGGCGGTGAACTAGGAGACGGACGCCATGGCCATGACCCGGAAGCAGAGGCGCTTGACGCTGATCGCGTCGGCGGGCGCCGTCCTCGTCGTGGCGGTCGGCCTCGTCCTCTTCGCGATGTCGAGCAAGCTCACCTTCTTCCAGTCGCCGAGCGACATCGTCGCCAATGCGCCGCCGCCGACCGACCGGCTGCGTCTCGGCGGCATGGTCGTCGAAGGGTCGCTGGTCAAGGACCCCAACGGCACCGTCAGCTTCTCGGTGACCGACTTCGCCGCGACGATCCCGGTCGTCTATCACGGCCTCGTCCCCGACCTCTTCGCGGAAGGGAAGGGCGTGGTGGCCGAGGGCCATGTCGCGGCCGATGGCACGTTCGCCGCCGACACGGTGCTGGCGCGGCACGACGAGAACTATATGCCGCCCGAGGTCACCCGGTCGCTCGAGACCGCGCCGGGCGTGCAGCCCGTCGCCACCGCGGCGCCGTGACGATGCATTTGTCCTCGATCGATCTCACTAACCTCCCCCTCGAGGGGAGGTCGAAACTGGCGGTTCGGCCGGTTTCGGGAGGGGGGACGGCACGCGCGGTGCCCCCCTCCCGAAGCCTGCTGCGCTTCGCTTGCAGCTATCGACCTCCCCTCGAGGGGGAGGTTATCGGCACGTCCGCTACCCGGGAGTCATAGCCTGATGTTCGCGGAGCTCGGCCACTACGCTCTTGTCCTCGCCTTCGTGCTGGCGGCGATCCAGGCCAGCGTCGGCTACTGGGGCGCCAACCGCAACGATCCGCGGCTGATGGCGATCGCGCCGTCGGCGGCGCTGGTCCAGTTCCTGCTCATCGGCTTCGCCTTCGCGGTGCTCGTGCGCGCTTACATCATCTCGGATTTCTCGCTCCTCAACGTCGTCCAGAACTCGCACTCGGCGAAGCCGCTGATCTTCAAGATCGCCGGCGCGTGGGGCAACCACGAGGGCTCGATGCTTCTCTGGGTGCTGATCCTCGCCCTGTTCGGCGCGGCGGTAGCGGCGTTCGGGGCGAACCTCCCACAGCGGCTGAAGACGCTGGTCCTTTCGGTGCAGGGGCTGATCGCCGCGGCCTTCACCCTCTTCATCCTGGCGACCTCGAACCCCTTCACGCGGCTCATCCCGGCGCCGTTCGAGGGCAACGACCTAAACCCGATCCTCCAGGACATCGGCCTCGCGATCCATCCGCCGCTCCTCTATCTCGGCTATGTCGGCTGCTCGATCTCGTTCGCCTTCGCGGTCGCGGCGCTGATCGACGGCCGCATAGACGCTGCGTGGGCGCGCTGGGTGCGGCCGTGGACGCTTGCCGCGTGGCTGTTCCTCACCGCCGGCATCTCCATGGGCTCGTACTGGGCGTATTACGAGCTCGGCTGGGGCGGCTGGTGGTTCTGGGACCCGGTCGAGAACGCCTCGCTGATGCCTTGGCTGGTGGCGACCGCGCTCCTCCATTCGGCGGTCGTCATGGAGAAGCGCGACGCGCTGAAGATCTGGACGATCCTCCTCGCCATCCTCACCTTCAGCCTCAGCCTGCTGGGCACCTTCCTCGTCCGCTCGGGCGTGCTGACCTCGGTCCACGC
>CAYOET010000032.1:0-9640 GCA_964402985.1 uncultured Bauldia sp. | reverse complement strand
CTGCTGCTGACGCTGTTCTAGCCGCTGGCCGCGGGCGCGATCACACTCTGCCGAGGAGGCTCGGAAAGGCTGGCCGTTGCGCGGGTGTCTCGCTAGGCTCGCCCTGATGATGCGTCGCGCCCTTCTCGTGCTCGTGTCCGGGCTGATCGCGGCCGCCGGGGCGGCGGGGATTGCCTATACGCAGGACATGAACGCGCCGGCGCGCGACCTCTTCGGCGCGATACGCGAGCCGGCGCCGCTCGCCAGCCGCACAATCGGCGGCTACAGCGAGGGTTGCATCGCGGGGGCGGTCGCGCTGCCCGTCACCGGGCCGGCCTGGCAGGCGATGCGACTGCAGCGCAACCGCAACTGGGGGCATCCGACCCTCGTCGATTATCTCGAGAAGCTCGCCACGGACGTGGCCCGGTTCGACGACTGGCCCGGCCTCCTCGTCGGCGACATGGCGCAACCGCGCGGCGGGCCGATGGCGAGCGGGCACGCCAGCCACCAGACCGGGCTCGACGCCGACATCTGGTATCTGCCGATGCCGGGCCATGTGCTCTCCAACGACGAGCGGGCGAGCATCAGCGCGATCAACCTCCTGCGGCCGGGGACGCTGGAGGTCGATCCGGCCAAGTGGAACGAGGGGCTGTTCCGGCTGCTGCGCCGCGCGGCGTCCTATCCCGAGGTGGCCCGCATCTTCGTCAGCCCGGGGATCAAGCAGATGCTGTGCGACGGGGCCGGGCGCGACCGCGACTGGCTGCGCGTGATCCGCCCCTGGTACGGGCACGCCGACCATTTTCACGTGCGGCTCGATTGCCCTGCCGGGGACGGCGGCTGTCAGGACCAGGCTCCGCCGCCGGCCGGCGACGGGTGCGGCGAGGAGCTGGCGTACTGGCTCGGGCCGGAGCCGTACCGGCCGGCGCCGGGCCCGCCGCAGCCCCCCGCCCCGCCCAAGACGCTGGCCGACCTGCCGGCGGCGTGCACCACGGTGCTGATGGCGGGATACGTGCCGCCGACCTCGCCGGTGCCCCGGCCAAGGCCGTAGCGCCTTCGGCTTAACCTCCCCCGTGCGGGGAGGTCGAAGGCGTGAGGCCTTTTGCCGAGCGGCTTCGGGAGGGGGTGAGCCGGAAGGCCGTCAACGGGAACGGAAGGCACGCGGGCTTAGCCCGCTACCCCCTCCCGAAACCGCTGCGCGGTTTCGACCCCCCCGCACGGGGGAGGTTAAGCTCTTGGAGACGGGGACAGCAATAAGCCCCGGGTTTGACCCCCGGGGCCGCTGACTGGTTGGCGTGGGCGGGCTAGAAGTCGCCGCCGCCGCCGAAATCACCACCGCCGTCACCGCTGCCGAAGTCGCCGCCCGCATCGCCGGTGTCGGCATCGTCTCCGGCGTCGCCCTGGTCGGCCTCGGCGGCTTGCGCGTCACCGGTGAAGGCATCGGCGATGATCGAGCCGAGGAGCACGCCGCCCGCCACGCCGAGCGCGGTCTGCATGGCGCCGGCGAGGAAGCCGCCACCATAGACGGGAGCGCCCCAGGGCTGCGGGCCCTGATCCACGCCGCGCGGTGGGCTGCGACGGGAGCGGCGTCCGCCCTCGAGGTCGGCGATGCGGCGCTCGGCCTGTTCGAGCGCCTGCTGCTGCACGATGATGGTTTGCGCCATGTAGTAGGTCGACGCCGGGTGCTCGGCGATCTTCTGCTTGATCAGCGCCTCGGCCTCGCGATCGCGGGGAAAGCGGCCCTCGACCTCCTTGAGGCGGATGAAGAGACCCTCGATGGCCTCGCGGTCACGATAGTCCATGGCAAAGCTCCCTTTCGCGTGTCGCGGCAACGCCGCCGTCGGGATTGATATGGGAGGGAAACGAGGCCCTGCCAGGGAAAATCGGACAGTCGATGTCCGATTTTCTCGGTCGTCATCCTCCCCCTGAAAAGAGGGGAGGATACGGCAGCGAAGCTGCCGGGGTTAGGGTCAGTCATCACGTTCTGCCGCTCCTCACATGCGCCCACCCCCGGGGTCGAGCCCGAGGGCCGCTTCGCTGCGGCCTGGACAACCTTGGGA
This sequence comes from uncultured Bauldia sp., assembly GCA_964402985.1. GTDB lineage: Bacteria > Pseudomonadota > Alphaproteobacteria > Rhizobiales > Kaistiaceae > JADYYB01. The sequence continues at coordinate 7,604 of CAYOET010000032.1, read as the reverse complement.
TGGGCCCCGGCTTTCGCCGGGGAGGCGAAGAGGGAAGAGGGGCGAGCGGTCAGCCGCGGTCGCGGATGATCCGGCGGAAGACCTTCAGCGTCTCCTCGCTGACATGGTGCTCCATGCCCTCGGAGTCGCTGCGGGCGGTCGCTTCGTCGACGCCGATGGCGAGGAGGAAGGCGTAGACGACGTCGTGGCGTTCCTTGGTGCGGGCGGCGAGGTCGCGGCCTTCGTCGGTGAGGCCGATCGAGCGGTAGGGTTTTGAGCGCACGAGGCCGTCGCGCCGCAAGCGGCCGATGGTCTTGGCGACGGTCGGGACGCTGACGCCAAGGCGGGCGGCGAGGTCGGTCATGCGCGCCTCGCCTGTCGCCGCGATCAGCTCGGCGATGAGCTCGACATAGTCCTCCGCGGTCTCCGAGCGGTGAGCGGCGCGGACCTTGAGGAAGGGATCCTGCTGCCCGCTCTCGGCGCGCGAGACGTCCGCCCGGAGCACGCGAGCGGCCTTGGCGCGTGGCCGCGGAGAGGCGGCGGGTGCGGGGGCGGCGGGCTTGGCTTTGGCGCGGGGCAAGTCGGCTACACGAACAACGCGGTCAGGTACATGACGGCAAGGCCGGCGATGAACCCGCCCACCGCGGGCGGGGAAAGGATGGCCGAGTTGCCGTCGCGGCGCATGATAAGCGCGGTCACCTCGATGATCACCTGAAGGATCGCGCCGGCGCCGATCGCGAAGCAGATCGCGGTGAGGAAGGGGCTGACCGCTTGCGAGCCGACGATCACGCCGAGCACGGCGGGCAGGCCGGCGAGCGCGGCGAGGCCGACAAAGGCGAGGAGCGTCGGCTTCCGGGCGATCAGCGGGGTGGCGATGCCGAGCCCTTCGGTGACGTTGTGGATGGTGAAGCCGATGACGAGGAAGGTGGCGAGCGCCGCCTCCCCGGCCGCGATCGCGGCGCCGACGGCGAGGCCCTCGCCGAGATTGTGGAGGCCGATGCCGAGGGCAATGAAGGCGGACAGCGCCAGCCCCTCGAGGGGGCCGCGGCTGCGGCCGATGAGGAGGAGGACTCCGGTGGTGAAGAGGGCGATCACGGGGACCGCGATCGCGCCGTTGAGGCGGGCGAGGCTCGCGGCCGCGGACTCGGCGCCCTCGGTGAGGGTGTCGATGAGGAGGAAGGCGAGGAGGCCGACGGTGAGGGCGAGGACGAAGCGTATCGCCGCCGGGCTGAGCTGGCGGAGCGCAGGGTAGGCGAGGAGGCCGGTCGCGACCGGCGCGATACCGAGAAGGAGGCCGATGAGGATGAAGACCGTGAGGCTCGGGCCGCTCCAGTCGGGCGTCGCCTGGGCGACCTCGATGTCGTGGGTGAAGACCGCGCCGGTCGAGGTGATGAGCGCGATGTGGTGCGCCTCGCCCGCGATCCACGGATAGGGGATGGCGATCTCGGCACTGCCGAGGCGGCCGATCGGGCCGGGCGGGTCGAGCGTGAAGGAGCGGTAGGCGGTATCGACCTGGACCTGCGCGATCGCGACCGGCTGCGAGCCGTCGGCGCGGACCGAGATCGTGATGAGGTCGGGCGAGAGGCGAACCGCGCCGACGCTGATCTCCTCGACCGGCGGGGCGTCCGCGGTGAGGCTGTCGAGCGGGCGGGTGACGAGAAGGGTCGCCACCAGGGCGACCATCACCGCGAGCGGCAGGAGCAGCCAGAGGAAGGGAAAGCCGCGCGGCGCCGCGGGGGAAACGCGGCCGAGGTCGGGAGTTTCGGTCACGGTCTGGACCGGCACCGGCGCGCTCATCCGGTCACCACGGGATCGCGGACGTCGAAATGGCTCATCCAGCCGAGCTCGGCGAACTCGGACTGGTGGGCGTGGAACATGTAGAGGCCCGGCTCGTGGCGCGCGAAGCTGAACTCGAGGATGCCGCGCTGGCCCTGGCACTGCATGATCGTGTCGACGGTGCGCAGCGTCGGGGTGAGCTGGGTGCCGTGGTCGTAGTAATCGAAGAAATTGGCGTGGAGGTGGAAGGAGTTGATCGGGTCGAACTCGGTGATGTTGACGAGATAGACCCGCACCGGGCGCGACTTGTCGATCGGGATCGGGCGCTCGGTGTAGGCGAAGGGGATCGAGTTGACGGCGTAGAACTCGTTCTCGTCGTCGAAATTGGTGTCGAAGCCGTTCATCACCATCACCAGCTCCTGCCAGTTCCGGTTCTCGGGCGTGCCGAGGAGCCGCGATGCGGCGACCTCGGCGGCCTCGGGATGAAGCGCCGGGTCGGGGTCGATGATGAAGGCGCCGTACATGCCCTTGTGGATGTGCCGCTTCAGGGGCAGCGCGTGGCAGTGATAGAGGTGGCAGCCGAAGGGATAGGCGTCGAATTCGTACTCGAAGAAGGCGCCCGACTCGACCAGCCCCTGCCCAGGCACGCCGTCCATCCGCGCCGAATGGATGCCGTGGAAGTGCATGGTGTGGGGGTGGGTGGTGCCGTTGGCGAAGCGGAAACGGAGACGCTCGCCCTCCTTGGCGCGGAAGGTCGGGCCGGGCACTCGACCGTTGAAGGTCCAGGCCGGGAACATCACGCCGGGCGCGATCTCGATCTCCTTCTCGACCGCGACGACATTGAAGGTGCGCACCGTGCGGCCGTCGGCGTCGACCGAGAGCGTGCCGGTGTCCCACTCGGTGAGCATGGCGAGCGGGTCAAAACCGTTGGCCGCGTGGTCGACCGAGCCGACCACGATGTTGGCGCCGTCGTGCTGGTGGGCGAGCGGGGAGATGCCGTGATCCGCGCCGTGATTGCCGTCCAACGGCGGCGGCGGGCTCTGCGACAATGCCGCGTTGGTGGCGGCGAGAACGGTCGGCGCCGCGCCGGCGAGAGCGAGCGAGGAGAGGAACTTGCGGCGGGAGAGGTTCGACGACATGGGGTGAGCTTCGGCCCAATGGTTTGGCCCGACCTATAAAACTTAGCCAAGGCTAATATATGAAGCCTAGACTTATTCTCAAGCTGGAGCAAGGGGTGACACGCGGACGCCTCGCGCAAGCCCCGCATGCCTGAGGGCGCTGATGACCTGAAACGGAGTCGCCCGAACCTCAACCGTCATCCCGGCGGAGGCCGGGACCCAGACGACGGCGCCGCCGACCCCTACCGTGACCGACCACGAGGATGGTGGGTGAGCCCGCAGGCCCGGAGCTGGTGGGAACCGTTTTCCTGGGTCCCGGCCTTCGCCGGGAAGACGGGCGTGGGGGTTGAGACGAGGGAGTCCACCCGGCCGGGGGGGGCCGAGCCTTCAGACCATCCCGCTGCCAGAGCAGCAGGAGGCCGCGGCGGAGGCCGATGGCGTCGGAGCGGGCGCGGGCGCCGAGCTTGGCGAGCACCGAGGCGACGTGGAATTTGGCCGTGTGCACCGAGACGCCGAGGCGCCGCGCGATCATCTTGTTGGTCGCACCCTCGGCGAAGGGAGCGCCCTCGGGCGCGAACTCGAGCCCGCGCGATGGCGGCCGTGGACCGCGACGAGCTTTTGCGCCGTCGTCTCGGTGAGGCTGGATACGGCGCCGGAAAGGTCGGCGAGGACGGATGCGGCCATAAGTAGTCTCCCCTGGTTGTATGGGAGATGTCGGTGTCGTCCGCGGGTGCGCCAACTATCCTGATGGCTAGGCGGCGCTCGACCCCGCGTCATGGCGCCGGCCCGCTGGTTCGGCTAGCCTCGCGGCTCCAAAGAGTCGGGAAGGAGCGCCCATGGCCGTCGATCTCATCCTCGCCATCCTCCACCACGTCCTGGTGTTCGGGCTGATGGCGATCATCGCGATCGAGATGGTGATGGTGCGGGCCGAGATACGCGGGCGCGAGATCGGGCGGCTGGCGCGGATCGACATGTTCTACGGGATCGCGGCGACCCTGATCGTCGTCGTGGGCGTCCTCCGCGTGTTCTTCGGCATCAAGGGCGCGGGCTATTACTGGGTCAGCCCTTCGTTCTGGGCGAAGATGGCGGCGTTCGTCCTCGTCGGGCTGCTCTCGATCATACCGACGATGCGGATCGCGCGGTGGCGGAGGGCGGCCGAGGCCGATCCGATCTACAGCCCGCCGCTCGCCGAGGTGCAGCGCGTGCGCCGCATGATCCATATCGAGGCGGGGCTGTTCCTGCTCATCCCGGTGTTCGCGGCGGCGATGGCGCGGAACTACTGAGCGCACGTAGCGCCGCCGCCGAGTCTTCCTAACCTCCCCCTCGAGGGGAGGTCGAAACCGCGCAGCGGTTTCGGGAGGGGGGAGGCCGGAGGGGCGCTATCGCGATGGACGCAACGCGGGCTTCGCCCGCTACCCCCTTCCCGAAGCCACTCGGGCAGAGCCCTCGCGCCTTCGACCTTCCCTCAAGGGGGACCGTTGCGTAATTGCCCAGCTGTGATTCCCTGTGGGATACGAGTCGGGGGGTGGAGCGATGGGCAAGGGCAAGCAGCTTGGTCTTGCGGAGGCGTTCGCGTCGCAGAAGCTTGGGGTCAACCCGCGGCTGGAGCGGATCGCCGCCGAGGTGAAGTGGTACCGGTTCAAGAAGCTGCTGGAGAAGCTGGAGCCGGAGGGTCCGGGAAGGCCGCCCTACGAGCCGCTGCTGATGTTCAAGGCGATGCTGCTGGCGCAGCTCTACACGCTCTCCGACGGGCAACTCGAGGAGCAGCTCAACGACAAGGTCTCGTTCCGCCGCTTCCTCGGGCTGGGGCTCGAGGACGACGCCCCCGACCACACCACGCTGTGCCGCTTCCGCAACCGGCTGGTCGAGGAGGGTCTCTCGGAGAAGCTGTTCGCCGAGTTCAACCGCCAGATCGAGGGCCGCGGCCTGGTGCTCAGGCAAGGGACGATGATCGACGCCACGCTGGTGACGGCGGCCGGCAAGCCGCCGGCCGACGACAACTTCGCCGAGGCCAGCGATCCCGACGCGCGCTTCGCCAAGATCGAAGGCAAGGGCACGAGCTACGGCTACAAGGCCCATCTCGGAGTCGACCAGGGCACCAGGCTGATCCGCGCAGCGCTCCTCACCCCGGCCAATGTCAACGAGACGGTGGTCGCCGACGCTTTGGTGCGCGGCGACGAGAAGGCGGTCTACGCCGACAAGGCCTACGCCAAGCGCGAGCGCCGCGAGGCCCTTCGCGCCAAGGGCATCAAGCCGCGCATCATGCACAAGCGCTGGGGCGGAGGACCGGAGCTCAGCCCGTGGCAGAAGCTCCACAACCGGCTCATCGCCCCGATCCGCGCCGAGGTCGAGACCGTCTTCGCAACCCTCAAGCGCCGGCTCGGCTATCGCCTGGTGCGCTATCGCGGCCTCGCCAAGAACCAGGCCCAGCTCTTCCTCCTCGCGCTGGCCTACAACATGCGCTGCGTCGCGGACCTCCTTCTCCGCAAACGCCCGGAGTCCGTCTCCACCTAGCCCAACCGAGCCCTTCCCCCTCCACTGAGGCGACGCCGACCAGTCCACCTCCCCTCCCGCCCCCGGAAAAGACACGCCAAGCTCCCACGCCCGCAATTTCGCAATTCTCCCCGCAAGGGGGAGGTTGGTTTGCATCGGCCGCCGGGCGCGCGAGTTCGGAAGCCGAGAAAGAGAAGGCGGGCCAAAGCCCGCCCCTTTTTGCGATGCGCTTGGCGCTGCCTACTGCGCGAAGCAGTAGAAGAGGCCGGCGCCGCCGGTGCTGACGAGGTTGTCCTGGCTGCAGCCGCGCGAGCCGTGGCTGAAGTTCCAGAAGTTGATGCCGGAGGGGTTACCCTGAAGGTCGGTGTGGCCCATCATGGCGCTGCCGGTGCCGTTCGACGTCCAGTTGGCGCAGGTCATGTCGGCGCCGGCCGCGAAGGCGGTGCCGTCCTGCTGCGAGCCGGTCAGCATGTCGTGCTGGTTGGGGGTGTCGCCGCGGCCGTTGACCGGGTTGCCGGCCTCGGTCAGCGCGGTCTGCTTGTTGAGGAGGTTCGGCTCGGTGTGGAGGGCGGCGACGTCGGCCGCGATCAGCTCGCCCTTGGAATTGTACCAGGGGCCGGAGCCGATGCGGTCGCGGGCGTTCACGGCGCCCTCGCCCTGGGTGCTGAGATAGGCGCGCCAGGTCTTGCCGCCCCAGCCGGCAGCGGCGGCGAGGCTCTGGCAATGGGCGTCGGCACCCTCGAGGCCGCCGAGATTGGCGCCGTTGCCGAGGCCGACGCTGGTCGCAAAGAAGCTCGGGTCGCCGGTGGCGGGCGGCGGGTTCTGGGCCTGGACAACCCCGAAACCGAGGGCGGCAACGCCCACGGACGACGCCAACGCGATCGCGACTGCTTTTTTCATGGTTTCCTCTCCTGATGGGCTATGGGAGGCGGGAACCCCTCCCGGAGGCCCCAACGCCCAAGCCACCAAGATGATCCGGCTCGAGCTTGGCAGGAAAGACACAAGCGCTTGAGGCGGTCCCCTGCGGGCCCATCTCAGCCCGGCTGACCCTTCCGCCGATGCTGGTCTAGACTCTGCCGGGAAACCGATTCGCGACGATGACGCTGCGCGCCCTCCTCCGCCGTCCTGACCCCAGCGAGATGACCGTCGAGCTCCTGCGCGGCCGCGTCGAGGTCAAGGTCGTGCGCAACGCTCGGGCGCGGCGCTATACGCTGCGGCTGCCGCAGAGCGGCGGGCCGGTGCTGACGCTGCCGGCGCGCGGGTCGATCCGCGAGGCGGAGGATTTCCTCCTTCGCCATCGCGGGTGGCTGGAGCGGCGGCTCAGCTCGCGGCCGGCGCTGAATGCGGTGACGGCCGGCGCCTACGTGCCGATCCGCGGGGTGCCGCACCGCGTGGCCCACCAGCCGGGGCTGCGGGTCTTGACGCGCGCCGGGGTCGAGGACGGGGAGGCGGTGCTGATCGTCGGCGGCGAGGCGGGGCACGTCGCGCGGCGGGTTGCCGACTACCTCAGGCGCGAGGCGCGCACGGATCTCGAGGCGGCGGTCGCGCTCCATGCCGGCAAGCTCGGGCTCCGGGCGACGGCGATCACGCTCCGCGACACGCGGAGCCGCTGGGGGTCGTGCTCGAGTCGGCGGTCGCTGTCGTTCTCGTGGCGGCTGATCATGGCGCCGCCGGAGGTGCTCGCCTCGCTCGCCGCGCACGAGGTCGCGCATATGCGCGAGATGAACCACGGCCCGCGCTTCTGGCGCCTCGTCGCGGAGCTCGACCCGGACTGGGAGAGCGCCGACAAATGGCTCAAGCGCAACGGCCCGGGGCTGCACGCAGTACAGGTCGGGTGAGCGCCTAGAGGCGCTGCCAGTCGGGCGGGCAGAGGTCGCTGGTGTCGGCCGCGCGCGCCGCCCCGAACCATTGGCGCGGGGCAATCACGCGTTTGCCCTGATGGGACGCCAGCCAGGCCGCCCACCAGCTCAGCGTGCTGTTGGCGATGATGAAATGACGGCACGCGGCCATCAGCGCGAGGTCGCCCACCGGAGAATCCGGGCCGTTGTGATCGACCACCTCCACCGGGCGCCCAATGTCGAAATTGGCGCGAACCCAGGCCGGATCGTCGGAGAAGACATAGAGCCGCGCGCCGTCGAGCGACGGGGCGAGGCGGCCCAGCGCGGCACGGTAGTAGTCGAGCGGGAGGACGCCGTGGTGGGGCAGACCGACATAGTCCCCGCGGCGGACGTGGATGGC
>CAYOET010000031.1:0-28759 GCA_964402985.1 uncultured Bauldia sp. | reverse complement strand
GTTCTCGTGGTACTCGCCAGGCAGGAGCATGATCGCCGTGCCGGGCGTGGCGCGGTCGATGGCAAGCTGGATCGAGCGGATCGGGGCGTCCGCTGAGCCCGGATTGCTGTCGTCGCCGGTCGGGGAAACCCAAATGATGCGCTCGGGAACCGCATTGTCGAAGGGAATTTCGGCAGTCACATGACTATCCAAGCGAGGAAATGAACGGCCAACGAGCCAGCCTCTCGCCTCGGCTGGCGCCATCGCATTTTGGGTTCTTTGTTGGTGTGCGGAGGCCGGGCAACTGCTCTCCCCACGCGGTCAAAGTGCCACTCAGGGTTTTAGGAACCCTGAGTGGGATCGATCAATTTTTCGGAGAATGCAGATGATCGGAAAGCGTGGCGAATGCCTGCTGGCCCTGCCCAAACCGGCCGTCGCTCTCACTTTCGTGATCGGGTCGATCGACAACCTGGAATGGTAGAGCTTACGGCGCGACGCCCCGTCGCATGTCTTAACGAAGGGCGGCGGCGAGCGCGGCGGCGGGGTAGCAGGTGACGGGCAGGCCGGCGCTGGCCTGGAAGCGCCCGATGGCGGTGCGGGTGCGGAAGCCGACGATTCCGGACGGCGTGCCGACGTCGTAGCCGCGGGCGAGGAGGCCGTTCTGCATGGTCACGATGTCGGCGTGGACGATCGGCCCGACGCGGCGCCACTCGCCTTCGAAGGCGCCGTCGCCGCCGGCGATGCGGTCGGCGAGGTTGCCGACGAAGAGGGCGTAGAGGTCGGAGTTATTATAGCCCTTGATGGCGTAGAAGTTTTCGGTGACCAGGAACGCTGGACCAAATATTCCGGCCGGCGCGAGCAGGAAGCGCGTCTCGCGCGGGTTCGAGGTCGTGCTCTCGCCGGTCCAGGCGACGCCGAGCTGTTGCCAGGCATCGAGCGGCCGGCCCTGCTGCGGGCCTTCGAGGGAGCAGATATCGGGCGACGGGAGGGTCGCCTCGGAGCCCCATTCGACGCGCGCGTTCCAACCCTTGTCGCGGAGGAGATTGGCGATCGTGGCCAGGGTGTCGGGCACGGAATTCCAGATGTCGCGGCGGCCGTCGCCGTCGAAGTCGACGCCGTAGGCGAGGTAGGCGGCCGGCAGAAGCTGCGGCTGGCCGATCGCGCCCGCCCACGAGCTGCGCATCGCGTTCCGCGCAACGTCGCCGCGTTCGAGGACTTTCAGGGCGGCGATCAGCTCGGGGCGGAAGAAGGCGGGGCGGCGACCGACGAAGGCGTGGGTGGCGAGGCTGCGCACGGCGTCATAGCGGAGCACGACGTCGCCATAGGAGGTCTCGCGGCCCCAGATGGCGAGCACGGTCTCGGCCGGCACGCCGTAGCGGCGCTCGACCGCGGCGAGCGTGTCGCGCCACTCGCCAAGGCGCTCGCGCCCCTCGCGGGCGAGGGCGGCGAGGTTGTCCTGATTGAAATAGGGCGCCGGGCTGCGGAACTCGGGCTGGTCGATCGCGGCCGAGCCGGGGCCGTTCAGCGCGAGCTCCGGGAGGTCGAAGTTGAGGCTGAGGCCGGCGAAGGCGCTGTCGAAGGTCTGGCGCGAGATCCCCTCACCCCGCGCTTCCGGCCAAATCTCGGCCTCCAGCCAGGTCTGGAAGGAGGCTTCGAGCGCCGCGCGGTTCTGGGCAACCGCCGGCGCGCCGGCGAGAAGGCCAAACGCCAGCGCGATCAGCGCAAGGATCCTGGTCATCGGCGGGCTCCGGACGGCACAGGGCGGCGAGGTTGAGAGACGGCGCGGGCGGCGTCAAGCGAGGGGCTTGGGTGGCCGAGGACGGCGTGCGGCGCTCAGGGCGCGGGCGGATTCGCCGGGCGGCGGGGAGCATGCGATCGATCTCGGGGACGTGGAGGGCCCTGCGGGCGCCGGGTACGGCAGGCGCACCGGCGGCTGGCCGCACAGGGGGCTGGCTGCGCCGGCGGCGGTGGCTCAAGGGCGGCTAGCCGTACACGGCGGCGATAAGGTGACGGAGGGCGGCGCGGATGCGGTCCCAGTCGGCCTCGGTCTTCAGCCGCACGCCGGAGAACTGGCCGGTCGCGGCGGCGGCGACGACGATCTGCTGGACGCCGCCGATGAGGAGCGCGTTCACGGCCGGCGCGTCGAGCCCCTCGGGCGGCGCGAGGTCGCCCTTCATCTCGGCCATCCAGCCGACGAGGCCGCGCGAGCGGGCGGCGGTGAGGCGCTGGACCGCCGGCGAGGGCCCCGCGATCTCCCAGGCGACGATGCGCTGGACGAGAGGGTCCTCGCGCAGCGCCTCGAGGAAGCCGAGGGCGAGGCGCTCGATCAGCTCGCCATAGCTCACCGGCGGGCCGAGGGCGGCGATCGGGCGGAGGCCGTCGCGGACCCAGAAGGCGAGCTCGCCGCCGATCGCGTCGACGAGGCCGTCGAGGCCGCCGTAGTAGCGGTAGATCAGCTGCTTGTCGCAGCCGGCGCGGCGCGCCACGGCGTTGACGCCGAACTCCTGGAAGCCGGACTCGGCGAGCACCTCCTTGGCGGCGAACAGGATCGCCCGGCGCGTCGCCTGGCGGTCGCGCGGGCGGGAGGCGGAGGGGCGGGCGGCGGCTCGGGCGACGGTCTTGGGCATGGTCTCGGCAGGACAGCGGGCAGTCGGCAGTCGGCAGTCGGCAGTCGGCAGTCGGCAGTCGGCAGTCGGCAGTCGGCAGTCGGCAGTCGGCAATCGGCAATCGGCAATCGGCAATCGGCAATCGGTCGGAAGCTTAGTCACCTCACGGTGATTTGGACAAGCGGGCGACCGGCTCCCTCGCCGCTTCTCCACAATGGCCGGTTTGGAGTCGTTTGCCGTCGTAGCACTTGCATGATGTCACCGGCAGGTGATACATGGTCACTTATCGGTGACATTCAAGGCTACGGGGGACCCCACATGACCAAGACGACGGCAATCGGAGTTTCGGCGATCGCGCTCGCGGTGGCCTTCAACGTGCCCTATGCGGCACTCGCGGCGATGTTCGACTATCCGGGCGTGCTGCGCCTGCCGGCAGGCGAGGTGCTCGCCCTCTTCACCGCCGGTGGGCCGGCGCTCGTCCTCGTCTGGTACGCGTTCATGCTGGTCGCCCTCGCCTTCGTGCCGCTGGCGATCGCGCTTGCGATCACTGGCGACAGGCTCCGCGACCGGCCAGGGCTCGCGATCGGCGCCGCCACGATCGGAGCGCTCGCCGGGCTCGCCCAGGCGATCGGGCTGTCGCGCTGGGTGTTCGTGATCCCGCCCCTCGCCGCGAGCCATGGCGACGCGACGGCGTTGCCCGATGCGGCCGAAGCGGCCGAGCGCATTTTCGAGGTGCTGAATCTCTATGGCGGCGTCGCCATCGGCGAACATATCGGCCAGATGCTCACGGCCGGCTTCATGCTCGCGATGGGCGTCATGCAATGGGCCGAGCAGCACCGCCGCGTCGGCGGTCTGGCGCTCGCCGCGTCCGCGCTTCTCTTCGTCGGCACGGGCGAAGGCGTTGCACTCGCCCTCTCCGCCGACGGCGGCCTCTTCGGGGTCGCCACGATCGCGGGGTTCCTCGTCTTCTCGGCGTGGCTAGCGGTGACGGGCGCGCTCGCGCTCCGCGCGGGGTCCACGATGCGCCCGGCGCGGCTCCTCGCCCACGCGGCGTAGCCCGGGCGGCCGTCCCGCAAGCCGGCCAGGCGGCGCCTCTCCCGAAGCGCCGTTTTCTTTTTTCTTGCGGCGCATCTGCCGGTCAGAACCTACATACCCCGAGCGCGGGCGCATCCGTGCCGTCAAACGAGGGGCCCCGAGTTGGATCAGACGCCGACCTGGATCGAGCTGCGGGAGTTTCCGAGCCGCGCGGAAGCGGACCAGTACGCCTTCATGCTGACGGCGGTCGGCATTCCGGCGCTCTTCTTCCTCAAGCCGATGGCGGTCGGGCTCCTGGTGCCGGCCGGTGAGGCGGAGCGGGCGAGAAGCGAGATGCGCGCCTATGACGAGGAGCGCGGTTTGGCGCGGCGGCGGCCCGCGACGGCCGGCCTCCGGCCGCCGCGCGAGGCGTTGACGGGCCTCCTCGCGGTCTTGGCGATCCTCGCGTTCTTCCACGCGGCGGCGACGCAATCCGCGTTCGGGCTCGACTGGCGGTCGATCGGCGCGGCGGACGCGCTCGCCATAAAGGGCGGGGCGTGGTGGCAGACGGTCACCGCCCTCAGCCTCCACGCCGACGCCGGGCACCTCCTCAGCAACCTTGCCGCCGGAGCGCTGTTCGGCCTCCTCCTCTCCCAGCTCCTGGGGAGCGGCCTCACCTGGCTCTCCGTCCTCCTCTCCGGCGCGATCGGCAATCTCGTCAACGCCTATATTCAAGGTCCCGGCCACGTGTCGATCGGCGCGTCAACGGCGGTGTTCGGCGCGCTCGGCATCCTCTCTGTGCTGATGCTGGGCGAGAGCCGGGCGCAGTGGCTGCGCGGGTTCCGGCGCTGGGCGCCGCTCGCGGGCGGGATCATGCTGCTCGCCTTTCTCGGGGTGAGCGGGGAGCGCACCGATATCGGCGCCCACTTCCTCGGCTTCGCCGCCGGCGGCGCGATCGGGGCGGGCCTGGCGGTGCTCGGCGCACGCGTGCCGAGCGGACGGAGCGCACAGCTCGTCTATGGAGCGATCGCGCTCGCCGTGTTCGCGGCGGCGTGGGCCGCGGCGCTGCTGCAGGGCTGACCGGCGCGGGTGTCGCGCGGCCGCTCACGGCGGTGAGGGTTTGGCGGATGGTGCCCAGGGGCGGAATTGAACCACCGACACGCGGATTTTCAATCCGCTGCTCTACCAACTGAGCTACCTGGGCGACCCGGCGGCACGGCCGAAGCCGCGCCGAGCCCGCGGGTTATAGGGGAGCGTCGTGGGCCTGTCCAGAAGAGGCTTGGCCGTCTTCAAGCGGCAGGATTGCGCCATTTCATGGGGCTCGCCCGCCAATGGCGGCGGGACGCCGCGGGCAAGCCGGCTCCTCGGCCCCCGGCGTGCGCCGGGAAGCCCGAGGAGCTGATCGGGAGCGAGCGCGCCCTCGCCCCGACCGGCCGCGGTCCTTGCTTTTCGCGACGGGCAGACCCAGTTCAAGCGGACGCGAGCGATACGACCCGCCGGACCCGCGGCACATTTCGAAGAACGCGAAGGAGAGGCGCCATGGGCGAGCCACGATCGGTGCTGGTCACCGGAGCGACCGGGAAGCAGGGCGGTAGCGTCACCCGGGCGCTGCTCAAGCGCGGCCATCGGGTGCGGGCGCTGACACGGAACGTCGCGAGCGTCAGCGCACTGAGCCTCGCCGCGCAGGGCGTCGAGGTGGCGACCGGCGATTTCGCCGACGCGGAGTCGCTGGTGCGGGCGGCGCGCGGCGTCGACACCGTCTTCGCCATGGGCACGCCCTTCGAGGTCGGCGCGGCGAAGGAGCAGGCGGACGGCATCGCGCTCGCGAACGCGGTCAAGAAGGCCGGGGTCGGCCACCTCATCTACAGCTCGGTCGGCGGCGCACACCAGAACACCGGCATCCCGCATTTCGACAGCAAATACGCGGTCGAGGAGCACATCCGGGAGATTGGCGTGCAGTTCACGATCATCGGCCCGGTGTTCTTCATGGAGAACCTCGTCTCGGCCTGGAACCTGCCCGGCCTCCGCGCCGGTACGGTCGCCATGCCGATGCCGGCCGGCCGCAAGCTCCAGCAGCTGAGCTTCGAGGACATCGGCAGCCTCGTCGCGCTCCTCGTCGAGCGACGGAAGGCGGTGTTCGGGCGACGCTTCGACGTCGCCGGGGACGAACTCTCCGGCGAGGCGACCGCGGCGGTCCTCGCCGCGGCGAGCGGCAGGCCGATCCGCTACACGGCGCTGCCGGTCGAGGCGATCCGCGAGCAGAACCCGGACGTCTACCGGCTGTTCAAATGGTTCGACGAGGTGGGCTATTCGGCCGACATCGCCGGGCTGCGCCGCGAGTTCCCCGAGGTCGGCTGGCACAGGCTCAAGGACTGGGCGCGCAAGCAGGACTGGGCCAAGTTGCTCGCGCCCGAGACGGCCCCGGCATGAGCCGCGCGCTCAGTTCAACCGGCCGCCGCCTTCGTCGCTGCCCGGCTTGACGGGTGAGCGCGGCACGCTTTCGGCCTCGTCCTGCGACGCGTCCTCTTCTTCCTCGGGCTTGACCGGGATGGCGTAGCCGCCGGAGAGCCAGCGGTTGAGATCGATGTCGGTGCAGCGGCGCGAGCAGAACGGGTAGAAGTCGGGCTCGGCGGGCTTGCCGCAGATCGGACAGGGGCGAATCTCCTTCGCCCGGCTCGTGCCGCCCTTGCCCTTCCGCTCCGCCATGCCGTTCCCGCTCCTCAGCCGGTCCAATTCAGATGGACCGGAAAGCCCTCACCCGCAAGAAGGGACACGGTCTCGTAGAGGGGGAGGCCGACGACGTTCGAATAGGAGCCGCTGAGCTGGGCGACGAAGGCGGCGGCGAGGCCCTGGATGGCGTAGCCGCCGGCCTTGCCACGCCACTCGCCCGAGGCGAGGTAGCTCTCCTCCTCGGCTCGTGAGAGGCGCTTGATGTGGACGCGGGTCTCGGCGAGGCGCGGGCGGATCTCGCCTCCTGGCGTGACCAGGCAGATGGCGGTGTAGACGCGGTGGGCACGGCCGGAGAGGAGCTTCAGGCATGCCACGGCCTCCGCCTCCGTCTCGGCCTTGGGGAGGATGCGGCGGCCGACCGCGACCACCGTGTCGGCGGCGAGGATGTAGGACGGCGCGGCAGCTTCGGCCGGCGAAGCCGCGAGGGCAGCGCGGGCCTTCTCCTCGGCGAGGCGGAGCGCGAGCTGGCGCGGCAGCTCGGCGCGGCGCGGGGTCTCGTCGATCTCGACCGGAGCGACGCTCGCCGGCACGATGCCGATTTGCGCCAGGAGCTGAAGGCGGCGCGGCGAACCCGAGGCGAGAACGAGCTTGGGGCTGCCGGTCATCTCGTCCTGTGGGGGCCGTCGAAGGATCCGCGTCGTTCGGAGCCGCGGGGGAGCATCGCGCTCGGATGCGCGCGCCGGGCGACGCTATATGATAACGGCTTCCGCGTGAACCGGCGCTGACCGCGCCGGACGCGCTTGTCCCACCACTCTCTCCCTTTCAGCCTCACGATGTCCAAGACCGACGCCACCGACCCGATCGCCATCGCGCAGGCTCTGATCCGCTGCCGCTCGGTCACGCCCGATGAAGGCGGGGCGCTCGCCTATCTCGAGCGGCTGCTGAGCGGGGCGGGGTTCATGGTCGAGCGGCCGGTGTTCTCCGACCCGGGCACCTATGCGGTCGAGAATTTGTTCGCGACGATCGGGAGCGGCGGACCGCATTTCGTCTACGCAGGGCATACCGACGTGGTGCCGCCGGGCGATGGGGCGGCGTGGACGCATCCGCCCTTCGCGGGCGAGATCGCGAACGGGCGGCTCTACGGCCGCGGCGCCGTCGACATGAAGGGCAGCGTCGCGGCGTTCGCTTCGGCGGCGATCGATTTCGTCCGCGCGGGCGGGCTCAAGGGCGGCGGCACGCTCTCCTTCCTCATCACCGGCGACGAGGAGGGCAAGGCCGTCAACGGCACGGCGAAGCTCGTGAAGTGGGCGGCCGAGCGCGGGCATCGCTTCGACGCCTGCGTGGTGGGCGAGCCGACCTCGGTCGAGACGCTCGGCGACGGGATCAAGATCGGGCGACGCGGCAGCCTCTCGGGCACGATCGAGGTGACCGGCAAGCAGGGCCACGTCGCCTATCCCGAGCGCGCCGACAATCCGCTGCCGCGGCTGATCAAGTTTCTGGCCGCGCTCACGGCGGAGAAGCTCGATGCGGGGACGGAGCATTTTCCGGCCTCGAATCTCGAGGTTACATCGGTCGACGTCGGCAACGCCGCGTTCAACGTGATCCCGGCCCGGGCGACGGCCAAGTTCAACGTCCGCTTCAACGATCGCTGGAGCTATCCGACCCTGACCAAGTGGGTCGAGGCGCGGCTCGATGCGGCGGCCGCTGGCGGCGCAGGCAAGGGCGCCTACCGGCTGACCTACGAGCCGATGACGAGCGAGGTGTTCCTGACGCGGTCGGAGGTGGTGATCGGCGCGATCTCGGCGGCGATCGAGTCGGTGACCGGCAGGCGCCCGGCGCTGTCGACCGGCGGCGGAACCTCGGACGCGCGCTTCATCAAGGACTACTGCCCGGTGGTCGAGTTCGGCCCGGTCGGGACAACCATGCACCAGGTCGACGAGAACATCCCGGTGGCGGAGCTCGAAGCGCTGACGCGGATTTTTGGGAAGCTGCTTGAGCTGGCCTATCCGGCTAGGGATATGAATTGAGACGGGGTCGCTCCTAAACTCAACCTCCCCCTTGCGGGGAGGTCGAAACCGCGCTGCGGTTTCGGGAGGGGGTGAGCCGGAAGATGCGCTGGGGGTAACGGAAGGAACGCGGGCTTCGCCCGCTACCCCCACCCCAAACTACTCGGGCAAAGCCCACGCACCGTCGACCTCCCCCCAAGGGGGAGGTTAGGATTGGAGCTGCTCCCGACCCGTTCTCGCGCCCTAGTAATCCACGCGCGCGAGGTAGAGGCCGTGGGGTGGGGCGAGGGGGCCGCATTGGGTGCGGTCGGCGGCGGCGAGGATTTGGGCGATGCGCGTCTCGGGCCAGCGGCCGGAGCCGACCTGGACGAGGCTGCCGACCATCGAGCGCACCTGGCTCATCAGGAAGGAGCGCGCCGAGGCGAGGATCCTGATCTCGTCGCCGTCGCGCAGGACGTCGAGCTGGTCGAGGGTCTTGATCGGCGACTGGGCCTGGCACTCGGCGGCCCGGAAGGTGCTGAAATCGTGGTTGCCGAGAAGAGAGCGCGCCGCGACTGCCATCGCCTCGGCATCGAGGAGGTAGGTCACGTGCCAGGCGCGATCGCGGTCGAGCGCGGCGGGCGAGCGGCGGTTGAGGATGCGGTAGACATAGTGGCGGCGCGTCGCCGAGAACCGTGCGTCGAAATCGTCGAGCACCTCGGCCGCCGCGATGACGGTGACCGGCGCGGGGCGGAGATGGGCGTTGAGGCCGTCGCGGATCTTGTCGGTGAGCCATTCGCGCGAGAGGTCGAGATGGGCGACCTGGCCGAGGGCGTGGACGCCGGTGTCGGTGCGGCCGGCGCCGCGGATCGCCACCGTCTCGCCGGTGAGTTTGTGGGCCGCCTCCTCGATCGCCTGCTGGACGGACGGGATGCCGTCCTGGCGCTGCCAGCCGTAGAAGGGCGTGCCGTCATATTCGAGGGTGATGCGGTAGCGCGGCACGGCTCACCGCCCGGAGAAGGAGTCGAGAAGCGCGGTCATGCGAAGCTCGGGACCGCCGAGCGGAGGCCGCGCAGGAACTCGTCGGCCGGCAACGGCTTGCCGCCGGCGCGCTGCAGGGTGAGGAGACGGACCGAGCCCTCGCCTGCCCCGACGGTGAGCTGGCCGTCGAGGACGGAGCCGGCAGCGCCGCTCGCGCCGCCGAGAGTCGAGCGGAGAATCTTCACGCGCTCGGGCGGGGCGTCGCCGAGGCGCATCTCGGTCCAGGCGCCGGGCGCGGGCGAGAGGCCGCGGATGCGGTTGTGGATCTCGGCCGCCGGGCGCGACCAGTCGATCCGGGTCTCCTCGTTGGCGATCTTCCTGGCGTAGGTCACGCCCTCGGGCGATTGCGGCCTGAGGTCGAGGACGCCCTTCGCAAGCGCCGCCAGCGCGCGGACCATGAGGTCGGCGCCGAGGCGGGCGAGGCGGTCGTGGAGCTCGCCCGTCGTTTCGTCGGGGCCGATGGCGACGCGCTCCTCCATCGCGACCGGGCCGGTGTCGAGGCCGGCTTCCATCTTCATCACCGCGACGCCGGTCTCGCGGTCCCCCGCCATCACCGCGCGCTGGATGGGCGCCGCGCCGCGCCAGCGCGGGAGGAGCGAGCCGTGGAGGTTGAAGGCGCCCTCGCGCGGGGCGTCGAGGATCGGCCGGGGGAGGATGAGGCCGTAGGCGACGACCACGGCGGCGTCCGCGTCATGGGCGGCGAAGGCGGCCTGGGCCTCGGGCGTCCTTAGTGAGGCCGGCGTCAGCACCGGAAGGCGGAAGCGCTCGGCGGCGAGGTGGACGGGCGACTTCCGCTCGGCCATGCCGCGGCCGGCGGGGCGTGGCGGCTGGGTGTAGACCGCCGCGACCTCGTGGCCCCCACCGACGATCTCGGTGAGCGCGGGGACCGCGAAATCCGGCGTCCCCATGAAGACCAGGCGGAGCGTCATCGGCGTTCCGCCTTCGCGGTCAGAATACGGGCTTGGTGCCCTCGCGGGCGGCCTTGGTGAACTTCTTCACGACCATGTCGCGCTTCAGTTTCGACATGAGGTCGATGAAGAGCTTGCCGTCGAGGTGGTCGATCTCGTGCTGGATGCAGCGCGCGAGCAGCCCTTCGGCCGCCATCTCCTGCTTGCGTCCCTCGCGGTCGACATAGCCGACGCGCAGCGAAGCGGGCCGCTCGACCTCGGCGTAAAAGTCGGGGATCGAGAGGCAGCCCTCCTCTTCGGTGGAGCGCTCGTCGGAGCGCCAGAGGATCTCGGGGTTGATGAGGAAGATCGGGTCCTGGACCTCGCGATCCTCTTCCTTGTTGACGACGTCGATGGTGACGATCCGGCGCGGCACGGCGACCTGCACGGCGGCGAGCCCGATGCCGGGCGCCTCGTACATGGTGAGGAGCATGTCGTCCAGGAACTTGCGCAGATCGTCGTCGACGCGCTCGACCGGCGCGCTCTTCTTGCGAAGGAGCTTGTCGGGGAGCGTGATGAGGTCGAGCTTGGTGGCCATGTGAGTCAGATATGATTTGGCCATCCGAACGTCAACCATTCCGGGCACTTCGGGGCGGCATGCCGCGGTGCCGGCAATGCGCCCGGGAATGGGTCGGCGGCCGGGCAAGACGGCGACGGCCCGGAAAGGTATGACCTCACGACTGCCCCGCCTTCGGTTCGGCGGGCTTGACAGTTCCCGAGGGAGTGAATGTCCAAGAACGACGAGAAGCCACCGAGTCCGCCGCGCATCAAGGTGACGGTGGTCGGCGAGCCGATTATCAGCGACTTCATGCGAGAGCGCCTCACGGAAGGCCGGCTCTGGGCCGAGGGCTACACTCAGTCGGAGCTCGACGCCGCGCAGGAGAAATACGATCTCGTCTTCCCGCCCGACCTCGTCACCCTCTTCCGCGATCGCCGGCCCGTCCTTGGCTGGGACTGGCGTACGGACGAGAAGCATATCCGGCAGATGTTGGGGTGGCCGTTCGAGAGCATCCTGTTCGACGTCGAGAACGGCCTGTGGTGGCCGGATTGGGGCGCGAGCCCCGAAGTGCCCGCGGCGCGCGCGGAGGCGCTGGCTGAGATCCTCCGGAACGCGCCCAAGCTGATCCCGCTTTTTGGCCACCGTTACCTTCCCGCTGAACCGCACGAAGCAGGGAACCCGGTCTTCTCGGTCTACCAGACCGACGTGATCTACTACGGCACCGATCTCGACGACTATTTCGAGCGGGAGTTCAACCACCAAGACCGGCCCCTGCCGCAGCCGACCAAGCGTATCCGGTTCTGGTCCGACCTCGTCGACAGGAACGGCACGTTCAAGTTTCCGGGCATGGACGAGAAACTTAAGGCGATCAGGGAGATGCTGCTCAAACGCCGCCCGCCGAGGGGGTCTCAATAGTCCCAGCTACTCCCCGCCGTTCCAGCGCATGCCCATGTAGACGCCGCCGGTGGAGAGTTCGTCGAGCATCTGCTTGAGGCGTTTGGCCTTGGTGTCGTCGCGCTTGGCGCGGTTGATCCAGCTCAGATAGTCGTTGCGCTGGTAGGCGGGGCGCTCGTCGTACCTGCCGGACAGGCGGCGGGAGGCCAGGGCGGCCCGCACGAAGTCGGGCATCGGCTGGAGCGCGCGGGTCAGGCGCTCCGCGCTCGGCTTCCGCGCGGTGTCGGTCGCGCTCATGGCACCACCGCCAGGGCCTCGATCTCGACCAGGAAGTCGGGATGGGCGAGCGCGGAGACGAAGATGCCGGTCACCGCAGGCGGGTGGGGGATGCCCTTGGCTTTCGCCGCCCACGCCCCGAAGCCGGCGCGGATATCCTGGCCGGCGAGGATGTGGATCGAGACCTTGACGATGTCGCGGAGGCCGCAGCCGGCGGCGGCGAGCGCCTTCTCGAGATTGTCGAGCGCCTGCGTCGTCTGCGCGGCGATGTCCTTGCCGACGATTTTGCCGTCGCGGTCGACGGCGTTCTGACCGCCCACGACCACGATGCTTCGACCGACGGGAATGACCACGGCCTGGCTGTAGGCGGGGTTGCGGTGCATGGTTTCCGGGCTGAGAAAGCGGACTTCGGACATGTGGTCTCCCTTCGGCTGTCCCGAGAATAGCTAGCGCCCGGTTGCAGCTTGTCCAGCTTGCCGTGTTCTTGTTTTGTACACAAGCGGCGAATCAGATACGCTCGGCGCGATGCATCAGATTCTTCTCGTCGTGGGCGGGTATCCCGTCACCGCTGTCGAGGCCGTGGCCGGCGCCGCCGCGGCGCTGGTCCTCGTCCTTCTCATCCTGCTCGCGCGGAGCCGGCGGAACGGGCAGGCGGGCGCCGAGCGGGCCGCCGAGATGGAGCAGCGGATCGGCGAGGTCCTGCAGTCGCAGGGCGAGATGAGCGGGCGGGTCAAGGCGATGGCCGAGGTCCTCTCGCAGCGGCAGTCGGAGCTGTCGCGCAACGTGTCGGAGCGGCTCGACGGGCTCACCCACAAGCTCGGCTCGACGATGACCGAGACCAGCCGCCACACCGATGCCGGGCTCTCCAAACTATACGAGCGGCTGGCGGTGATCGACACCGCGCAACGCAACATCACTGCGCTCTCCTCCGAGGTGGTCGGGCTGCAGCAGATCCTCGCCAACAAGCAGACGCGTGGCGCGTTCGGCCAGGGGCGGATGGAGACGATCATCAAGGACGGGCTGCCGATGGGGACCTTCGAGTTCCAGGCGACGCTCTCCAACGGAAGGCGGCCGGACTGCCTGATCCCGCTGCCCAACGGCGCGCCGGGGCTGGTGATCGACGCTAAATTCCCGCTCGAGGCGTGGAACGCGATCCGGGCGGCCGAGAACCCCGAGGCGCTGCGCGCGGCGCAGGCGCGCTTCCGGCGCGACATGCAGACCCATCTCCAGGCGATCGCCGAGCGCTATTTCATTCCCGGCGAGACGCACGACACGGCGTTCATGTTCGTGCCGTCGGAGTCGATCTTCGCGGACGTGCACGAGCATTTCGAGGACGTGGTGCAGAACGCGCACCGGGCGCGCGTGGTGATCGTGTCGCCCTCGCTCCTTCTCCTCTCGATCCAGGTGGTGCAGGCGCTTCTCAAGGACGCGCGGATGCGCGAGCAGGCGCATCTCATCCGCGACGAGGTGCTGAAGCTCGTCGCCGACGTGCGGCGGCTGGACGACCGGGTGACCAATCTCCGCACGCATTTCGTCCAGGCGTCGAAGGACATCGAGGAGATCACCACCTCGACCCGGAAGATCGCGGCCAAGGGCGAGAAGTTCGGCGCGATGGAGTTCGAGGAGCTGATGCGGCCCGAGCCGGGGGCGGCGCCGCCGCGTCCGGTCGAGTTCATCGAACGCGAGGGTCCTCGACAGGGCGACCTTCTCGACCGCGACGGGCCGCAGGGCGGTCCGGTGAGCCTCCGCGCGACGCGGAGCTAGGGCGCGCGCCTCTCCTGTCCCGCCTTCCCGGCGAAAGCCGGGGTCCACCCGATCAGGATTGGCGAGCCTTCGGCGTCGGACGCCGACCCGCAGGGGGACCGCGCCCGTTCGCTACCGTCGCGTGGACCCCGGCTTTCGCCGGGGAGGCGATTGGAGTGGTGCGAAGCGGCTCAGTACCCGCGGCCGTGTTCCTTGAGGAACGCCAGCTCCTCCGGCGTCGACTCGCGGCCGAGCATGACGTTGCGGTGGGGGAAGCGGCCGAAGCGCTCGATCAATACGCGGTGCTTCTCGGCGAATTCCAGCGCGGCCTTGTAGAAGGGGTTTGCGGTGCCGCGCTCGCGGAGAAGCTCCGTGTAGAGGGCGACGGCGCGGTCCTGATCGGGCATCGTCTCGCTGTGCTCGAAGGGGAGATAGAGGAACACGCGCTCGAGCGGGTGGTAGTCGTCGTCCTCGCGGAGCGCTTCGTCGGCGAGCTGGCGGGCAAGCCAGTCATAGGCGAAGGCTTCGCCGGTCACGCGGAAGAGGTTGCGCGGGAACTGGTCGAAAAGGACGACGAGGCCGACACGCTCGGTCGGGGTCAGCTCGGAGACGTTCCAGTTGCGCTCCGCGGCCGGGCGGAGGAGGACGCCGAAGCGGGCGCGGATCTCCTCGTCGGTGGCGTCGGACTGACGGAACCAGCGCTCGGCTTGGCCCTCGCCCATCTTGTCGGGGTCGCCGAGTTCGCCGAACCAGTAGCGGTGAATCTCGGGGAGTGCGGCGAGGAGAGGGTCGGCAGCGGAGGTCATGCGGGCCTTTCGCGCGAGGGCGAAGGCCATCGCTCCCTGCAAGCGTAGCGCGAGTCACGACCGTGCGGGAGGGCGGCAAGCGACGCGTTCGGCTGATGGTTGCCACACCGGAAACGCGACGCATCCCCTCTCCCAGAGGGAGAGGGTTAGGGTGAGGGGTTACAGGTCTATCCGAAAAGTGCGCGTTCGAACGAGGTTTCCGGAGAGGTGGAGCCCCCTCACCCCAACCCTCTCCCCGCCGGGGAGAGGGGGGCATGTAGCGCTCTGTGCCGCGGGCCGGCGAGCGCCCCAAACGCGGCGGACGACGCCCTAAAACGGGCGGCGGGCCTTGAGGGCGGCGGCGAGCGTGCCCTCGTCGAGATAGTCGAGCTCGCCCCCAACCGGCACGCCGTGGGCGAGGCGCGAGACCTTCGCGCCGGTGCCCGCGAGCCGGTCGGTGATGAAGTGCGCCGTGGTCTCGCCGTCGACGGTGGCGTTCATGGCCAGGATCACCTCGTGCACCCCGCCGGGCGCGACGCGGGCGACGAGCTTGTCGATGGTGAGGTCGTCGGGGCCGACGCCGTCGAGCGGCGAGAGCGTGCCGCCGAGCACGTGATATTTGGCGTTGAGGACCCCTGCCCGCTCCATCGCCCAAAGGTCGGCGACGTCCTCGATGACGATGATCGTAGACCCGTCGCGGCGCGGGTCGGTGCAGATCATGCACGGGTCGGTGGTGTCGATGTTGCCGCACACCGAGCAGACGCGGACCTTGTCAGCCGCCTCGGCCATCGCCTGGGCGAGCGGGGCGAGGACGGTCTCCTTCTTCTTCACGAGATGCAGCGCCGCCCTTCGCGCCGAGCGCGGACCGAGGCCGGGGAGCTTGGCCAGGAGCTGGATGAGCCGCTCGATCTCCGGGCCGGCGACCCCGCGCTGGGCCATGGCTAGAAGGGCAGCTTCATCCCGGCGGGGAGGCCGAGGCCGCCGGTCACGGCGCGCACCTTCTCCTCGGTCTTGGCCTCCGCCTTGCGGCGGCCGTCGGCATAGGCGGAAACGATGAGGTCCTCGAGGATCTCGACTTCCTCGGGCTTGAGCAGCGAGGGGTCGACGGTGAGGCGCTTGAGGTCGCCCTTGGCGGTCATCGTCACGCGCACGAGGCCGCCGCCGGAAGCGCCCTCGACCTCGATCGCGGTGAGTTCGTCCTGGAGGGCCTGCATCTTGCCCTGCAGGTCCTTGGCCTGCTTCATCATGCCTAGGATGTCGCGCATTACGGTCTCCTGATCGGCCCGCCGAACGGGCGCCCGCGCCGGGAGGCGCCGGCGCCGAGCAGGCGGGGTTAGCTCACACGGCCCGGCCGTGCAAGCGAAGGGGTTAGTCGTCGGCGGTCTCGGGGTCTTCGGCGGCGGCGGGCGGCGCTTCGGGCAGGGCCTCGCGCATGCGCACGTCGACGATCTCGGCGCCCGGGAACTCGGCGAGGACGGCGGCGACCAGCGGGTCGGTCTTGGCGTCGCTGACAAGGCGGTCGCGGGCAGCGGTCTTGACCTCCTGCACGGTCGGCTCGGCAGAGGCCTTGCCGACCGCGACGACCCAGCGCCGGCCGGTCCAGTCGAGGAGCTTTCGGCCAAGCTCGCCGGCGAAATTGGTCGGCGCGCCGGGGTCGAGCGCGATCTCGATCTTGCCTGGCTCGAACAGGATCGGGCGCACGCTGCGCTCGAGGGCGATTTTGAGCGCGATGTCGCGCTTCTTCTCGGCGAGGAGGACGAGGTCGGCGAAGGTGGCGAGTTGCGGGCCTTCGGGCGCGGCGGGGCGAGACTCGGGAGCTGGCTGAGAGGCGGCGCGGAAATCGGCCCCTCCGCCGCCCGACGCGGCGAGGCGGGCGCCGCTGCCATTGCCGTTCGGCGCGGGCGCCGGACGCGACGGCGCAGCGGATTTGCTGCCGCCACTGCTCGCGCCGCGGGCGGCCTCCTCCGGCGTCGGCAAGTCGGCGGCGTAGGCGAGACGCACCAGCACCATGTCGGCGGCGTCGCGCGGGCGCGAAGCCTCGGAGGCCTCGGTGATGCCCTTGAGCAGCATCTGCCAGGCGCGCGAGAGCGTGGCGAGCGAGAGTTTCTCCGCGAACTCGCGGCCACGCTTGATCTCGATCTCGGTCAGCGCCGGATCCTCCGCCGTCTCGGACGCGACCTTCATGCGCGTCACGAGATGGGTGAAGGTGGCGAGGTCCTCGAGGATGGTGACCGGCTCGGCGCCGAAATCGTGCTGCTCGGCGAGGCCCTTCAGCGCCCCGGCGATGTCGCCGCGCATGAGCGCCTCGAAGAGGTCGACGATGCGGCTCCGGTCGGCGAGGCCGAGCATCGACTGGACGTCGGACTCGCGGACCGCGCCCGTGCCGAGCGAGGCGGCCTGGTCGAGGAGAGAAAGGGAGTCGCGGGCCGAGCCTTCGGCAGCACGGGCGATCAGCGCCAGCGCCGACGGCTCGACCGTCAGGCTCTCCTTCGTCGCCACCGAGCCGAGAAGTTCGATGAGCCGGTCGGCTTGGATGCGGCGAAGGTCAAAGCGCTGGCAGCGCGAGAGGACGGTGACCGGGACCTTGCGGATCTCGGTGGTGGCGAAGATGAACTTCACATGCTCGGGCGGCTCTTCGAGCGTCTTCAACAGGCCGTTGAAGGCGGCGTTGGAGAGCATGTGCACTTCGTCGATGATGTAGACCTTGTAGCGGGCGATCGCCGGCTTGTAGCGCACCGCCTCGATGATCTCGCGGATGTCGCCGATGCCGGTGTGCGAGGCGGCGTCCATCTCGATCACGTCGACATGGCGGCCCTCCATGATCGCCACGCAGTGCTCACCCAGCTCGGGCATGTCGACGGTCGGGCGGTCGACGGCCGGCCGCTCGCCCTTGCCTGGCACCGAATAGTTTAGCGCGCGAGCCAGGATGCGCGCGGTTGTCGTCTTGCCGACGCCTCTGACGCCGGTGAGCATGTAGGCCTGCGCGATGCGGCCGGCGGCGAAGGCGTTGGTCAGCGTGCGGACCATCGGCTCCTGGCCGACGAGGTCGACAAAGCTCCACGGGCGGTGCTTGCGCGCAAGCACGCGATGGGGGCTCGCCTTGCCTCCGTTGGTTTGGGCTACGCTCTGCTGATCCGCCACGCCGCTCTCTTGTGTCGCCGGTCGGCACCGCCGTCGCCGCGGAGCCTAAGGCCCCGACGACCGGACCGGCAAGGTTCGATGGGTTGGAAAGTGGGAGGCTGACAACGACCCGAACCGGAACTCGTTGGGGCTGCTTCCTTCCGGACCTGACCCGGTTGGCGAGCGGCCCGTCCGCGCCAACCTCCCGGGGCACCATATCATGGGCCGGGCAAGGGGATGCAAGGGTGCGAGCCCTTGATTTCGTATCAAATCGTGATACGTATCGCGGCGTGATACGGAGCTTCAAAGGCCGGTTCGCCGAGGAGATTTTGAACCGGCGGAGCGTGCCGAAGGGCTTTCCGGCGGACCTCGCAGGCATCGCTCGACGAAAGCTTGTTCAGCTCGATTCGGCGACCGTGCTTTCCGATCTCGCGATTCCGCCGGGCAACCGGCTCGAGCCGTTGAAGGGAAGGCTCGCTGGACGGCATTCGATCCGCGTCAACGATCAATGGCGGGTTGTTTTCAAGTGGACCAGCTCTGGTCCGGAAGAGGTCGACATCGTTGACTACCACTAGCCGCCTACCCCCCATCCACCCCGGTGAAATCTTCCGGGAGGAGTTCCTCGTTCCGATGGGCCTTACGGCCTACGCGGTCGCGCGGGCGTGTGGCATTCCACGCACGCGACTGGAAAGGCTGGCGCGAGCGGAGACGCCGGTCACGGCCGACACCGCGCTCCGACTGGCCAAGTTCTTCGGAACGAGCGCGGCGTTCTGGATGAACCTCCAGGCGCGGTTCGATCTCGAACGCCGAGGCGACGAGGTGACGGCCGAGATCGAGCGGATCAAGCCGATGAAGGCGACCAAGGCAGCGTGACCGGCCGACCGGTTCAGGCCTTGGTGCCGGGCGGGCGGTACTTGATCGAGGAGGCCTTCCTCAGGGCGGCGAGGGTTTCCTCGACGGTCAGGAGGACGGTCGTCTCGAACGAGCTGAGGGCGCCACCGGCGCCGATGGCGAGGGCGGTGGCGGCCATCGAGGCGTTGTCGGGAGCCTCGCACAGCATGTAGCCGTCGTGATCGCCGAAGGCGTACCAGAAGCCGAGCAGCTTGCCGCCTGCGCCTTCCATGTATTCCTTCGCCGCCGTGCGCCGGTCCTCCGGGTTCTTGATCAGCCGCGCCCAGGTCTCGGGCGTGTAGCTGAACTTGGTCAGATAGAGGGCCATAGGGTCTTCCTCCTCAAAACGTTGAACTTATCGACTTGCCGGGCCCGAACGGTCGGCGGGGCCTGCGGTCGGTCGGTCAGGCAGCATAGAGCGGCGGGCGGACAGAAACGATGGTGGTCCTGAGGCACCCCGGATGCCCGCCGGTCCTCGGATCAGTTGCCGTCCAATCGACCGCCCGGCGTCGCTCTGGTACCTTCGCGGAGCCGTTGTGCTGGCAGGACGGGCCACAGAGGCCCGGGAGGGGAGCTTCATGCGCAGCGATCTTCGACGCAGCGGCGCGTTGATCTACTACGCCATCGCCTTCGGGCTCGCGGTGCTCGTCGCGCTGTTCTCCGGGGTCTTCGGTGAGCGCAGCCCGGTCGTCACCATGCTCACGCCGGCTATCGCCGCCCTGGTGATGGTGCTGGTCCTCACGCGGGACGGATGGACCAGGCGGGGCTGGACGGTCCTCGGCGTCAACCGGCTCGGTCTCAAGGCGTGGCCGCTCGCGATCCTCGGGCCGGTCGCGATCCTCGCCATCGCCTATGGGCTGCTGATCCTCTTCGGGCAGGCCTCGCTGAAGGCGCCGGAGGTATCGCGCCCGCCCGGGCAGCTCATCGTGAACATGGCGCTCGGGCTGGTCGTCGGTACGCTCCTCGCGTTCTGCGAGGAACTCGGCTGGCGGGGCTACATGCTGCCGCGCGTCGCCAAGGGGAGCCTCGTGGGAGGGATGCTGCTGGTCGGCTTCTGCCAAGGGCTCTGGCACCTGCCGCTGATGCTGCTGACGCCCTACTACCACACGGGCGCCAACATGGCGGTGGTGGCTCCGCTGTTGGTCGTGACGCTGACCCTCGCCGGCGTCTTCTACGGCTACCTCTTCTTCTCAACGTGGAGCGTGTGGCCGGTCGCGATCGCCCACGCGGTCTACAATTTCGTCTGGGCGCTCGGCTCGGACTTCCTCGTCCCGGCCTCGCCCGACACGTTCGAGATCTGGGGCGGCGAGAGCGGCATCCTCGCCATCGTCGGGCTGCTCATCGTGTGCGCGGTCCTGATCCTGCGCATCAACGGATGGAACGAGAGGCTGCAACAAAGGCTGGCCGCGACCGCCTGATGAAGCCCTTCGCGAGCCAAGGCCTCGCCTCTATAACGAGGGCATGGCGTTTCAACTGCACGAGCGGCTTGCGGCAGACACCGTGCCGGTGTCGGGGCTGAACCTGTGCGAGGTGCGGCTCATGGACAACGCGGCGTTCCCGTGGGTGATCCTCGTGCCGCGACGCGAGGGGATGAGCGAGATCATCGACCTCGACGCGGGCGACCGGAGGCTGCTCATCGAGGAGATCGCGGAGGTCAGCGCGGCGCTCAAGAAGGCGACGGGCTGCGACAAGCTCAACGTCGCCGCGCTCGGCAACCAGGTGCCGCAGCTCCACGTCCATATCATCGCGCGGTTCAAGGGCGACGCGGCGTGGCCGAAGCCGGTGTGGGGGACGGCGAGCAAGCCGTTCGCAACCGAGGAGCGTGACGCGCTGGTCGCCACGATCAAGGCGGCGGTGGAACTTGAGTGAGGTGGACCCGACGAACGCGGCGCCGGCCATCACGGCGCCCGCGCCAATCCCCGAGCCGCCGCTGACGCAGCTGCGCGTCGGCGAGGGCGAGGCGGCGCGCGACATCGCCGTCCTGCAGCGGCCCGGCACCACGCCGGGCCTCTTCTGGATGGGCGGGTTCAGGTCCGACATGGCGGGGACCAAGGCAGCGGCGCTCGACGCGATGGCGGCCGAGACAGGGCGCTCGTTCACGCGCTTCGACTATTCCGGACATGGGCGGTCGCCGGGCGATTTCGAGCACGGAACGATCTCGCGCTGGCTCGAAGAGTCCGAGGCGGTGTTCGAGCGGATGACGAGCGGGCCGCAGGTGGTGGTCGGCTCGTCGATGGGCGGGTGGCTGGCGCTCCTCCTGGCGACGAAGCTCCATGCGAACCGCGCCGAGCGGCGTTCGCGGATCGCGGGGCTGGTGCTGCTCGCGCCGGCGGTTGACATGACCGAGGCGCTGATCTGGAACGCGATGCCGAAAAGGCTCCAGAAATCGTTCGAGGAGAGTGGCTTCTTCACCCGGCCGAGCGAGAGTTCGGAACCGTACCGCATTCCGTTCGCGCTGGTGACCGACGGGCGCAGGCATCTCATCGGCGGGCGGATGATCGAAACCGGGTGCCCCGTACACATCCTTCACGGCATGAAGGACGAGGACGTGCCGTGGGTGGGATCGACGACCCTGACCACGCAATTCTCGAGCGACGACGTGGTGCTGACGCTGATCCGCGACGGCGACCACCGGCTTTCGCGACCGGAGGATCTCGCGCGGCTCAAGGCGGCGATCAACGGACTGGAAATCGATGTCGGCGGCTGACCCATCGGCGGCGCTGCCGCCGCGCATCGAAGTCGCGTCGGCGGGCGGGCGCATCGCGCTGGTCGATGTCGCGCGCGGCCTCGCGATCGTGGCGATGGTGGTGTTCCACTTCACCTGGGACCTCTCGCTGCAGGGACTGATCGCGGTCGATCCCACCTCGGACCCCTTCTGGGTGTGGTTCGCGCGGCTCACCGCCGGGAGCTTTCTCGGGCTGGTCGGCGTCAGCCTGGTGCTGGCGAGCCGGCGTGGATTCAGGCGCGATGCGTACCTGCGGCGCCTCGCGATTGTCGCGGCGGCCGCCCTGGCGGTGACCGCCGTGACTTGGCTCGCCGAACGGTACGGCGCTTTGGGCAATCAAGGTTTCGTATTCTTCGGCATCCTCCACGCCATCGCAGTGTTCAGCGTCGCGGCAGTTCCGTTTCTGGCATTCCCGCCAATCGCCACAGGGGTGGCCGCAGCCTGGTGTTTCGCGCTTCCGGTCTTCTTTCGGAATGACTTCTTTGACGCTTGGCCGCTTATATGGCTGGGGCTCTCCGAACGGTTGCCTCAGACCGTCGACTACGTGCCCTTCTTCCCCTGGTTCGGGTGCACCCTCGTCGGGATCGTTGCAGCGCGCCTCGCTCTTGCCTGGCGGCCCGATTCGTTCTGGGCGCGCTGGCAGCCGAAGGACTTCGTCGGGCGGGCGCTGGTGACGGCGGGACGGTGGAGCCTCGTCATCTATCTCGTCCACCAGCCGATCCTGTTCGCCCTGACCGTGGGGGCGGCGGCGATCGTGCCGAAGCAGAGTCTCGAGCAGGAGCTCGCCGAGGAGATCGCGATCTGCA
Source organism: uncultured Bauldia sp. (assembly GCA_964402985.1). Lineage (GTDB taxonomy): Bacteria > Pseudomonadota > Alphaproteobacteria > Rhizobiales > Kaistiaceae > JADYYB01. The sequence goes on along the minus strand of CAYOET010000031.1, from coordinate 6,778 downwards.
CGTCGAGCTGCGCGACCAGCGGGGTCAGCGAGGCGTTGTGCGAGGCGCAGTGCACGTGCGTGTATGGCGAGCTGGGAAGGATGGGCCTCCTCGAGCGCGGGTTCGACCGGCAGATGACGCCCGAGCAGAACGTGCTCTTCGACGGCGTCATCCGCCAATGCCGGCCGGTGCCGCCTCTCCCGGAGACGTCGCCGTTTGCCGGCGGCGAGCCGATCCCGCTCGCGCCGGCTCCATGAGGCGCGCGCGTGGTAGCTGACGAGCCCACGGCGGCGTTCGCCGCGGTGCGCAAGGCGGCGCGGAAATTGTCGCGGCCGCTCCTCAAGGAGATCGAGCGGATCGGGCCTTTGACGATCGACCGGCCACGCGTCGGGCCGATCGCGGAGCATCTCTACACGGCGGTGGTCGGCCAGCAGCTGTCGGTGAAGGCGGCCGATACGATCTGGGGCCGGGTGGTCGCGCTGGCCAACGCCAAGAAGCTGACGCCGGGCGAGATGTTCGTGCCGGGGTTCGAGGACGAGCTGCGGCTGTGCGGCATCTCGCGCAGCAAGATCAAGGCGCTCAACGCCATCCGCACCGCGCAGGATGAGGGGCAGCTCGATCATCGCGAGCTCGCCGGCCTCGCTCATCCCGAACGGAGCGAAAGGCTGACCGCGATCTGGGGGGTCGGGCGGTGGACCGCCGACATGATGGGGATCTTCGTGTTCCTCGACCCCGACATCTGGCCGGACGGCGACGCCGCCGCGCGCGGCGCGCTCAAGCGCCTCACCGGACGCGAGGACACGGTGGCGATGGCGGAAGGGTTCGCGCCTCACCGCTCGCTCCTCGCCCGCTATTGCTGGCTGAGCCGCGACAACGCGCCGACGATCGGTGCGGGCTGAGCATTTGCGCTCTGCTGCGTAACCGCTAAGTTACGCGGCGATGGACCCGTTCGATGCCCTCGGCAATCAGCTGCGGCGCGACATCCTCCGCGCGCTGCGCGAGGAGTCGCTGTCGGTCAACGAACTGGCGGCTCGGTTCCCGGTAAGCCGGCCGGCGGTCTCGCGACACCTGCGGGTCCTCGAGGAGGCCGGGCTGGTCGACGTCACGGCGGATGGGACGCGGAGCCTTTATTCGGTGCGGGTGCAGGGGCTGGCGGGGGTGCGCGGGTTCCTCGACGAGTTCTGGGACAGCGCCCTCGCCCGCCTGGAGAGGCTCGCCAAGCGATGATCGTGAAGACGGTCTTCCTCGCCTGTTCGCCGGCGCGGGCTTTCGTCCTTTTCACCGAGCACGCGTCGGAATGGTGGCCGCCGGCGAGGCGCCATACGGACGACCCGAACAGCCGGATCGCGTTCACGAGCGAGGGCCGGTTTTTCGAGCGATCCAGCGGCGGCACGGAGGTCGAACTCGGACGGGTCAAGGAATGGGACCCGCCGCGCCGGCTGGTGATGCAGTTCTATCCCGGCACGCATCCCGAGCAACCGACCGAAGTGACGGTCACCTTCCTTTCCGAGGGACCAGGCACGCGGCTTCGGCTGGAGCATCGGCCGACCGCCGCGAGCGAGGAGATTTGGGAGTCGCGGGCGGCGAAATTCGAACGATCGTGGGACCTCCTCCTGCCCTCGCTCGCCGAGCTCGCCGTCGCGGGCAGCGCTTGACTTGGTAACCATCGTGTTACCAATATGTCAGGCGCGAGTGGAGATATGAAGTGAGCGTCAATCCCGCAAAGGCCCAGCCGGGCGATGCCGGCACCAAAGAGAACCCGTGGACGCTGAAGACGCCGCCGGGGACGTCCGAGTTCATCGCGTATCGCGATCTCGCGGCGGACCCGCCGGCGCTCGTCGTCCAGGCGGGCGGGACCGAGCTTCGCTATCACCTCCGGGCGCTCGCCGACCTCCACTCAATGCTCAGGAAGCACGGCGACTGGATGCTGCTCGGCAGCGCCGACGAGCAGAAGCCGGCCGCGGACGGTACGGTCGAGGCGTGGGGGCGGTCGGCCGACAACCCGGTCGGCGGATGGTACGGACTGCGCAAGGGCTATCGCGGGCGCTTCGGGATGTACGTCCCGCCGGTAATGAAGGCGCTTGGCCTCGCCGAGGTCGAGTCCAACCCGCGCAACAACCGGATGCGAGCGGTCTAGCGCCTCGTTCCTCCCCACCCCCCGAAGTTCTCGAGCGATCGGGATCGCCCGGCGCGCGGCCCCCGGGCCAGGAGACCCGATCGATCGACTTCGATAGTGTTGATTAACCGGTCGCCATTAGTGGTGGTGGGGTCATGCGTGTGTTGCGTAACCCGAAGCCGTTCCGGACTGTCTGGCGGACCCCCGCCGCCGGGCTCTCCGCGATCCTCCTCACCCTCGTCCTTTCCGCCTGCGGGGTGGTGCCGATCGGCCCCACCGCGGCCGACCGAGACCCGCACAATGGCGTCGCACGCGCGCACCAGATGCCGGTGCTCGGCATCGACGTGTCGCGCTGGCAGGGCACCATCAACTGGAACGAAGTGGCGCAGAGCGGGATCGACTTCGCGTTCATCAAGGCAACCGAGGGCGGCGACTATGTCGACCCCGCCTTCGCGCGCAATTGGCGGGACGCCGCGGCGGCGGGCGTGCACCGCGCGGCGTATCACTTCATGTATTGGTGCCGGCCGGTGCACCAGCAGGCGCTGTGGTTCATCCTCAACGTGCCGCCCGACCCGAATGCGCTCCCGCCGGTGCTCGACGTCGAGTGGGCGAGCGCCAACTCGACCTGTCCGCGCCGCGTGCCCGCCGAGGAGGCGCGCGAGATGATGGTGACGATGCTCGACACGCTCGAAGCGCATACCGGCAAGCGGCCGATCATTTACACCGACATCAATTTCCACCGCGACGTGCTCTCGAACGGACAGTTCGACGACTACACATTCTGGGTGCGCAGCGTCGCCGCCGAGCCGCGCAGCGTCTATCCCGGCCGCAACTGGCGCTTCTGGCAGTACACGACGACCGGGCAGGTGCGCGGCATCTCCGGCGACGTCGACCGCAACGCGTTCGGCGGGACGGAGGCGGAGTGGGTCGCCTTCCTGCAGCGCAGCGGGATTGCGCTGCCGGGCGCCTAGCCGTCCGAGCTCTGACACAGTCTGCGTCGAACCTCCCCGCAGGAGGAGGTAGTCCCAATGGTCCCCGAGAACGGTGCGGTTGAGATTGGCCTGACGGAGGACGGCGCGGTGGAGGCTGGCGCCTTTCGAAATGGCCCTCGGTCGGGGTGCCGAGCGGGCTGACGGTGGTCGGCCCGCTCTTCCGGAAATGATGGGTCTCGATGCTGACATGCTCAGGGCCACGGGTCGCCTCGCGGAAGCGCTCGGCGACGCGGCCGTCGAGCGGGGTCTCGCCCTCGGCGAGGGCAGATCCGAGCAGGCGAAATTCCGGCAGCCGTGGTTGCCTACTTGATCTCGACGTTGGCGACGTTACCGTCATTGGCCAGATCCAGCGGCGAGCGCCGCCATGCTTATCGAAAGCTGCCAGGCAAAAGACCATGAATTTGAACATCTCTCCGGCCGAGGCGCTGCGTGACCGGAGGCAGTCGGCGATGGCCTCGACGATTCAGAAGGGCGTCGGGCGGCGGCTCCGGGCGGAGGGATTCTTCATGATCACCGAGCTGACGCTGAGCTCGGGGCGGCGCGCCGACATGGTCGGGATCGGACCCGGAGGCGAGATCTGGATCGTGGAGATCAAGTGCTCGGTCGAGGACTTCCGCGCCGACACCAAGTGGGAGGACTACCGGGAGCATTGCGACCGGCTGTTCTTCGCCACTCATGACGGCGTGCCCGCGGGGATCTTCCCGCTCGACGCCGGGTTCATCCTCGCCGACGCGTACGGCGCCGACGTGATCCGGCCGGCGCCCGAACACCGCGTAACGCCGGCGGCCCGGCGCTCGGTGACGCTCCGTTTCGCGCAGGCCGCGGCGGGCCGGCTGCACGGGCTGATCGACCCGTTCGCGGCCGGGACGCTGCTGTAGCGCACGATCCACAGGCCCGATCCGAGCCCGGCCGAGGCCGTTGCCGGCGATCATCGGAGTGCTAGTCTAGGCTCGGCCTCGGCGCCAGGTGAGAGCGCCGCCAAAGCAGAGGGTTGGGGTGCCTATGACGGACAGACGCAACGCGACGCCGCACGACGCGAAACACAGCAAGAGGACAACCGCGGCAAGGCCGACAATCCGTCTGGAGCGATCGCAGCTGCTCGGTAGCGGCGACCGTACGACAGCGGCAAAGATCGGCGACGGAAAAGGCGGTGGCGGCGGTGGGGGCGGCGGAGCGCCGATCCGCGGCAGCCAGTAGCTTTGATCGGGCCGAGGCCTACTCGAACTTCAAGCGGCCGCGGAGGCGGCGGAGGCGGAAGGCCAACCGCTCGCGGAACGAGGAGCCGACCAGGCTGAGCGTGCCCCCCTCCGTCGTGTCGATGGCGCGCATCGCCTCGAGATAGGCGTTGGTCGCGAGGACCACGCTCTCGTTGCGGATCGGGAAGGGGTGGTCGAGCTTGCCTGCGCCGATCGAAGGGTTGGTGTTGATCTCGTAGACCTGAACCTTTCCGTCCACGATCCCGAAGTCGGCGCGGCCGTAGTCGATGCGCGCGACCGCGAAGGCGCGCATGATCGTTTCGGCGTGCGGATTGGTGCGGACGAAGAGGTTCTCCGCATCGTAGTCGGACTGGCGGGCGATGCCCTTGGTGCCGCGCTTGGCCGTCCAGCTCGCTTCGTGGGCCGACACAGTGGGCACGATGCGCTCGCCGACCCGAAAGGCGCCGAGGCGGCGGTAAAGGTTGGGGCCGATCGGCTCGGCGGCGTATTCCACGGCGATGAGGTTGTGCTCGGGGTGGCCGGCGGCGATGAGCCTGTCCGCCTCGGTCATCAGCTCGGCCTCGTTCTGGACGAGCGCGCTGAGAGGACCGAAATGATCGCACTCGTTGCGGAGGAAGGCCGGATAAAGCTCGGGCCGCTCGCCCGATTCGAGGCGATAGGCGGCGAAGCGGTTGATGCCAGCGTCCTTCAGGCGGCGAAGCATGGCGTAGCGTTGGCGGATGCGGGCAGCGTCGTTGAAGACGCGCCAGCCGGCTGCGGCGACCTTCCGATAGAGTTCAGCGGCGAATTGCAGCTCGCGCGGCGAGAGGCGGTCGAAGTCGGTGAAAATGTAAGTTGCGCGCGGAAGCCGCGTCGCGCGGAGAAGCGCCGCATAGGAGGTGCGCCGTGACGGCGGCGCGCCCTCGCGGGCGAGGACCTTGCGGTGCGTGAATTCGTGGCCGGCGGCGGTGACGATGACGATCACGGACGTATCATTTCAGTGGCGCTTTCGTCCGGCGGTCCCGATTTCGCTGGCGTGCTCAGCCTGCTAGTATGAACGAGAAGTCGTGGCGGCCTCGACGAGGCCTTTCGGTTGGGATTGATAGCTCATGATCAAGCTCGATACAGCCATTCTGCTCGGGAACGGCGCGGATCGCGACCAGGCGCGCGGCGGAAAGATCGGCGGCGCCTTGAAGGGGCCGGCCGCCAACGCGATCGTCCTGGACGGCGCGGCGCTCTTCGGCAGCACCGGCGGCCAGGTAAATGGGGCCAAGATCGGCGTGACGAACAAGGGCGCCACCAAGTCGCCGTGGGCGCTCGATGCGGACAAGCTGCTCGGCAGGGGCCGCGGACAGTCGGCGGGTGCCAAGATCGGCCAAGTCAAGGAAGAAGGCCCACGCTAGGGCGACCACAGCCGTTTCAACCGGAGGGGATTCCGATGATTGGTCTCGACAAGGATTCGCTGCTCGGCGGCGGCGTGCCGGCCGGGGAAACGATGTCGGGGAAGATCGGGTTCAAGGTCGCCGGCACCGCGAAGCCGGCGGTCGCTCTCGACGGCGACAAGCTCCTCGTCCGCGATGGGCAGGGGCGTGGCGCCAAGATCGGTCCGGGGAAAGTCGGGCTCATGCCGGAGGCCACCGCGAAGCCGGCGGTCGCGCTCGACAGCGACAAGCTCCTCGTCCGCGGCGGCCAGGCGCATGGCGGCAAGATCGGTGAGGTCAAGATCCCCGACCCGCGTTAGCGTTCTCGGGAAGCAACCGAACGGAGATCACATGATCATTCTGAACAAGAACGCCCTGCTCGGCGGCGGGGTCGCCCCGCGCGATGCACATGCCGGCAAGATCGGCGTGCCCAAAGACCGACCGGCGAAGGGGCCGGAGGTCGCGCTCGACACGAGCCGGCTCCTCACGCGCGAGAGCCAGGCGCACGGGGCCAAGCTCGGCGACTCGAAATGGGCGCCGCCTTCGGCCACGGTGGGCAGCGTCGCCCTCGATGCGAACCGGCTCCTCACCCGCGGCGAGCAGGCGCATGGCGCCAAGATCGGCGACGGCAAGATGATGAGCCCGTTCGCGCGCCAGGCTCCGGTCGAGCCGGCGAAGAGCGAATAGTCAGCCGCGCCCTCGGGCGCCGGGGAGAGAAGCGTGAACGTCCACCAGCAAGGCCCGGCCGTGGACGGGGATTTCTCGTTCGCGCCCAATGCGAAACGAGCGCGCGTCCTCGACCGCAGGATGCGGTCGCGGCTGGCCGACAGCCTCGACCACGTGTTCGAGCGAAGCCGCGAGGCGCTGCGCTTCGACGCGGATGGAGCCGCTCGGCTGGTGGCGGATCTCCGCGGCGAGCGGCGGTTCGGGCCGCTGGTGTTCGCGCTCTATTACGACCTCGTGGACGCGATCGTCGCGGGCCGCCTCGACGAGGCGCAGACGCTGATCGACGACATCATCCGGCAGCGGCCACTCGCCAAGGACTTCGCCATCGTCACGCTCAGCGATGCCGAT
>CAYOET010000030.1:0-27854 GCA_964402985.1 uncultured Bauldia sp. | reverse complement strand
GTGCCGATGACGATCTTGCCGCCCTGCACGCCGTCGAGATAGCGGATCTCGTCGGTGGCCGCCTCGATCTCGCGGCTGGCCAGGCCGAGGCGGCGCGCCAGCTCGGCGCCGTCGTCGGTGAGGGTCAGGCCGAATTTGGAGGATTGGTAGAGCGGCTTGCCGACACTCGCCTCGAGCTCGCGCGCGGCGCGGTGGAGCGAGGCGGTGGAGACCCCGACCGTGCGCGCGGCCTGCGAGAAGGACGGGCTGCGGGCGATGGCGAGGAGGCAGCGGATCTGCGTGCTGGTGACGTGCGAGGCGTGGAAGCGGACGCTATCGCCCAGATGGAGATCGCGGATCGACTGGTCGGCCTGGTCCAGAAAGCGTCGGACGCGGCGGACGAATACTTCACCGGCCGCCGTAAGATAGGAGCCGCTCTGCGTGCGGTCGAAGAGCGGACGCCCGAGCGTTGTCTCGATCTTGACGATCGCCTGAGTGACCGCCGGCTGGGAGAGACGAACCTCCACGGCGGCGCGGGTGATACTGGCGTTGCGCGCGACCGACTCCACCACCCGGAGGTGCCGGATGTTGGGGACCGAGAAGGTCTCGGACGGCGCGGAATCGCCTTCGATCGACGTGGCCATTAGACAATTTCAATGACGCGGTGTCGCCGCGCGCCAATCGGCGCGGCTCGAATTCCGTTGTTGTCACCTGCCGCGGTTGCGCTCAAGGCGCGGCCTGCAAACATTTCCGCGAGAAGAGAACCGACCCGCCACCACCGCCGATCCGCGAAAGCGGCAGGGACATGGTTGGTCTGCGAATAGCGCTTACGTATTTTCTTATACTCTTCCGCCCGTTTCAATTTGAATCGACAGGAACCTCCCGTCAGTCTCATCGCAAATGGCACGCCCTCGTGCCCGAACGTGTGTGCGCGGGGCGGAAAGACCATACGGGAGGAAGTCTTTGGGACGTTCTGGGCCGGTTCCGGCCACTCCTTCGCGTTGTTTTGCGGCTGCTCGGCGGGCTGACCGCCATGGCGCGGTCGCGTCGCGTTTCGACAGTGTTTCACTGCAAGCGATCGCCCGCCGCCGAGTAATCTCGGCCGGGCAACAAGCAAGTGCGGCTGCCACGCGGTGGGTCGCATGACGATCATCTTTTTGCGTTGCACAAAACGATGAACAGTCGGCCTCAGATCACGTCGCAGCCGGCGATCTACGAGGCGCTGGCCACAGCCTTCCGGGAAGAGGGAACCGAGGTGCTGTTCGCGCTTCTCGGCGACGGCAACATGCATTGGGCGGGGACCCTGACCGGCATGGGCGTCCGCGGCGTCTATGCCCGCCACGAGCACTGCGCGTGTGCGATGGCGACGATGTACGCCAACGCGACCGGCAAGGTCGGCGTCGCCTCGGTCACCTGCGGGCCAGGTCTCACGCAGATCATGACGGCGCTCGCGACGGCGGTGCAGGCGCGTGTCCCGCTCGTCGTGTTCGCGGGCGAGGACCCGGAGGACGCGGCCTTCTACAACCAGCGCATCGACCAGTCGCCGCTGGTGACCGGCACCGGCGCCCACTACATCGGCGCCCGCAGCGCCGCGCGCATGATGGACTTCGTGCGCGACGCGTTCTTTATCGCGCGCACCGAACGGCGGCCGGTGGTTATCGGCGTCCCGCTCGATCTCCAGAAGAAGCCGCTGCCGCCCCCCTTCGCCTACCGCCCCTCGACGGAGTTTGTCCCGCGCGTATCGCCTCTCCTCCCACCTCCCGGTGACGCCGACAAGGCAGCCGAGGCGATCGCGCGGGGCAAGCGCGTCGTGGTCCTCGCGGGTCGCGGCGTCCTCTGGTCGGGCGCGCAGGCGGAGTGCGAGGCGCTCGCCGATGCGTGCGGCGGGATGCTGGCGACGACGCTCCCGATGCGCGGGATGTTCGATCATCACCCGTTCGGGATCGGCATCTCGGGCGGCTACGCCCGCGCGGCCGGACGGAAGCTGATGCTCGAGGCCGACGTGCTTGTCGCGGTGGGCGCGAGCCTTAGTCACTTCACGTCGGATGCCGGCAAGCTTTATCGCGACGCGACGGTGGTGCAGATCGACACCCGCCCGCTCGGCCTCAAGCATGGCCGCAAGGCCGCCGACCTTTACCTGCAGGCCGATGCCAAGGCCGGCCTTCGCGCCATCATCGAGCGCCTCCCGGCGCGGAGCGGATCAGGCCGGCGAAGCGATGCCCTCGCCCGCGAGATCGCCGACCTTCGCGCCGACACCACCGCGTTCCCCCCGCAACCCGGGATGCTCGACCCACGCGACGCCGTTGCCGCCATCGACGCGGTCGTGCCCAAGGACTGGGAGGTCGTCAACAGCTCGGGCCATTGCGCCTACTTCACCGCCCAGATGCGCGGCCGGAAGCCCGAGAACTTCAACGTCATCCGCGAGTTCGGCGCGATCGGCAACGGCCTGTCCTACGCGATCGGCGTCGCCGCGGCGAAGCCCGACCGGACCATCGTCCTCCTCGACGGTGACGGCAGCCTGATGATGCACGCGCAGGAACTCGAGACGGTGCGCCGCCACGGGCTGCGCCTCCTCATCTGCATCCTCAACGACGGCGCTTACGGGTCCGAGATCCACAAGCTCCGCGCCGACGGGATCAGCGACGCCGGGGCCGTGCACGGACGCGGCGACCTCGCCGCGATGGCGCGCGGCTTCGGTCTCCGCGGCAACCGCGTGAGCGATCTCGCGCAGCTCCCTGCCCTCTTCGAAGCCTTCAAGCAGTCGGGCCAGAGCGAACTCTGGGACCTTCACATCGCGGACAACGTGACCACGCCGGTCATGCGCGCCCACATCCATTGACCAGGTACGAATGAACGACCACTCGCTCCACCCGGAAGTCTCCTCGATCGCGCGGCTCGCCGAATGGACGCTGCGGACCGACGAGTCCTACGTCACCGACCTCGCGCTCCGTCAGGCCGAGCTGATCACGCTCGATTCGATCGGCTGCGCGTTCGCCAGCCACGACGCGAGTTCGCCGCGCCGCGTCGTCGAGCTGATCGGCGAGCTCGGCGGCAACCCGACCTGTACCGCGATCGGGCAGGGCTTCAAGACCTCGGTCCTCAACGCCACCCTCCTCAACTGCGCGCTGGTCCGCTCGCTCGACTTCAACGACGTCCAGTTCATGATGAAGGAGGGCAAGCTGCACGTGGGCGGCCACTGCAGCGACAGCCTCGCTTCGGCACTCGCCGTCGGCGAGATGCTGGGCTCCTCGGGGCGCGACGTCCTCACTGCTATCATCATGGGCTACGAGCTGTTTCGCCGGCTTCGCAATCTCATGCCCTTCAAGAGCGTGTGGGACGGGACGAGCGCCTCGGGCCTGGTCACCGCGGCGATGACCGGCCGGCTCCTCAAGCTCGACGCCGAGCGGCAGATGAATGCGCTGGCGCTCGCGGCGACACGGACGGTGACCCCGTCGATCGTCCGCTACGGAAAGCTTTCCGGCGCCAAGAACCTCGCTTGCGCCTTCATCGCGCAGGAAGGCGTGCAGACCGCGCTCCTCGCAGCGAAAGGCGTAACCGGGCCGTCACAGGTCCTCGACCACAAATGGGGACTCAACGAAGTCTTCGATCCGGCGCTCGGCCTCGACGGGCTATGGGCGCCGATCACCGAGTCGCTCTTCATCCTCGACTCGCACGTGAAGACCTTCGCCTGCATCGGCACGGCGCAGGCCGAGATCGTGGCCGCGATGGACGCGCACAAGAAACTCGCCGGCCGCGTCTCGGAGATCGAGGCGATCGACGTCGTGATGGCCGACCTTCCGATCATCCGCAAGCAGCAGGCGGAGGTGCCGCGGCTTCGTCCCAAGACCCGCGAGACGGCCGATCACAGCTTCCCCTTCCTCGCCGCGGTGGTGCTCATCGACGGCGAGCTGACACCCAAATCCTTTGCCAACCAGCGCTGGAACGATCCGCTCGCCGCCGAACTCACCAACAAGGTCCGCCTGTCGGTCTCCGAGGAACTCGGCGACCGCGCGCCCGGCTCGATGCCGAGCAACATCAAGGTTCACCTCAAGGGCGGCGAAATCATCGAGACCGAGTGCCTCTTCCCGCCCGGCCATTCGTTCCCCGACCGCGGCCTCAATCGTAAGCCGGTCGTCGACAAGTTCATCGATTTCACCAGCCGCTTCTTCGCGCGTGAGGAGCAGGACCGCCTGATCGATCAGGTGCTCGGCCTCCGCAACGCGAAGTCGGTCACTCCACTCGTGGGGATGCTCGCATCCCCGCCAAGACATTGAGCGTCCAGCCGGACGCTCATCCCGCGCGACGTGTTCCTTAAAAGGAGGAGAACATGAGTTTCATGCGCAATTTCACCAAGGTCGCGACAGCGGCCGCGGTGTCTACGGTGCTCCTCGCGGGCGCCGCGACGGCTCAGACCCCGGAGGAGTTCTATAGGGGGAAGACCGTCACCCTGATCGTCAGCGCCGCTCCAGGCGGCGGTGCCGATCTCTATGCGCGGGCGTTCGCGAAATACTTCTCGCGCCACCTGCCCGGCCAGCCCAACGTCGTGATCACCAACTTGCCGGGCGCCGGCGGCCTCACCGCCGCGGCGCAGCTGCAGAACGGCGAAGCGCGTGATGGCACGGTGGTCGCCGTGCTCCAGCGCAACAATCTCTATGTCCCGCTCGTCTCGGCCCAGCCCGTCGCCTTCGACCCGCGCACCGTCAGCTGGGTCGGCAGCCTCAACAAGGAGACCTACGCGCTCGCCACGTGGGAGAACGCGCCGGTCAAGACCATCGACGATCTCTTCACCCAGTCGCTGATCATCGGGTCGACCTCGTTCAACAACGAGAACCGCACCTTCCCGGCGATCATCAACGACTACCTCGGCGGGAAGATGAACATCATCCCGGGCTATGCCGGCAATGACGAGATCGCGCTCGCGATGGAGCGTGGCGAGGTCCAGGGTCGCTTCCTCACCGTCACCAGCCTTATGGGCGGCAACGACGCGAACTGGCTCCGCGACGGCAAGATCCAGGTCATCGCGCAGATGGGCATCGAGGCGAACCCTGCGATCCCCGACGTCCCGATGATCATGGACTATGTCGAGGACCCGTCGGCCAAGGCGCTCTTCGAGTTCATGTTCCTGCCGCTCCAGGCCGGCCGTCCGCTGGCGGCTCCGCCGGAAGTGCCGGCCGACCGTCTCGCGGCGCTCCGCGCCGGGTTCGAGGCCGCCGCCACCGATCCCGAGTTCCTCGCCGAGCTCGCGTTGCAGAGTGCGACCGTCGAGATGATCTCGGGCGAGGACGTCGAAGGCATCGTCGACCAGCTCTACGCGACGCCGACGGACGTGCTCGACCTGGTGCGGAAGCTCCTCACCCCGGCCTAGCAGTCAGGTTCCCTCACACGCACTCGTCACCCGGCCCACGCGGCCGGGTGACCTTCGACCGCAAGCAATGCCGCCCCGGAGTCGAGCCCGGACGACTTGCGGCTGCCTTCAAGCCAACATCGTGAGGCCGAGGAATGGATGGAGCGACGGGTGCCGAGATGCTGGGTGCAGCGTGGGAAGCGCTGCTCATCATCCTCGACCCATTCCGCCTCGGCGTCCTCGCCACCGGCGCGTTTCTCGGCGTCGTCCTCGGCATCATTCCCGGCATCGGCGGCCTCGCCGGCACGGCGCTCCTTCTGCCCTTCACCTTCTCGATGGACCCCTATACCGCGTTCGCGTTCCTGCTCGGCCTGAGCGCGACGACAGCGACCGGCGATCCGATCCCGGCAATCTTGTTCGGCGTTCCGGGCGGCGCCGGTTCGGCGGCCACGGTCCTCGACGGCGTGCCGATGGCCAAGCGCGGCGAGGCCGGGCGGGCGCTCAGCGCCGCGTACATGTCATCCCTGCTCGGCGGGCTTTTCGGCGCCATTCTCCTCGGCTTCTCGATTCCGATCCTGCGGCCCGTGATGCTCAGCGTCGGCACGCCGGAGATGCTCGCGATCTCGATCCTGGGTCTCTCGCTGGTCGCTACGCTGAGCAGCAGCACGCCGCTCCGCGGCCTCGCGGCGGCGGCGATCGGCATCACCATCGCGATGATCGGCTCCGAGCCGCGCACCGGCACCTTCCGCTGGACGTTCCAGAGCCTCTACCTCTGGGAGGGGCTGCCGCTGGTGCCGGTGGTGATCGGCCTCTTCGCCCTCCCCGAGCTCGCCGACATGGCGATCGCGCGGCGCAAGCTCGACCCCAAGCAGAAGCACGACGTCAACTCGGGCATCCTCCAGGGCGCCGTCGACTGCTTCCAGAACTGGTGGCTTGTCCTCCGCTGCAGTTGGATCGGAACCGCGCTCGGCGCGATCCCCGGCATCGGCGGAGCGGTCGTCGACTGGGTCGCCTACGCCCATGGCGCGCGCAGCGTGAAGGGCGGCGACAAGACCTTTGGCACAGGCGACGTGCGCGGCGTGATCGCCTCGGAGAGCGCGAACAACGCCAAGGAAGGCGGGTCGCTCGTCACCACCATCGCCTTCGGCATTCCCGGTACCGCCGGCATGGCGATCATCCTCGGCGCCTTCCTCTCGCAGGGGCTCGTGCCGGGCGTCGACATGGTCACCAAGAACCTCAACGTCACCTATTCGATGGTGTGGAGCGTCGCGCTCGCCAACATCGTCGGCGCCGGGCTCTGCTACGCGTTCAGCCCGCAATTCGCCAGGCTCGCCACGCTGCGCTACACGCTCGTCCTGCCGATCGTTCTCTCGATCATCTTCATCGGCGCGTTCGAAGGGTCGCGGCAGTGGGGCGACCTCTTCGTCCTCCTGATCTTCGGCGCGCTCGGCTGGACGATGAAGCGGCTCAAATGGCCGCGCGCTCCGCTCATCCTCGGCCTCGTCCTCGGCGACATCATCGAGCGCCAGCTCTTCATCTCGATCCAGCTCTACGGCGCCAACTGGCTGCTCCGTCCGGTGGTCGTCGTCATTCTCGCGATCGCGTTCCTCGGCATCATGCGCCCGATCTTCAAGGGCCTCCTCGACCGGCGCGGAGCCGGCTTCTCCTGGCCAACTCTCGGGAGGCCGCAGCTCCATCTGACCGACCTCTTCCCGCTCCTCCTCCTCGCCGTGCTCGGCTACCTCTTCGTCCACACCTTCGGCTGGCCGTTCAGCACCGCTCTGGTGCCGCGCCTCGTCACCGGCGTCGCCATCGGCGCGATCACCCTATCGCTCCTCAACGCGATCTTCGGACGCGGGCGGGTGCCCTCCACCCTCGAGGCGGTCAAGGCCAAGGCATCGGCGACGATCCACATGGACATCGCCGAGGACAACGAGGGCCTCTCCAGCGCCGAGATCGTCAGGCGCGCCCTTCTCTTCGCGGCCTGGCCGGTCGGCTTCCTGGTCTCGATGGCGACGATCGGAATCCTCCCGACCATTCCGCTTTTCATCATCGGCTTCATGCGGCTCGAGGGGCGCGAAAAGTGGTGGCTGGTGCTGCCGATGGCGGCCTGCACGACGCTGTTCGTCTATGTCGTGTTCGACCAGCTCCTCCATCTGCCCTGGCCCAACACCTTCCTGGGGCAACTCGTCCCTGCCCTCCAGGCCATCCCGTCCGTGTAGAACGATGCTGGCGCCCCCCACCACGCTTCCGGCCAGGCCGGATCACCTAACCCAGGTCCCCACCCTTGGCATCGGCATCAGAGGCGGACATTCCCTCCAGCCCGACGGCGCTTTCGATCCGCGACGTCGGCTTCTTCTTGAGCAACCGCTTCTTGTGGGTATCGGCGAACCAGATCACCAACGTCGGGGTCGGGTGGCTGGTCTACGCGGAGACGCGGAGCGCCCTGGCCCTCGGCCTGGTGGGTCTGGCGGCATTCGCGCCGAAGGTGCTCCTGACGCTGCTGGCGGGCGTGGTCGTCGACCGCTACGACCGGCGGCTGGTGATGGGACTCTGCCTCGCCGTCAGCGGCGCGGTGAACCTCGGGTTGCTGGCGATAGCGATCGCCGCGGACGTGAACGTCAACGCGATCTATGTCCTTTTCATCCTCCTCGGAATCTCGCGCAGCTTCATCGCGCCATCAAGCCAGGCCCTCATCGCCAGCCTGGTGCCGCGCGAGCATCTGAGCCGGGTCGTGGGCCTATCTTCCTCGACGGGCCAGTTCGCCACCATCCTTGGCCCGGCGCTGGGCGGCCTCCTCTACATCGTGGGCCCGGGCGCGGCCTTTGCCTGCGCGGCGATATTCTACTTCGCGGCGGTGGTCCTGATCCTGATGATCCGGCGGCCCACCCAGCAGCGGGCGAAGGGCCCCGTGACGCTCGGCGATGCCTTCGCGGGCCTGGCCTTCATCAGGCGGCGGCCGGTCATTCTCGGCGCGATCTCGCTCGACATGTTCTCGGTCCTGCTCGGTGGAGCGACGGCGCTCCTGCCGATCGTGGCGAGCGACATCCTGCATGTCGGTCCGTTCGGGCTGGGACTCCTGCGCTCAGCACCCGCGGTCGGAGCGATGATGCTCGGCCTGACGCTCGCCTACCTGCCGATCCAGAGGCGCGCCGGCGTGAAGCTCCTCGGCGCGACAACGGTCTTCGGGCTCGCCACCATCGCGCTCGGGCTCTCCAGCAGCTTCGTGCTCTCGCTTGCGATCCTGTGGCTGATCGGCGCCTCGGACGTGTTCAGCGTGGTGATCCGGCAGACGCTCGTGCAGAGCGACACGCCCGACAGCATGCGCGGCCGGGTCGCGGCGGTGAACTCGCTTTTTATCGGCGCCTCAAACGAGCTCGGCGAATTCGAGTCGGGGCTGACTGCGCACTGGTTCGGCCTGGTGCCGGCGATCCTCATCGGCGGTGTCGGGACTATCGCCGTTTCGGCGCTGTGGGCAGTGGTCTTTCCCGGCCTCCGCACGCGAGATCGGCTAGTCGAGCCGGAGACGTCGGCGACCGCAACTGCCTGACCGGCTTCAGCCTTTTCCTATGGAGGCCACCCGCGTTCTGATTTCCTGCCGCCGGAAGCGGTCGGGTAGATCACGATCGACCTCGACCTGTGCCGTCGGCCTCCCAGTTTCCGTAGCGCCCGAGGGGCGCCATCCGCCTCAAGAAACGGACCCACGAAAATGCAGGAAAAGGTTCACGATATCCACCCCCACATCATCTCCGACGATGAGCGCAAATACCCCCACGCGCCGATCGGCGGGGTGCAGTCGGACTGGTCGAAGGAACACCACGTCACCGCCGAGGACATGGTCGCGGCGATGGACCAGGCGGGCATCGAAAGCTCGGCTCTGGTGCAGGCGGCCACGTCCTACGGCTACGACAATTCTTATGTCGCCGACGCGGTCGCCAAATACCCAGATCGCTTCACGGCGGTGGCAACGATCGACGTGCTCGCGCCCGATGCGGTCGAGACCCTCAAGAAGTGGCTGGCACGTGGCGTCACCGGCATCCGCCTCTACACCGGCGGCAGCAAGCTCGAGTTCGATTTCAGCTGGCTGAACGATCCGCGTTCCTACCCGATCTGGGAGTTCGCCGGGAAGAACGGCATCGCGATCTGCGTACAGACGCGGCCGCCCGCCTTCCCGACGGTGATCGAACTCGCCAAGCGCTTCCCAGGCACCAAGATCGTCCTCGATCACCTAGCGCGCATGGACATCACCGACGGGCCGCCCTACGCGAATGCGAAGCCGCTCTTCGACCTCGCGGCGTACCCCAATATCTATCTCAAGGTGACGCCGCGGACCTTCGACCTCGCCGGGTCGGGCAAAGCCTCGCCGGAGACGTTCTTCCCCAAGCTGGTCGCCGCCTTCGGCGCCAAACGCATCGCCTTCGGCTCGAACTATCCCGCCTCGGCGGGCACGCTCGAGGAGATCGTCGAGCGGGCGAAGAAGAACCTCGCCTCCCTCAGCGCCGAGGACCGCCACTGGATTCTCGCCGGCACCTCCGAGGTCCTCTACCCCAAGCTCAACGGAGCCGCCGCGCCTGCGAGGTCGGGTGACTCCAAGCCCGCGACCAAGGGCTACCCGAAGACCGGTCCGGCGACGCTGCACACGCTCCTCGGCGTCGACAACGCGAGCACCAAGTCGATCCGCTCCGGCGCCGTGAAGAGCGATCTCGTGGTCCTCGACTTCGAGGATCACGAACTCGTCCACGAGGCGTTCAAGCCGATGGTCCGCGAGGGCCGCTTCGACTGGGGCGAGCTGGCGATCGTCACGTTCTTGCAGGCCAAGTTCTACGGGAAGCCGCTGGTCCTTGTGCCGGCGGTGATCGGCGGGCGCTTCCAGCATCACTGCGTCGCCTACAACGCCGAGCGCGGGACGCTGGCCCCGAAGGACCTCGAGGGCAAGCGCATCGGCGTTCGCTCGTACACCCAGACGACCGGCGCATGGATCCGCGGCATCCTGCAGAACGAGTACGGCGTCGACCCGGGGACCGTGCGCTGGGTAGTGTTCGAGGACGCGCACCTCGCCGAGTTCAAGGATCCGCCGAACGTCAAGCGCGCGCCCAAGGGCAAGAAGCTGATCCAGATGCTCTTCGACGGCGAGGTCGATGCCGCCATGCTCGGCAACGACATGCCCAAGGACCCACGCGTGAAGACGGTCATTCCCGATCCCAAGGCGGCCGCCAAGGAGTGGTACGACCGCAAGCACATCGTGCCGATGAACCACATGGTGGTGGTGCGCGAGGAGCTCTCCAAGCAGCGGCCAGACGTGGTCCGCGAGCTCTACCGCATGCTTCTCGAAAGCCGCGACCTCGACACCAAGCCGGCCGACGGCATCCAGATGCGCCCGTTCGGGGTCGAGAACCTCCGCGGCGCCCTCGGCGCGATCATCGACTACGCCTTCCAGCAGAAGATCATCGGCCGGAAGCTGACGGTTGACGAGCTCTTCGACGACACGACGCGGACGCTGGGGCGCTGAGGGCGGAACCATGATCATCGACTGCCACGGCCACTACACGACCGCCCCGCAGAAGCTCCGCGACTTCCGCAAGGCCCAGGTCGCCGCCTTCGAGAAGGGCGGCAAGGAGCCGGCCGAGCCGAGTTTCTCCGACGACGAGGTGCGCGAGACCCTGGTCGACGCCCAGCTTCGCGTGCAGAAGGAGCGCGGGACCGACGTTACGATCTTCTCGCCCATCGCTTCGCTCATGGGCCATCACCAGGGCGACGAGGCGATGAGCCAGCGCTGGTCGCAGCTCTCCAACAACCTCATCGCCCAGGTGGTGCGGCTGTTCCCGAAGAACTTCGTGGGTGTGTGCCAGCTGCCGCAGTCGCCCGGAATCTCCGCGGCGAACTGTGTGGCGGAGCTGGAGCGGGCCGTGACCGAACTCGGCTTCATCGGCTGCAACCTCAACCCCGACCCCTCGGGCGGCTACTGGCGCGACCCGGCGCTGACCGACCGCAGCTGGTATCCGCTCTACGAAAAGATGGTGGAGCTCGACGTGCCGGCGATGGTCCATGTCAGCTCGTCATGCAACCCGGCCGTCCACCACACCGGCGCGCACTACCTCAACGGCGACACCACCGCCTTCATGCAGTTCCTGCAGTCGGACATCTTCAAGGATTTCCCGACGCTGCGTTTCATCATTCCGCATGGCGGCGGCGCCGTGCCCTATCACTGGGGCCGCTATCGGGGCCTCGCGCAGGACCTCAAGCGCCCGCCGCTCGGCGAGATGATCCGCAACAACATCTTCTTCGACACCTGCGTCTATCACTACCCGGGCATCGAACTCCTCGCCGAGGTCATCCCGGTCGACAACATCCTCTTCGCTTCCGAGATGATCGGCGCGGTGCGCAGCATCGACCCCGAGACCGGGCACTATTTCGACGACACCAAGCGCTACGTCGACAAGCTGCCGTTCCTCTCCGACGCCGACCGCAAGAAGATCTACGAGGGCAACGCCCGCAAGGTCTTCCCGCGCCTCGGCAAGGCGCTCGCGAACTGAACTCGGGCCACTGACGCAACAATAGAGCTGGGGGCCCGCCATGGCCAGACTGAACGGGATCATCGCCGCCCTCGAGAAGGGCCAGACCGCCTTCGGGACCTTCGCGCCCGCCGACGTCGAGTCGGCGCTGTGGGTGAACGGAGCGCCCTATGACGGCGTCATCTTCGAGATGGAGCACCGGCCGTGGGACTCCTTCCAGCTCCGCGACACGCTGCAGTTCATGCTCAACCGGAAGCAGATCCTGTCGGCCGGCTCGCCGATGCCGAGCGTGACGCCGGTCGTGCGCATCCCCGCCAATGGCGGGGAGATGAACCAGTGGATGGCCAAACAGGCGCTCGACCTAGGCGCCTATGGCGTGGTGTGGCCCCACATCAGCAACGCCGAGCAGGCCTACAACGCCGTCTCCGCCTGCCGCTATCCGCGCCTCAAGACGGCGCCGCTCTACGAGCCGGCCGGCCTCCGCGGCGATAGCCCGGCCACCGCCGCGCGTTACTGGGGCATCGACACCAAGGAGTATTACAGGCGCGCCGACGTCTGGCCGCTCGCTCCGGACGGCGAGATCCTCGTCGTACTGATGATCGAGGACACCCAGGCGATCGAGAACCTCGAGGAGATTCTCAAGGTCCCCGGCATCGGCACGATCCTCATCGGCGAGGGCGACCTCAGCCAGGAGCTCGGTCACCCGCGCGAGTACGACCACCCGGACGTCCACCACGCGATGCTGCACATCCTCGAGGTCGCCAAGGCGCACAATATCCCGGTCGGCCATCCGCATGTCGGCTCGAAGAATATCGAGCAGGCGATCAAGGAAGGCTTCCGCTGGCTCCTCGCCGCGCCGACGCGGTCGTTCTCGGCGTTGGAGACCGGGCGCAAGCTCACCGGGCGGGTTTAGTGGCGGCAGCAGCCGGACCGGGCGCGGCGCGAACCGGCCCCCCGATCACGGCGACGCTTGCCGAATACATCGCCGACACGGCGCGAAGGGCCCTCCCCGGTACGGTACGCGAGGCGGCGATCCATCATCTGATCGATACGGTCGCGGCCATGGTCTCGGGCAGCGCGCTCGAGGCCGGGGCCGGCGGCGTCACCTTCGTCCGCGAACTCTCCGGCAAGGCCGAGGCGACGGTGGTCGGCACCGAGCTGCTGGCGTCGGCCGAGATCGCGGCGATGGCCAACGGCATGTTCGCCCACGCCGACGAGTCCGACGACTCGCACGGCTTCTCGGTGACTCATCCGGGCTGCTCGGTGGTGCCGGCGGCGCTCGCGATCGGCGAGATCGCCGGGCGGTCGGGCGAGGCGTTCCTCCGCTCGATCGTCACCGGCTACGACGTCGGGACGCGGGTCGCGATGGCCCTCGGCGGCGGCAACTTCATGGAGCACTACCACCACGTCTCGTTCGGCGGCATTTTCGGCGCGACGGCGAGCGCCGCTTCGATGCTCAGACTGGACGCGGCCGCCGCCGCCCGCGCCCTCACCTTCGCGACCCATCTCGCCTCGGGAAGCACCGGCTGGGTCCGCGACCCGGCGCATATCGAAAAGGGGTTCGTGTTCGCGGGGCTCCCTGCGAGCAACGGCGTGCGGGCAGCCCTGATGGCGCGCACCGGCATCCCGACGTCCACCGAGCCGCTCGAAGGCGTCCCGGGATTGTTTGCCGGCTACCCGCATGCCGCGAAGCCCGAGCTTGCGATCGAGGCGCTGGGGACGCGTTTCGAGGTGACGCGGACGACGCTGAAGAAATGGTCGGTGGGCTCACCCTGCCAGGCCGCGCTCGACTCAATCGAGGCGCTTCTCAGCGAGCACCGCTTCTCGGCAGACGATGTCACGGACATTCTGGTGACGCTGCCGCAGCGGCGGGTGCTGATCGTCAACAGCACGGTGTCGAACCTCAATCTCTCGCACCTTCTGTCGATCTTCATCATCGACCGCGGGGTGACCTTCGCCTCCGTGCACGATCACGCGCGGATGGCGGACCCGGCGGTGCTGGCGCTGCGTGGAAGGATCAGGATCGAACCGCGCCCGGGCGCGCATCGGCGCGAGCCCGCGATCATCACCGTGACGCTCAATGACGGACGCTCGTTCGAGCGGAAGCCGGAGACGGTGCGGGGATCGCCCGAGGATCCGATGAGCACCGCCGAGGTGGTGGCCAAGGCCGAGGGCCTGATGCGACCGGTTCTCGGCAGGCTCCCGACGCTTGTGCTCCTCGACATGCTGCTGGCGATCGACCGCTTGCCCGACGTGCGGGCGCTGCGCCCGCTGCTGCAGAGGCGCTAGTTCCTGACGGCTCAGAAGTTGAGGAAGACGTCCTCGGGCTTCACCCGGTTGGGGATCAGCTTCTGCTGGTAGGCGTATTCGATCAGGGCCTCGATGGTCGGGCGGTTCGCTTCGAGGCCGTAGGGCAACGGGTCCTCCCCAACGACTTTCGAGAGTTCGACGAATTCGAGATCCTTCTTGCCGCTCGCCTTGCCGCTCTTCAGCTGGTCGACATACGCGTTCTTCGCCTTGAGGAACGCGTCGTAGAGATCGCGCGCCAGGCTCGGATGCGCCGCGAGAAGCTCGTCCTTCACCACCAGCGTGCTGTGCAGCGGGTAGATGCCGGTGCGCTTGAAATGCGCGTGCGCTTCGGCATTGGCGTTGGGGAGAAGGTCGAGGAGCGGCGGGGCCTCGGTCTTGGGCTTGGTCGCCCAGCCTTCGGTCGGCGCGCCCTCGCGGCCGATACCGGCATTGCCCTCGAACCCGGCGTCTATCTCGCCCGCGGCGATCATCGAAGCGAGCGACTTCCCTTCCGGCACGTGGCGGACATTGGGCGGGAGCTTCATCTCGCGCACGTGCTCCTCGTCGTCGACGAACCAGGTGACCTTCGCGGGATCGAGGCCGTACTCGTTCTGGAGGATGCCGCGCGTCCACACGCCGGTCGTCACCGAATAGGCGCGGACGCCGACCTTCTTGCCCTCGAGATCCTTCGGCTTGCTGACCCCGGCGTCGGGGCGGACCTTGATGCCGTCGTGGTGGAACCGGCGGCCGAAGAAGATCGGCAGCGCCTTGAACTTGGCGCCATGCGCGCGGGCGATGATATAGGTGGTCGGCGCCAGCTCGCAGACGTCGAACTCGCGGTCGCGGACCATGCGGCGGAAGGCGGCGATCTGCGGCTCGACCTCGATGAATTCGAGGTCGACGCCCTTGACCCTGATGTCTCCGGACTTGAGCGCCTTGGTGTAGGGATAGGTCCGCACCGAGATGGTCAGATGGAGATCCTGCCCGTCATGCGTCTTCGGCGGGCCGCCCAAAGTCACGTTTCCAGCGGTCATGGTCGCTCCCATCCTCGAGCCTGCGTCACCTCAACCGATAGGCGGTTACCGCCCGGGAAACACATAGGAAAATCGGCGGGGCCCATTAGTTGTAGCTGCTGCCTTGCGGAGCACCCTCGCGGCTCGCGGAGTGTCCCGCCGACGCGTCCGATCCACAGCCTTTCTCCCGGATTTCTTATGTCTTTACAGGTATTTCGTATGAAGGCCGGCGAACGCGTGTCGACCATCATGCGCGCCGGAGGATTGCACTACCCGGCACGGGTCCGCCTTGGCCGGGTGGCGCGAGGAGGAGTCGCTGTGACCGATACCCGCCTTCCGTGGACGCGGCGGACGTTCTCGGCCCTCGCTCATCGCAACTACCGGCTGATGTGGATCGGCACGCTGATCTCCCACACCGGCGACTGGATCGATCTGGTTGCGCTGAACTGGCTGGTGGTGACGATCAGCGGGTCACCGTTCGACCTCGCGCTCGTCAATCTCGCCCGCGGCCTCCCCGTGCTCCTCTTCACGCTGATCGGCGGCGTCGTCGCCGACCGGTGGGAACGGCGGCGGCTGATGATGGTCACGCAGACCTCGGCCATGCTGCTCGCCTTCGTTCTCGCCGCGATGGTCTTCTCCGGCACGGCGAGCATCGTTGCGGTGATGCTGGTCGCGGTCGGCCGCGGCATCATCATCTCCTTCAACCTCCCTGTCCGCCATTCGCTGATCCCGGAGCTGGTGCCGGCCGAGGACCTCCCCAACGCCGTCGCCCTCACCTCGGCGACGCAGAACGTCACCAAGGTGGTGGGGCCGGCCCTCGCCGGCCTCATCATCGCGGCGTTCGGGACGGGGGTCTGCTTCCTGGTCAACGCGCTGAGCTTCCTCGCGGTGCTGTGGACGCTGGGCGCGATGAAGTTCCCGCCCTTCCAGCGCAAGGGCGAACAGCTCTCGTTCCGCCAGAGCATTGCCGAAGGGATCAGCTTCGTGCGCAACGACCGCACGGTTCTTCTCCTCGTCCTCGTCGCGCTGGTGCCGACCTTTTTCGGGCAGCCCTACATGACGCTCCTCGCTCTCTTCGCGTACTCCGTGTTCGACATCGGGCCGCAGGGGCTTGGGCTCCTCACCTCGGCGGCGGCGGTCGGCTCGGTGCTCGGTGCGTTGGTCGTGGCGTCAAATCCGAAATGGGGCTCCTCGCCGCGCGCGATGCTCGCCTTCCTCATGGCCTTCGGCCTCTTTCTGTGCCTGTTCGCGCTCAACCCCGTCGTCTTCGTGGCGCCGGTCCTCCTCCTCGGCGTCGGCGCCATGCACATCGCCTACAGCGCCGCCAACAACACCATCCTCCAGCTGCGCATCCCCAACCACGTACGCGGCCGCGTGACCTCGGTCCTCCTCCTCAATCGCGGGCTGGTGCAACTCGGGGCGGCCGCGTCGGCGGGCCTCGCCGGCCTGATCGGGGCGCCCTTCGCAGTGGCGAGCGCCGGGATTGTGATCATGCTCTTCGGCGCGGCGATCGCGCTCGGGCAGGGCTTTGGCAACAACGGTCGTGGTGCATCGAGCGACACGGGCGGATGACGCGGCGCATCTCGGTGGCGACACGGTGCTGACCGTCGCCCAACGCAATTCGCTCGGCGCGCTGATGACTGGCAATCGAGGGCTCGGCGGCGAGGACGTCGCAGTCGTCGAGATTCCCACCGGCGTGCCGATCCTCTGCGAGATCGGCGCCGATTCACGTGCTTCCCTCGACCACTGAGGCGAGGATCGTGTTGGGCGAGGAGAGACGGTCGAAAATGCTGACGACGACGGAGAGGGCGCCCCCGATCGCAATGGTGGGCTTCGGCGAGGCGGCGCAGGCCTTCCTTTCCGGCTGGGAGCGCGCGGCCCTTTCGGGGGTCACGGCCTACGACATCAAGACCCACGATCCACGCCTCGCCGGCGAGATGGAGGCGCGCTACCGGGCGCACGCGGTCGCGGGGAAGCCGACCGTGGCCGCGGCGCTGCGCGCCGCCGAACTGGTCTTCAGCCTCGTCACCGCCGACCAGAGCCTCGCGGCGGCGCGCGGCGCCGCAGGGCATCTCCGCCCTGGCGCGCTCTGGTTCGACGGCAACTCATGCTCGCCGCAGACCAAGCGCGAGGCGGCGGCGATCATCGAGGCGGCGGGCGGGAGCTATGTCGACGTGGCGGTGATGGCCCCGGTGCGCCCCCTCCTCCACCGCACGCCCCTCCTCATCGCCGGGCGCGAGGCAGCCCGCGCCGAGGCGAGCCTCCTCCGGCTCGGCATGTGCCCCGAGGTCGCGGGCGAGCGCGTCGGCGACGCCTCGGCGATCAAGATGATCCGTTCGGTGGTGGTCAAGGGCATCGAAGCGCTCACCGCCGAGTGCCTCCTCGCGGCGCGCAGAGCCGGCGTGGAGGAAGCGGTCCTTCGCTCGCTCGAGAAGTCGCATCCCGACACCCCCTGGCGCGCCCGCTCGGCCTACAACCTCGAACGCATGGTCGCGCACGGCAAGCGCCGCGCCGCCGAGATGCGGGAAGTCGCGGCGACGCTGGATGCCTTGGGCATTCCCAGCCGCATGGCGCGCGCCACGGCGGAGTGGCAGGACGAGATCGGCGAGCGCGGACTTGGCGGCGCCACGCCGGTCAAGGCCCAGCGCGGCGCAGAATAGTTGGAGTAGCGAGTATCCTGCCGCCCGGCCCCTATCACGCCGTCGCTGATGCGCTGACATCGGCCTGCCTCCCCCGCGCTGCTTTCAGCCCACCGCCAACGGGGCTTGGGCGACCCTTACAAAGAATGGCTTCGCATAGCAGCTTGCGCTGAGGTCAAGGGTGGTGGGTGAGAACGATCGCTCGCGGCTGGCGGGAATTTGCTGATCGGGCCGGGCGAACCGGGAGCGCTCGCAAAGGGGGCTTTCGCGGCGCGACCGCGCAAACGCCTTTCGGGCTGACCATGGAGGCGATTGGTGACCCCGGCAGGAATCGAACCTGCGACCAACAGCTTAGAAGGCTGCTGCTCTATCCGCTGAGCTACGGGGCCGTTCTCACGGGTGGAAGATAGCGATTCTCGGGGGCCGCTCACAGAGAGCGGCTAGTGGGTCCACGGCACGCGGCGGCCGAAGGCGAAATTCTCCGCGTAGGAGATCTTGCGGCTGCGGCGTTCTCTGGGCTGCTCGACCTCGTAGCGGATGCCGAGACGGTCGCAATAGGCGATCGCGGCTTCCTGCGTGTCGAACTCGAGCGTCACCTGCTGCAGCATGTCGGAGGAGGCCGTGTAGCCCATCAGCGGCTCGATATCGGGCGCGCGCTCCGGCTGGTAGGTCAGCAGCCAGCGCTCGGCCTTGCCGTGACCTGACTGGGTGGCCGTCCGCGCGGGCCGGTAGATACGCGCAAGCATTGCGATTCCCCTCGGCGGCGGCCCGAATTCTAGACCGGGCCGGCCGGCTAAGTGTTGGTCGGGGCAGCAAGATTCGAACTTGCGACCCCCTGCTCCCAAAGCAGGTGCGCTACCAGACTGCGCTATGCCCCGATACGGCTGGACATGGTTTGTGGTGATTTCCGGCCGCAGGGTCAAGGAGCGCCGTCGCCGCCCCGGGCTGCACTCAGCGGCGGCGAGGCTCGCAGGCAATGCCGTCGCCGTCGGTGTCGAGGCGGTAGACGTCGGGCCCGACGACCCGCACCGGGCCCGCGACATAGGCCGGGCCGTTGCCCTCCCCGCCCGCGCAGTCGACGTCGCTCGCGATTGGCACGCACTTCCCTTCGTAGCTGGGATGGCACTCCGCAGGCTGGTTTTGCCCAAGGAGTGTTTGGCCGCCGGCGGAGTGCGGGCCGGCCACGAGGATCGCTGCGAGGAAGAAGGGCGCTACCCGCGTCACCGTCGCAAGGCTCCGGACCCGCCGCACACCGGCGGCCGCGGTGCCAGCTCCCGCGCTGCTGACCCTAGTTCAGGTCGATGTGGTCGCCGGGGTCGAGGCTGATGCGGTCGGAGGTGCCGGCGTTGACCTCGAGGACGTAGCGCACCGGACCGCCGCTCGGGACGGCCGCATCGCTGAACGGGACGGTGTCCTCCGCGATCCGGTAGACCGTGCCGTCCGCCTTGATGAAGATCATGTCGAGCGGAAGGATGGTGTTGCGCATCCAGAACGAGCGGGGCGCTTCGTCCTTGAAGTCGAAGACCATGCCGTGATCGGCGTCCATCTGCTCGCGGAACATGAGGCCGCGCTGGGTCTCCTCCGCCGTCACCGCCCACTCGACGGTGAACTCGTGCGACCCCGAGCTGGTCTGGATGGTGATGTGCTCGGGATTGGACTGCGCCTGACAACCGCTAACGCCCAGGACGAGGGCGAGGCTGGCCGCCGCAAAACCGAACGAGCGGCGCGAGGCGCCGCCCGACGGTCGTTCGACTGCAATGCCCGCCGTCAATGCGAGGACGGTGCTGTGCTGCCGTCCGGACGAATTTCGGCCGCCATCAGACCCTTGGGTCCGGGCCCGAATCTCACGAGCACGGACTGACCAGGCCGGAGCTCGGCAATCCCGTAACGACGCAGCGTTTCCATATGGACGAAGATATCTTCCGAATTCTCGCCGCGGGTCAAGAATCCATAGCCGCGCATCCGGTTGAACCACTTCACGCTTGCGCGTTCGAAGCCGCTCGTCGGCGTCACGATGACGTGCGTGCGCGCGAGCGGCGTCTGCGCCGGATGGACGGCCGAGGACTCGTCCATCGCGATCACCCGGAACGCCTGGTACCCCTTTGGACGATCGAGAACCTCGCAAACGATGCGGGCCCCTTCATAGGCGGTATGGAAGCCGTCGCGGCGAAGGCAGGTCACGTGCAAAAGCACGTCCGGCAAGCCGTTGTCGGGTACGATGAACCCGTACCCCTTCGACGCATCGAACCATTTGATCACGCCGGAGACTTCGATGAGGTCTACCGGTGCCGCCTCTGTTAGGTCCTCAATCGAATGGGCTTCTGGCGAGACTTTCGCCCCCATTTCATATGCCCCCTCAATCCGCCGCCGATTCCAAGTAGTGAGTACAACCATAACACCGCCTTCCACGGGAGGACGTGGCAGAACGGCAACAGTCGTGAGCCGTTGGTTAAGACAATCCTGCAAACGGGGAAAACGGCTCAGGAAAAAGTCTCCGGAGGCCGCAAAACGCAGGGACTTCCGGCCTTGTCGGGGCGTGCGGTTCGTGCCAAAAACCGCCTCACGCGCCCATCGTCTAGTGGTTAGGACGCCAGCCTTTCACGCAGGAAACCGGGGTTCAATTCCCCGTGGGCGCGCCACCGCGTGAATCTCCACCCCTCCCGCCGGCACTGATTCGGTTCGGAGACCCTCCACAACCCCCTACCCCATTTGGGGGATGCACAAAAAGTCGCGCATCGGCCGAAATCCATGGGTTCCTACAACTCGACCGCAACCGATGCGGGAGATTCTCTCTTGATCACGAGATCGTGAGCCGATTTTTGTTGGAGTCCTTCTATTGTGACGATGGGGGACTTTCCAGGTCATTGCAGGATTGTCGTGATCACGAGCGAGCAGATTCGCGCGGCACGAGAGCTTGCGCATTGGGACCAGGCCGAACTCGCCGAGAGGGCGGGGCTTGCCTTGTCCACAATCAAGCGCATCGAGGAGCGAACCGGCGAACTCAAGGTTCAGCCCCTCACTTTCGCAGCGCTCCTTCGCGCCTTCGGCGCGGTCGGGATTGACCTCATTGGGGTGCTCGGCCTTAGCGAGGCAGCGCGGCCTGCCCCGCTTCCCCCGCCGTCTGCCGACCGCAAGTAGCTTTGATCGCGCGGGGCGGCCTTCCGCCGCGCGGTCTTGTGGCGGCGCGCAAACCCATGAACAACAAAGGTCCTTTCCCACCCCCCGTTGCGGCGCCCGATGACTGAGACTCCAGCGCTCGCCGTGGTGACCCCGACCTTCAACCGGGCGCGCGCGGTCGGGCGGGCGATCGCGAGCGTGCTGCGCTCGCCGCGGCAGGACATCGAGTTGGTGGTGGTCGACGACGGTTCGACCGACGACACGCCCCGCGTCCTCTCCGGCGTACGCGACCCGCGCTTCCGCGCGATCAGGCTCGAACGGCGCAGCAATGCGAACGTCGCCCGAAACGCCGGGATCGCCGCGACCCGCGCGCCGGTCGTCGCGTTTCTCGACTCGGACGATGAGTTCCTGCCTGGCCGATGCGACCGGCTCATCGAGTTCTTCACGCGTGAGCCGGCGGTCGATGCAGTCCTCGACAGCTTTGTGGTCGGGGGGACCGCCGAGCCGCAATTCGCCCGCCAGCCGGCGATCCGCTCGGGCGGGCAAGCCCTGATCCGGCTCCTCGTCTCGCACACCATCCCGCTGACCAATTCGGCGATCGCCGTGCGGCGGACCGCCCTCGAGGCGGTGGGCTTCTTCGACGCCACGCTTGCCCGGCACCAGGATCGCGACCTCCTGCTCCGCCTTGCCGAGGATCATCGGCTTGCGCTCGGCACCGGCTTCGACGTCGTCAAGAACCAAAGTCCGGATTCGTTTTCGCGAAGCCTCAACAACTACGTCCACGCCCTCGACGAGCTGGTCGAGCGACACCCCGTGTTCGCCGAGCCGGACTACTCCGACATCCTCGCCTATCTGAGCGTGCGCGGGATCATTGCGGCGCTCGTTCGCGGGCGGCTGATCAGCGCGGCGCGCGAGATCCGGGCGTTGTCCACGGCCGGCCACCTGCCGCGCGGGCTGAGCGCCGCCTTGTGGCGCTACAACGAGGGAAAGCGGCAGCGGCGGCAGATCCGCCGCACGATCCTTCCCGCGGTGGGACCGAAGGCGGCTACCGGCGCGCCCTGACCTCGGTTCAGGAGCGGTCGGGCAGCGCCACGTCGAGGATACGGAACGAAGGCTCGCGGCGACCCTGCCACTCGTCGACGCTGAGCGTCGCGACGAGGTGGAGTTGCGCGCCGCGGGCGTTGAGGAGGGCTTGGCCGAGCGGCGTCTCGGCAGCACGAAAGGCCATCGCCTTGACCTTGCGTCCCTCTCCGGAGGAAAGCGCGACCCGCACATGCCCCTGCCCGACCGTCTCGGCATAGGCGATCTGGTGCGCGGGGAGGCCGAACACCGGCTCGGGGTGGCCGGCGCCATAGGGACCGGCCTTGTCGAGGAGCTCGATGAGGTCGAGCGTTGCCCCGCGCGCGGTGAGCGCGCCATCGATTTCGAGCGACTTCCGGCTCGTCGCCTCGCGCACTGCGGCACCGAGTTCGGTCTCGAAGAAGGCGCGGAGATCCTGGAGGCGCTCCCGCTTGATGGTGAGGCCGGCCGCCATGGCGTGGCCGCCCCCCTTCTCGAGGATGCCGGCATCGACCGCCGCTCCGACCGCCTTGCCGAGATCGACCGTGGGGATCGAGCGTCCCGAGCCCGAACCGACGCCGTTGGCGCCGAACGCGATCGCGAAGGCCGGGCGGTGGAAGCGCTCCTTGAGGCGCGCCGCAACGATGCCGACGATGCCCGGATGCCAGCCCTCGCTCGAGGCGACGACGACAGCGGGGCCAGGGCCGGTGCCGATCTCGGCGTCGACCGCGGCGACGGCTTCCTCGATCATCGCCCGCTCGATCTCCTGACGCTCGCGGTTGAGGCGGTCGAGTTCGAAGGCCATGCGCTCGCAGTCGGCCGGGTCGTCGGAGGCGAGGAGCCGGGCCCCGAGACCGGCATCGCCGATGCGGCCCCCGGCGTTGATGCGCGGACCGAGGAGGAAGCCGAGGTGATAGGGCTGCGCCGGCCCGTTGAGCCGCGCGGTAGCCGTTAGTGCGGCGAGGCCGGGATTGCCGCCGCGGCGGAGGACGGCGAGGCCCTTGGCCACGAAGGCGCGGTTGAGGCCGGAGAGCGAAACGACGTCGCAGACGGTTGCTAGGGCGACGAGATCGAGCACCGCGAGGAGGTCGGGTTCGGGCCGGTTCGCGTACCAGCCCCGTAGGCGGAGCGCGCGGTTGACGGCCACCACCGTGTTGAAGACGAGGCCCGCGGCGGCAAGGTGGCCGAGGCCGGAAATGTCGTCGGCACGGTTGGGGTTCACCACCGCCAAAGCGGGCGGGAGGGTGTGCCCGACCTGGTGATGGTCGATGACGATGACCTCGAGACCGGTATCCTTGGCGGTCTGCAACGCCTCGTGGGCGGTCGTCCCGCAGTCGACCGTAATGACGAGGCGCGTCCCGTCCGCCGCGATCGATCGCATCGCGGGCGAGTTGGGGCCGTAGCCTTCGAACAGGCGGTCGGGAATGTAGATCGCGGGGGCAAGGCCTTGGGCGCGGAGGAAGCGCGCGAGGATCGCGGCGGAACACGCGCCGTCGACGTCATAGTCGCCGAAGATCGTGACCTTCTCGCCCTGCTCGACGGCGCGGGCGATGCGGAGCGAGGCGACATCCATGCCGGTGAGGCTGGCAGGATCGGGAAGCAGCGTCCGCAACGTCGGTTCGAAGAACGCCGGCAGGTCCGCGGTGGTGACGCCTCGCCCTGCGAGGACTCGGGCGACCAAGTCGGGAAGCTGGTGGCCCTGGGCGATTGCGAGGGACCGGCGGATGCCGGCATCGTCGAGGCGCGTCCGCCAAGCGCGGCCGGTCAACGAACGGTCAACACCGAGGAAGTAGCCCGCGTCGGGCGGGGCGTAAGGGCGGAGCAGCTCGGCAGTGCTGGGCAAGGTGTCGTCCTTCGGGCTCCGCCAGTGGAGGAAGGACGCTAGCTGATTCGCCCGGCGGCGGAGGAAGGACGCGAAACCATTCGGGCGCGCGGAGGTCATCGGACGCGAGCATAGCGGAATCGGAGTCGATCAGGGCCGGTCAGCGCCGCTGGCCGAAGGGCCAAAGTCTGAAGCGCCGCTTCTTCCTGGCTGGTGGCACGAGTCCGTCGGGCAGGTTGAGGTCGGCGACGGCAGCGAGGTACCGCTCGCGCCACTCCTCGGTGAGGGCCCCGCGCTGGCGAACATATGGGCCGCCATCGATCGGCGCCGGGGGAAGGTCGACGTCGAGGTAGGAGGCGACCCGGCGGAGCGTGCTGGCCGGGTCGAGGTCGAGTTCCTCGTAGGTGAGGCGCAGCGGCGCGATGCGGTTGCGAAGGAAATAGGCCTCCCACATGGCCCCGCCGGCGAGGATGTAGCGAAGCAGCGAGTCGATCTTTTCGGCGGAGAAGGCCGGCTCGGGCCGGGTCGCGTCGGTCAGGCCCTGCCAGACCTTGGTTTCCGCGGCGATCGCCGCGGAGATCGCCTGGCGGAGCTTGTCATCGCGGCTGAGATGCACGAAGCGGAAGGTCGGAAACCATTCGGCGATGTGGACGCCCTTCGCCATCCAGCGGAGGTGATCAGGGAAGAGCTTGGTCGAGGCGATCCCGTTCCCACTCTGGCCGACGATGCGCACCAGGTCGCACCGCCAGGCGACCTCGTCCGGTCCAGGAGGAGGCCGCGGCGAGACCAGGTCGGAGGAACCGCCGATGAGGTTCTCGGTGAGCATCCGGGGGTTGAAGAATTCGCGCGGCCAGCCGAGCTGGCCCGTGTCCTTCATGAGGCGCGCGAGGTAGCTCGAGCCGGTCCGGGCCGAGCCTGCGAGGAAGCAGGTCAGTCTGGGCGGCACCCAGGTCGGCGGTGGACTGACGAGCATGGCTTTCCTGGCGGCGCGGATTCGGGGTGCGGACAAGGTGACGGAAGGAATGCGTGGCGTCGACCGGGTCGAGCCGCTCAGGCGCGGGTGGCGGTCGGGTACTCGGGTCGGTAGAGGCCGAGGTCGCCCCCGCGGGGAAACTTCGAGGGTGACAGACGCTCCTCGGGCTTGGAGCTGTAGACGATCGAGTGGATCGCCGTGATCATCGCTACGCCGAAGCGCCGAAGGACTCGATGCGGATCATCTGCGGGGCGTGCGAGATGTGGCCGTCGGCGGTGATCGCCGCGAGCGCTTCCTTGATCGCTTCTTCGGTCGTCGCGTAGGTAATGAGGATCACCGGCTGCGGGGCGACCGGCACCGGATGACCGGGAGCATCGGCCTTGGGGGCGCGGCGGCGCTGGACGATCGATTCCAGCGAGATGCCGTGCTCGGCCATGCGCTTGGCGATCGCGGCGAATGCGCCGGGGCGATCATGCACCTGAAGGCGGACATAGTAGCCGCCGGCGTGGGCGCGCATCGCGGCCTGGCGATATGGCTCGAGGGCGGCAGCAGGCCGGCCGAAGGGCGGCTTCCGGTCGCCGCGGGCGATGTCGGCGATGTCGCTCATGACGGCCGAGGCGGTCGCGGCGCCGCCGGCGCCTGGGCCGGAGAGGACGAGTTCGCCGACGAAATCGGCGTTGATCGCGACGGCGTTGGTGACGCCGTCGACGCGGGCGATCGGCGAGGATTTCGGCACCATCGCCGGATGGACGCGCTGCTCGATGCCGGTCTCGGTGCGGCTTGCCACGCCGAGAAGCTTGATCCGGTAGCCGAGCTCGTCGGCCGCTTCGATGTCCGCGGATTCGATCGAGGTGATGCCCTCGACATAGATGGCATCGGCGTCGATGCGCGTGCCGAAGGCGATCGCGCAGAGGATCGCCAGCTTGTGGGCGGTATCGTAGCCGTCGACGTCGAAGCTCGGGTCGGCTTCCGCATAGCCGAGGCGCTGCGCTTCCTTGAGGCACTCGGCGAAGGCCATGCCTTCGCGCTCCATCCTGGTGAGGATGTAGTTGCAGGTCCCGTTGAGAATTCCGTAGACGCGCGAAACGCTGTTCCCGGCAAGGGCTTCGCGGAGCGTCTTGATGATCGGGATGCCGCCCGCGACGGCGGCCTCGAAGTTGAGGGTGACGCCGTTCTCCTCGGCCATCAGCGCCAGCTCGTGGCCCTTCTCGGCGAGGAGCGCCTTGTTGGCGGTGACGACGTGCTTGCGGCTCTCGATCGCCGCGCGAACCGACTGCTCGGCAGGGCCGGAGGCGCCGCCCATCAGCTCGACGAAGACGTCGATCGACGGGTCGCGGGCGAGGTCCACCGGGTCGGCGAACCACCGCTTGCCGGCGAGGCTGACGCCGCGGTTGCGCTCGGCGTTGCGGGCCGAGATTCCCGTCACGGCGATGGGTCGCCCGACGCGCAGGGCGAGGTCGTTGCCGTGGCGTTCGATCAGCTTGAGGAGTGCGCCGCCGACCGTGCCGAGCCCGGCCACGCCGAGACGCAAGACTTCCGACATTCCGCGATCCCCCAAAAGTTGCCGGGGCTTAGCGCCGGTGGCCAGCCATGGGGACGACGTTGTGCAACGTTGTTTCCGCTGTATCAAGGAAACGGCGAATGTTGCGCGCGCCTTGGCGGATGCGCTGCTCGTTCTCGACCAGAGCGATGCGCACATGGCTGTCGCCGTGCTCGCCAAACCCGATGCCCGGAGCGACTGCGACGTCGGCCTTCTCGATGAGGAGCTTGGCGAATTCGAGCGAGCCGAGCGGGCGGAACGCCTCGGGGATCGGGACCCAGGCGAACATCGAGGCCGGCGGCGGCGGGATCTCCCAGCCGGCACGACCGAAGGAGTCGACCAAGGCGTCACGGCGGCCCTTGTAGATGTTGCGGACCTCGGCGATGCATTCCTGCGGGCCGTTCAGCGCCGCGGTGGCGGCGACCTGGATCGGTGTGAAGGCGCCGTAGTCGAGATAGGACTTCACGCGGCTCAGAGCGGCGATGAGGCGCTCGTTGCCGACCGCGAAGCCGACGCGCCATCCGGCCATCGAGAAGGTCTTCGACATCGAGGTGAACTCGACGCAGACGTCCATTGCGCCGGGCACCTGAAGCACCGACGGCGGCGGGTTGCCCTCGAAATAGATCTCTCCGTACGCGAGGTCGGACAGGATGATGAGCTCGTTCCGCCGCGCGAAGGAGACGAGGTCGCGGTATAAATCGAGGTCGGCAACGAAAGCGGTCGGGTTGCCCGGATAGCAGACCACGACGGCAAGCGGCTTCGGGATCGAGTGGGCGACGGCGCGCTCCAACGCATGGAAGTAGTTCGTGTCGGGCTCGGCCGGGAGCGAGCGGATCACGCCGCCCGCCATCAGGAATCCGAAGGCGTGGATCGGGTAGCTCGGGTTCGGGCAGAGCACGACATCGCCCGGGGCGGTGATGGCCTGCGCCATGTTGGCAAAGCCCTCTTTCGAGCCGAGGGTGACGCAGACCTGCGTGTTCGGATTAAGGGTCACGCCGAAGCGGCGCTCGTAATAGGCCGCCTGGGCGCGGCGAAGGCCGCCGATGCCCTTGGAGGCCGAATAGCCGTGGGTGTCGGGGCGCTGGGCGGTCTCGATCAGCTTCTCGACGATATGAGCGGGAGTCGGCTGGTCGGGGTTGCCCATGCCGAGGTCGATGATGTCGGCGCCGGCAGCTCGGGCGCTCGCCTTCAGGCGGTTGACCTGTTCGAACACATAAGGCGGCAACCGCCGCACTCGGTGAAACTCAGTCATTTTCCCGTTTCCCAACTCGCGCGAGAGGCGCTGCGCTTCCATATCACCAGCGACCGGCGGAGGCACCTTCATCCTCGCCGAGCGCCATGACCGGTCAGTTAACCAAAGCGCGAGGGAGTTCGGCCAGTTCCCTGCCCGCTTAAAAAGCGTTTATGTCGAAATGAGGTAGAAGCCGCGCAAGATGGCCGAAGACAAAGAAAAACCGGGGTCGCCGTTCGACGCGCTGCAAAGCGAGCCGGAGGCGTTCGCGCGCAATCTGAGCCGCCTCATGGACGCCGCGGCGAAGGCGTACGCGGCCTGGACGGCCCCGCGCCA